>NZ_JBEXQA010000024.1:0-116324 GCF_040612395.1 Streptomyces sp. NPDC006430
CGTCGGATCGGACAGTGTCGCCCTGCACCCCAACCAAACCTGACCGGGCCACCCTCAGGTTCTCAGCAGCCCTTGACTGCCAATAGGAGCATCAGCCCGGTCGGTGCCGCCGCGCGGCGGGCCGCCGGCGGCACCGGGGGCTCAGTGCGCGAAGGCCCCGAGCACCGCCTTCCGTACGACGTCGGGGGCGTTGGTGATGATCCCGTCCACGCCCATCCCCTGTACCTTCCGGGCGGTCGCCGGGTCGTCCACGATCCACGTGTCCACTTCCATGGCCCTGCCGTGGGCGCCGAGCAGGCCGTGCACCGCCGTCACCCAGTCCGCCGAGATGGTGGTGTGCCACGGGTTGATCCGGTCGGTGAACTGGGCGTACTTCGGGAGGTCGGCAACGGTCGGGGTGCCCAGGAAAGCCGTCACCAGGTCCGGTCGCATCTCGTGCACGATGCGTACGGAGTCGGCACTGAAGCTCTGCACGACCAGGCGGCGCTGCACATGGCCCTCGTCGAGCCAGCCGGCCTCATCCAGTACCTGGAGCGTCTGCTCTTCGATCCCGGGGTAGATCTCGGGCTTCTTGATCTCCAGCAGCAGTCGCTGCTGGTTGCGCTGTACCCGGTCGAGGTACTCCCGCAGGGTCGGGACACGGGTGCCGGCGAACCCCGCGCCGAACCAGCTGCCCGCGTCGAGCGTGGCGATCTCCGCGTACGTGAAGTCCTTGACGTGCCAGGGTTTGCGGTCCGGGAACGCCTGCTCGACGTCGGTGGTGCGGGCCAGGGTGTCGTCGTGGATCACGACGAGCTCGCCGTCCTTGGTGCGCTGGACGTCGTTCTCGACCCAGTCGAAGCCCATCCGCATGGCGAGGTCGATGGAGGCCAGGGTGTTCTCCGGGGCGTACGCCGAAGCCCCCCGGTGGGCGTACACGACGGGGCCCAGCGGCCCGGTCTTGCCGGTGGGGGAGGCGGGGCCGGTGGAGGAGGACGGGCCGGTGGCGGCGGACGAGGTCGTCCCGCCCAGCACGGTCAGGGTGAAGCCCAGGAATGCGGCGGCGGCCACGGCGGCGGGGCGGACGTACATGTGCGTTCTCCTCGGTTCGGGAGCCCTGTTCCTGCGTCAGACTTGTGCGGAATGGGAGACGTTGCGGCGATGCACTTCACGGCGGGACCTGTACCGCGATCATGGCGTTGAAGATCACGGGGCCGCCACCGAACTACGACAAACGGACCAGAAAGGGGGACATGCACTCCGTTCGCCGGACGCGCCGGGGCAGCGCCGCGATCCGCGCGGATACCGTCGTGTCAGTGGAGGGTCGTACGGTTGACCCATGCGGCCCGTATCGAAGATCGAACGCACGGTGGCGCCTTTCGAGGTCGTCAGCCCCTACCAGCCCAGCGGCGACCAGCCGGCGGCCATCGCCGAGCTGGAGAAGCGCATCCGTGCAGGTGAGAAGGATGTCGTCCTGCTGGGTGCGACCGGCACCGGCAAGTCGGCCACCACCGCCTGGATGATCGAGAAGCTCCAGCGCCCGACCCTGGTGATGGCGCCGAACAAGACGCTGGCCGCCCAGCTGGCGAACGAGTTCCGCGAGCTCCTGCCGAACAACGCCGTCGAGTACTTCGTCTCGTACTACGACTACTACCAGCCCGAGGCGTACGTACCGCAGTCGGACACCTACATCGAGAAGGACTCCTCGATCAACGAGGAAGTGGAGCGGCTGCGCCACTCCGCGACCAACTCGCTGCTCACCCGGCGGGACGTGATCGTCGTCGCGTCCGTGTCCTGCATCTACGGCCTCGGTACCCCGCAGGAGTACGTCGACCGGATGGTCCCCCTCAAGGTCGGGGAGGAGATCGACCGGGACCAGCTGCTGCGCCGCTTCGTGGACATCCAGTACACGCGCAACGACATGGCCTTCACCCGCGGCACCTTCCGCGTGCGCGGCGACACCATCGAGATCTTCCCGGTGTACGAGGAACTGGCCGTACGCATCGAGATGTTCGGTGACGAGATCGAGGCCCTCTCGACCCTGCACCCGCTGACCGGCGAGGTCATCAGCGAGGACCGTGAGCTGTACGTCTTCCCCGCCAGCCACTACGTCGCCGGCCCCGAGCGCATGGAGAAGGCGATCGCCGGCATCGAGGCGGAGCTGGCCGAGCGCCTCGCCGAGCTGGAGAAGCAGGGCAAGATGCTGGAGGCGCAGCGACTGCGCATGCGCACCACGTACGACCTGGAGATGATGCGCCAGATCGGGTCCTGCTCCGGCATCGAGAACTACTCGCTGCACATGGACGACCGTGAACGCGGCTCCGCACCCAACACCCTCATCGACTACTTCCCGGAGGACTTCCTCCTCGTCATCGACGAGTCGCACGTCACCGTGCCGCAGATCGGCGCCATGTACGAGGGTGACGCCTCGCGCAAGCGGACCCTGGTCGACCACGGCTTCCGGCTGCCTTCCGCGCTCGACAACCGCCCGCTGAAGTGGGAGGAGTTCCAGGAGCGGATCGGCCAGACGGTCTACCTTTCGGCGACCCCCGGCGCGTACGAGCTCTCCCGCAGCGACGGCTTCGTCGAGCAGATCATCCGTCCCACCGGCCTCGTCGACCCCGAGGTCGTGGTCAAGCCCACCGAAGGACAGATCGACGACCTGGTCCACGAGATCCGGCAGCGGGTGGAGAAGGACGAACGCGTCCTGGTCACCACCCTCACCAAGAAGATGGCCGAGGACCTCACGGACTACTTCCTTGAGCTCGGCATCCAGGTCCGCTACCTGCACAGCGACGTCGACACGCTGCGCCGGATCGAGCTGCTACGCGAGCTGCGGGCCGGCGAGTACGACGTCTTGGTCGGCATCAACCTCCTGCGCGAGGGCCTCGACCTGCCCGAGGTGTCGCTGGTGGCGATCCTCGACGCCGACAAGGAGGGCTTCCTGCGCTCCGGGACCTCGCTGATCCAGACCATCGGCCGTGCGGCGCGCAACGTGTCCGGCCAGGTGCACATGTACGCGGACAGGGTGACCCCGGCGATGGAGAGGGCCATCGAGGAGACCAACCGGCGCCGGGAGAAGCAGATCGCGTACAACGAGGCCAACGGCATCGACCCGCAGCCGCTGCGCAAGAAGATCAACGACATCGTCGCCACCATCGCCCGGGAGGAGCTGGACACCGAACAACTGCTCGGCACCGGCTACCGTCAGTCGAAGGACGGCAAGGGTGCCAAGGCGCCCGTGCCCGCACTCGGCAGCGGTGCGAAGACGGTGCAGGGTGCAGCAGCCGGTGGCAAGGCGGCCAAGCGGGGCAAGGGTGCCAAGGCCGCCGCGGTGCCGACCGACCGACCGGCCGAGGAACTGGCCGCGCTCATCGAGCAGATGACCGAACGGATGCGGGGCGCCGCCGCCGAGCTCCAGTTCGAAGTGGCGGCCCGGATCCGCGACGAGGTGAGCGAGCTGAAGAAGGAGCTGCGGCAGATGAAGGAAGCGGGCCTCGCCTGACCCGGAGCCGGTCAGTAGGGTTGGCTCCAGCCGCAGGTACACGCTGCGCCCGTACAAGTGGGGCGGGCTATGGAGAGGGGACAGCGCGTGACGGTCAACATGACCAAGGGTCAGGCCATCAGTCTGCAGAAGCAGGACGGAGGCACGCTGACCGCGGTCCGGATGGGCCTCGGCTGGCAGGCGGCCAAGCGCCGCGGCCTGTTCGGCTCGCGGACCCGGGAGATCGACCTGGACGCGTCGGCGGTGCTCTTCGCCGACAAGCAGCCCGTGGACGTCGTGTTCTTCCGGCACCTGCAGAGCGACGACGGCTCGGTCCGGCACACGGGTGACAACCTCATCGGCGGCGCCGGCCAGGGTGGGGACGACGAGTCGATCCTCGTCGACCTGCAGCGCGTGCCGGTGCACATCGACCAGATCGTCTTCACGGTGAACTCGTTCACCGGCCAGACGTTCCAGGAGGTACAGAACGCGTTCTGCCGCATCGTCGACGAGACCAACGGCCAGGAGCTGGCCCGCTACACGCTGGACGGCGGTGGCCAGTACACCGCGCAGATCATGGCGAAGGTGTCGCGCCTCGGTAGCGGCTGGCAGATGACGGCCCTCGGCAACCCGGCCAACGGACGGACCTTCCAGGACCTGATGCCGGCGATCCTGCCGCACCTGTAAGCAACACGGCAGCATCGCAGTACGGCAGTACGGCAGTACGGCAGTACGGCAGTGCTGTAGAGCGTCAGAACAGAAGCACAAGGGCACGGGGGAGGGCTGCACGATGACGGCCGAACTGGTCCGGGGGCAGAACCACCCCCTGTCCCAGGGGCGGGTGGAGATCAGGGTCTCGGCGGGCACGCCCGTACTCGCCCTGGCCTCGGCCTGCGACAACGCGGGCCGGCTGGCCGGCTCCGAGGCGGTGGCCCACCCCGGAGCCCGGAACCTGCCCGGAGTGGAGGTGCCGGCGGCGGTGGCGGGCGAGCACCGCTTCGCCGTCGACCTCGACGCGGTAGGGCCGGCCGTGCACCGGCTCGGCGTGGTGCTCGTCCTGCCTCCCGGCGGTCCGACCCGGTTCGGTGCGGCCCCCGCGTCGTACGTGGCCGTGGCCGATCCGGGGGGCACCGAGTTCGCCGGGTACACGCTGACCGGACTGGACTCCGAGACCGCCGTCGTGGCCCTGGAGCTCTACCGGCGCCAGGGCGCCTGGAAGGTCCGCGCCGTGGGCCAGGGTTACGCCGACGGGCTCGGCGCACTGCTGGCCGACGCCGGACTGGCTGCACCGGCCGCCACGGCGCTGGCCGCCGAGGTCCTCGCGGGCGCGGCGACGCCCCCGCGGTCGGGACCGGCTCCGACGACGGCCTCGGCGGCCTTGGCCCCGACGGCCGTACGGGACCCGCAGGCCCCGCAGGACGCGGTGCCCGCCGCTCCCGCTCCTCCGGTACCGCCGACCCCCGAGCCGACCGAGCCGCTCCCGGTGTCCGCAGTCCCGGTCGCGGACCCGCCCGGCTCCGCGACCGGCGCCGGCGACCCGGTGGGCGTCGCCCCGTCAGGGAACACCATCGGCGGGCCGCCCACCCTCGACTACGTGCACCCGCGGCGCCGCCGCAGCTCCACCGAGCCGCCCGAACCCGCTCCGCAGGCGACCGCGCCCGCAGAGCCCGGCCGGCCGCCGGTGCCCGTCGCCGGGGACGCCAGCGGCTGGTCCATGGAAGAACGGCTCTACAACCAGGTCTGGGGCATGTTCGAGGACCTGGCCCGCTCGGTGGCCGCCTACCGCAGCGCCTGCGAATTCGCCGGCTCCCGGATGGACCGCGAGCTCGACGACGCCCTGTCCGACCCCCGGCACCGCCTGGGGGGTTCCGGCGACGCCGCCCGCGAGGAGGCCCGGGCCCGTCGCGACGAGCTCGTCTCCCGGGCCGAGGCCGTCCTCGACCGGGACCTCGCCCAGCTGATCGCCGAGTCCGAGGTGGTCGAGCCGGCGCTGCCACCCGCGTACGCCCGCTGGGCGAACCCGGTCTGGCACGGGCACGGGCTTCCCGAGGAGGCACCCATGGCCCTGCGCCTCGGTGACCTGCACCTGCCCGAGCGGCCCGACCTGCGCATCCCCATGCTGGTGCGGGTTCCGCTGGAGCGCGGCCTGTGGATCGACAACGGCCGCACCGGTTCCGAGGCGGCGATGGCCATGGACACGGACCAGCTGCGCCGGGCCGCCTTGGACACGGCCGTCGCTCTTGCGGTCCGGCTGCTCGCCGTCCATCCCCGCGACCGGTTCTCGGTCCACGTCATCGATGCGGCCGCCGCCGGAGCCGCCTCCCTCGCACCGCTCGTCGGGGCCGGGGTACTGGCCGCGCCGCCCGCCGCGGGGGCCGCCGGGGTCACCCGGACCCTGGCGGAGCTGACCCGGCGGGTGGACCTCGTACAGATGGCCGTGCGGGCGGGGGCTCCCGAGGACCTGCCGTCCGATGTGGACACCGCCGACCAGCTGCTGATCGTGCACGACTTCCCGCACGGCTTCGACGACCGGGCCGTCACCCAGTTGCGCTACCTGGCCGACGAGGGGCCGGCGGTCGGCGTGCACCTGCTGATGGTGGCGGACCGGGACGAGGCGTCGGCGTACGGGCCGCTGCTGGACCCGCTGTGGCGCTCGCTGATGCGGCTGTCCCCGGTGCCGGACGACCATCTCGCCGACCCGTGGGTCGGCCACGCCTGGACCTTCGCACCGGACCTGCCGCCGCCGGGCAGCCGGGTCCTGGAACAGACGCTGGATCGGGTCGCCACCACCCGGCGCAATGCCCGCCCATGACTCTTTCTTGGCGTTCCCTTTACCTTCATGGCCCCTGACCGGTAACCTGAGGCTCGCGGAGGGGAGTATTCCTGCTTTCCTGCTTCGGCGTACCCGTCAGTACGGACCGCAACGGTCCCGGGGTGCCGGCCCACGGCCTCCAGGCCGCCCGGGTGGAAGAGACCTCCGGCAGCGATGACGCTGACACGTGTGCTGAGCCATCTGCCGGAGGCGAATAAGCAGTGGATGTTTCGTTGACCCTCTGGGTGCTGACCATTCTCGGTCTCTGCATCCTCATCGGCGCCGATTTCCTCATCGGCCGCAAGCCCCACGACGTATCGATCAAGGAAGCGGGCGCCTGGACGGTCGTCTGGATCGTCCTTGCCGCGCTCTTCGGTCTCGGTCTGCTGCTCTTCGGCAGCGGCCAGGCCTCCCAGGAGTTCTTCGCCGGCTTCATCACCGAGAAGTCCCTCAGCGTGGACAACCTCTTCGTCTTCGTGCTGATCATGGCGAAGTTCTCGGTGCCCTCCCACCTCCAGCAGCGCGTGCTGCTGATCGGCGTACTGGTGGCGCTGGTGCTGCGCGCGGTCTTCATCGCCGCGGGCGCCGCGATCATCACCACCTTCTCGTGGGTCTTCTACCTCTTCGGCGCCTTCCTGATCTACACCGCGTGGAAGCTGATCCAGGAGGCCCGCAAGGACGAGGCGGAGGAGGAGTTCGAGGAGAACCGCCTCCTCAAGTCGATCGAGAAGAAGTTCGGCGTCGCCGACAAGTACCACGGCACCAAGCTCTTCATCGAGAACAACGGCAAGCGCATCCTGACCCCCCTGATGGTCGTCATGCTCGCCATCGGCACCACCGACGTGCTGTTCGCCCTGGACTCGATCCCCGCGATCTTCGGCCTCACCCAGGACCCGTACATCGTCTTCACCGCCAACGCCTTCGCGCTGATGGGTCTGCGCCAGCTGTACTTCCTCATCGGCGGCCTGCTCAAGAAGCTGGTCCACCTCAGCTACGGCCTGTCCGTCATCCTCGGCTTCATCGGCGTCAAACTCGTCCTGCACGCGCTGCACGAGTCCGGGGTGCACGTCCCGCAGATCTCCGTCCCGGTCTCCCTCGGCGTCATCTGCAGCGTCCTGGTGATCACCACGATCACCAGCCTGATGGCGTCGAAGAAGCAGGCGGCCACCGAAGAAGCCGCCCGCTCGGAGAGCGTCGAAGCCAACGCCCAGGTGTAGCGACCCGCGGGGCGGAGCTGCCCCACGGACTATGCGGAGGTGGCCGCTTCGGCCGCCTCCGTTTCCGTACCCGGGCCCGGGCCCGTCCGCGTCCGGACCACCGTCGGGTTGGTCTCCGGAAGGAGCGCGAAGCAGGCCAGGCTCAGCAGGGCGATCGCGGTCAGGTAGAGGGCGACTCCCCAGGGCGGACCGGAGCCGTCCGCCAGCGCCGTCGCCACGATCGGGGTCAGGGCCCCACCCAGCACCCCGCCCAGGTTGTACCCCACGGCGGCTCCCGTACAGCGGATCCGCGGGGCGTACAGCTCCGGCAGGTACGCGCCCACCACCGCGAACATCGTCACCATGCCCAGCAGCCCGCCGAGGCAGCCCAGCGTCATCAGTAGCGGGTCCCCGGTGCGCAGTAGCGCGACGAACGGGAACATCCACAGTGCGCAGATCGTGCAGCCGATCAGGCACAGCGGCCGTCGGCCGTGGCGGTCGCCGAGCACGGCCACCAGCGGGGTGAGCGTCCCCTTGAGCGCCACGGCCGCCATGATGCAGGCCAGCATCACCGTGCGGTTCACCCCGAGGCGATCCGTGGCGTACGCGAGCGACCAGGTGGTGGCCGCGTAGAAGACCGCGTACCCCGCGGAGAGGGCCCCGCCGGTCAGCAGGAGGAGTCGCCAGTGGCCGCGCACCACCTCGGACAGCGGTGCGTCGGACCGGCGGCCCGTCTCGGCGAGGGCGCGGAACTGCGGGGTCTCCTCCACCGAGCGGCGCAGCCACAACCCGGCCACGGCCAGCACGCCGGCCGCCCAGAACGGTACGCGCCAGCCCCAGGAAGCGAACTGTCCGTCGGTCAGCGTCGCGGACAGGGTGAGGGTCATGCCGTTGGCCAGGAGGAAGCCCATCGCCGGGCCGACCTGCGGGAAGCTCGCCCACAGACCGCGTTGCTGCTCGGGGGCGTGTTCGGCGGTCAACAGCACCGCGCCGCCCCACTCACCGCCGAGACCGAGCCCCTGGAGGAAGCGGAGCATGAGCAGCAGGAGCGGCGCGGCCATGCCGATCGAGGCGTACGTCGGCACGCAGCCGACCGCCACCGTGGCGAGGCCGGTGAGCAGCAGGGAGGCGAGCAGCACCGGGCGGCGGCCGTGCCGGTCGCCGATGTGCCCGAAGAGCACCGAGCCCAGCGGGCGGGCGAGGAAGCCGATGCCGAAGGTGCCGAAGGCGGCGAGGGTCCCGGCGAGCGGGGAGAAGGAGGGGAAGAATAGCGGGCCGAGCACGAGGGCGGCGGCCGTGCCGTAGACGAAGAAGTCGTAGAACTCGATGGCGGTACCGGCGAGGGAGGCAGAGGCCAGCCGCAACATCGAGGGGGAACGTGGTCGGTCGCAGAGGGAGGGGGCGGGGTCTTGTTGCATGGTGCAGCAACTACCCCGCCCCACACCCCCAGGACGTGCGTTCGGTCATCTTCGACCGGAAGGAGTGCACGGACGCACCGAGTTGACCGGAGCGGGTGCTACCAGCCGCGCTCGCGCCACTCCGCCAGGCGCGGACGCTCCGCGCCGAGCGTGGTGTCGTTGCCGTGCCCCGGGTAGACCCAGGCCTCGTCCGGCAGCTGCTCGAAGAGCTTGTGCTGCACGTCGTCGATGAGGCTGGCGAAGGCCTTCGGGTCGCCCGAGGTGTTGCCGACGCCGCCCGGGAAGAGGCAGTCCCCGGTGAACACGTGCGGGTGCCCGTGCGGGTCGTCGTAGATCAGGACGATCGAGCCGGGGGTGTGTCCGACCAGGTGGCGGGCGGTCAGCGTGACCCGTCCGACCTGGATCGTGTCCCCGTCCGCAACGGGTACGTCGGTCGCCACCGGGATGCCCTCGGCGTCGAGGGCGCCCGCGTAGGTCCGCGCGCCGGTCGCCTCCACGACGGCCTGGAGCGCGCCCCAGTGGTCGCCGTGCCGGTGGGTGGTGACCACGGACGCGATGCCGTCGTCGCCGATCAGCTGGAGCAGGGTCTCCGGCTCCGCCGCCGCGTCGATCAGCAGCTGCTCGCCGGTGGCCCGGCAGCGCAGCAGGTACGCGTTGTTGTTCATGGGGCCCACCGCGACCTTGGAAACCATCAGGTCCGTGAGCTCGTGCACGTCGGCCGGACCGCCGACCTTGACCGCTCCGCTGTACGTCATGTTCTGATCCTAGAGCGGGGGGAGGGCCGGGAGGGGGCCGCCGACGACCGTGAGGTGTGCGCCCTTGTCCCCGCGTCCGGCCAGCCAGCCGAGGAGTTCGGCCCCGGTGCCGACGAGGGTGAGGGGGCCGCCTTCGGGGCCGCCGGTGTGCCAGGTGGCGCCGGTGCCGTCGTCGCCGATCTGCAGGGTCACGGCGGGCACGTCGGGGCGTCCGGCCCAACGGTCGGCGAGGAAGGCGATCTCGCGGCCGGTGAACTCGTGCGGGAGGTCTTCGAGCGCGTAGCCGACATTGAGGTCCACGTGGTGCAGCTCGATCTCGACGAGGCGGCGGAACGGCACGTTCGCAGCGAGGTCGGTGACCCCGTTGCGCAGCTCGACGGTGCGCGACCAGTCCTGGTCGAGCTCGGTCTGGGCCAGGAACCGGGCATGGGTCTCGCGGAGGTCGGTGAGCTGCACGTCGAGGGTCCGCGTGGCGTCCCGCTCGATGTCCGCGTCGCGGGCGGCGGCGCTCTCGTACATCGGGCGGCCCGCGAAGACGTTGACGAGGGCGTCCGCGTTGCGCGCGAGGTGGGCGAGCACGTGGCCGCGGGTCCAGCCCGGGAGGTGTGACTCCTCGGCCAGGGCGGCGTTGTCCAGTTTCGCGACCGCGGTCAGCAGCCGGTCCGTGGCTTCACGTACAGATTGCAGGTCGTGCACATGATCAGTCATGGGTCCGAGCCTAGTGGTCGAGGGCTTCCGGCCACACGAACGGGTGAAGCCGTCTGCGGAGTGCCGTAAATCGAATGCGCGTGCTATACGCTCGGAAGTCCAGCCCTTCTCCATCGCCGAGGCGCCCCCCATACCCTGGGACGGGGGCCCCGTGCCCCGCTCTCTCAAGAAAGGTGCGGACCGGCGTGACCGACCGTCTCATCGTTCGTGGCGCTCGCGAGCACAACCTCAAGAACGTCTCGCTCGACCTGCCCCGCGACTCACTCATCGTCTTCACCGGACTCTCCGGGTCGGGCAAGTCCTCCCTGGCCTTCGACACGATCTTCGCCGAGGGACAGCGCCGCTACGTCGAGTCGCTCTCGTCGTACGCCCGCCAGTTCCTGGGGCAGATGGACAAGCCCGACGTGGACTTCATCGAGGGCCTCTCCCCGGCCGTCTCGATCGACCAGAAGTCGACCTCGCGCAACCCGCGCTCGACGGTCGGCACCATCACCGAGGTGTACGACTACCTCCGCCTGCTCTTCGCGCGCATCGGCAAGCCCCACTGCCCCGAGTGCCGCCGCCCGATCTCGCGGCAGTCGCCGCAGGCGATCGTCGACAAGGTGCTCGCGCTCCCCGAGGGCAGTCGCTTCCAGGTGCTCTCGCCGCTGGTGCGCGAGCGCAAGGGCGAGTTCGTCGACCTCTTCTCCGACCTCCAGACCAAGGGCTACAGCCGGGCCAGGGTGGACGGGGAGACCATCCAACTCTCCGAGCCGCCCACGCTGAAGAAGCAGGAGAAGCACACCATCGAGGTGGTCGTCGACCGCCTCACCGTCAAGGAGGGCGCCAAGCGTCGGCTCACGGACTCCGTGGAGACCGCCCTCGGCCTCTCGGGCGGCATGGTGATCCTGGACTTCGTAGACCTCCCCGAAGGGGACCCCGAGCGTGAGCGGATGTACTCCGAGCACCTCTACTGCCCGTACGACGACCTGTCCTTCGAAGAGTTGGAGCCGCGCTCCTTCTCCTTCAACTCGCCCTTCGGTGCCTGCCCCGAGTGCACGGGTATCGGCACCCGCATGGAGGTCGACCCGGAGCTGATCGTTCCGGACGAGGACAAGACCCTGGACGAGGGTGCGGTCTCGCCCTGGTCGCTCGGCCACACCAAGGACTACTTCCAGCGGCTGGTCGGCGCGCTCGCCGGCGAGCTGGGCTTCCGCACGGACATCCCCTGGGCCGGGCTGCCGCAGCGGGCGAAGAAGGCCCTGCTGTACGGGCACAAGACGCAGATCGAGGTCCGCTACCGCAACCGCTACGGGCGCGAGCGGGCCTACACGACGGCCTTCGAGGGCGCCGTGCCGTTCGTCAAGCGCCGGCACAGCGAATCGGAGAGCGACGCCAGCCGCGAGCGCTTCGAGGGCTACATGCGCGAGGTGCCCTGCCCGACCTGTGAGGGCACCCGGCTCAAGCCGATCGTGCTCGCGGTGACGGTGATGGAGAAGTCCATCGCCGAGGTCGCCGCGATGTCGATCAGCGAGTGCGCCGACTTCCTGGGGCAGCTGCGCCTCGACGCCCGCGACAAGAAGATCGCCGAGCGGGTCCTCAAGGAGGTCAACGAGCGGCTGCGCTTCCTCGTCGACGTCGGCCTGGACTACCTCTCGCTGAACCGCGCCGCGGGCACGCTGTCGGGCGGCGAGGCCCAGCGCATCCGACTGGCCACCCAGATCGGCTCCGGCCTGGTCGGCGTGCTGTACGTACTGGACGAGCCGTCCATCGGCCTGCACCAGCGGGACAACCACCGCCTGATCGAGACGCTGGTGCGGCTGCGGGACATGGGCAACACCCTGATCGTCGTCGAGCACGACGAGGACACCATCAAGGTGGCCGACTGGGTCGTGGACATCGGTCCGGGAGCGGGCGAGCACGGCGGCAAGGTCGTGCACAGCGGCTCCCTGAAGGAGCTGCTGAAGAACGGCGAGTCGATGACCGGGCAGTACCTGTCCGGCAAGCGTTCCATCGCGGTGCCCGACGTACGCCGCCCCGTGAACGGGGAGCGGAAGCTGACCGTCCACGGCGCCAAGGAGAACAACCTGCAGGACATCGACGTGTCCTTCCCGCTGGGCGTGCTCACGGCGGTGACGGGCGTGTCCGGGTCGGGCAAGTCCACGCTGGTCAACGACATCCTGTACACGCACTTGGCGCGCGAGCTCAACAACGCCCGGTCGGTGCCGGGGCGACACACGCGGGTGGACGGGGACGACCTGGTCGACAAGGTCGTGCACGTCGACCAGTCGCCCATCGGCCGCACGCCGAGGTCGAACCCGGCGACGTACACGGGCGTCTTCGACCACGTCCGCAAGCTCTTCGCGGAGACGATGGAGGCGAAGGTCCGCGGCTACCTGCCGGGTCGCTTCTCCTTCAACGTGAAGGGTGGTCGGTGCGAGAACTGCTCCGGCGACGGCACCATCAAGATCGAGATGAACTTCCTGCCGGACGTGTACGTCCCCTGCGAGGTCTGCCACGGCGACCGGTACAACCGGGAGACCCTGGAGGTCCACTACAAGGGCAAGTCCATCGCGGAAGTCCTGAACATGCCGATCGAGGAGGCGCTGGACTTCTTCGAGGCGGTGCCGACGATCGCGCGGCACCTGCGGACGCTGAACGAGGTGGGCCTCGGGTACGTCCGGCTCGGCCAGTCGGCGCCGACGCTCTCGGGCGGTGAGGCGCAGCGCGTGAAGTTGGCCTCGGAGCTGCAGAAGCGGTCGACGGGGCGGACGGTGTACGTACTGGACGAGCCGACCACGGGTCTGCACTTCGAGGACATCTCGAAGCTGATCAAGGTGCTGTCGGGTCTGGTGGACAAGGGGAACTCGGTGATCGTCATCGAGCACAACCTGGACGTCATCAAGACCGCGGACTGGGTCATCGACATGGGCCCGGAGGGCGGGTACGGCGGCGGTCTGGTGGTGGCCGAGGGCACCCCGGAGCAGGTGGCGTCGGTGGGCGCGAGCCACACCGGCAAGTTCCTGCGGGACATCCTGGGGGCGGACCGGGTCTCCGACGCGGCTCCGACCGCGGCCCCCGCCAAGAAGACGGCCGCAAAGAAGACGGCCGCCAAGCGGACCGCGGCCAAGAAGACGGCAGCGGCTGCGCCGGCGCCGGCCCGGAAGACCGCCCCGGCGGCGAAGAAGACCGCACGGGCCCGCAAGGCCTAGCTGTATTGCCCCGGGAGGTTGTGGACGGGCGATGCAGGTCTCGGCTGAGGCAGCTTGAACGGGTGAGGGCCTTCCGGGTTCGGTGTGGATTGCGACATCTCCACCGAACGACAGAAGGCCCTCATGCCCCACCGTAATGCACCCCTGACCGAGGGGGTCCGGCCGTCGGGCCGGGCCCCTCGGTCCGTGGCGCCGCTCAGGACCCCCGTACCGGTGCGGCGCGCCACTGCCGGGGCCCGCCGACGCCATGCCGCTGGCCGCCTCGCTCTTCGCCGAGCCCGCCCTGCTGGCCCGCCACCGCGCGGGCATCCAGAAGATCGGCACCGGCCCCCACGTCGTACGCGGCGCCCTGGCCGGCCATCTGCGGGGCGAGCTCGACCGGGGACGGTTGCGTCCCGACGCCGATCCGGAAGCGGCGGCCCGCACTGCTGCTGGGCGCCTGCTTCCAGCGGGCCTTCTTCCTGCACTTCTCCGGCGAGGAGGTGGTCCAGCCCGTCGAGGAGTTCGCCCCCGCCGTGGCCCGGACCCTGTGGGCCGCTATCGGCTGAGCTCCACCGCGTACGGAGGCTCCGCACCCGCCCTGGTGCAGGTCAGCGCCGCAGCACGGGCCGCGTAGCCCAGGACGTCGGGCCAGTCCACCGCGGTGCGGTCCGTCGCCGCGCCGGCCGGGCCCGCCAGGCGGTGTAGCAGGGCCGCGTTGACGGTGTCACCCGCGCCGATCGTGTCCGCCACCGGGACCCGCCGGGACGGTACGGAGTGCTCGGCGCCCTCCCGCGTCCAGACCGTCATTCCGTCGGCGCCGCGGGTGAGCACCACTGCCGAGGGCCCCGCCGCCAGCCAGTCCGCGACCCGGCCGCCCAGCCACTGCGCGTCCTCCTGCGACAGCTTGAGGACGGACACGTACGGCAGCCAGCTGAGGAACCGTTCGCGGTAGCGGGCCGGGTCCGCGATCAGTGCCGGACGGATGTTGGGGTCCAGCAGGGTGAGCAGGCCGCGCCCGGACTCCCGGCGCAGCAGGGTCTCGTACGCGCTCGCGCCCGGCTCCAGCGCGAGGGAGCAGGTCCCGAGCGCCAGCGCCCGGGCGCCCGCGGGCAGCGCCTCCGGCAGGGTGAAGAACCGGTCCGCCGTGCCCTCCACGTAGAAGCCGTACGCCGCCGAGCCGTCCGGGGCCAGCGAAGGTACGGCAAGGGTGGTGGGCTCCGGCCCGCGCTGGACCAGGGAGAGGTCCACTCCGGCCGCGCCCAGCCCGGCCAGCAGGCTCTCGCCGAAGCCGTCCGACGAGACCCGGGAGCAGAAGGCGACCTCCGCTCCGAGCCGGCCCAGCGCCAGCGCGGTGTTGTACGGCCCTCCGCCCGGCCGCGGCAGCAGTGCGCCCGGCGGCTGCGCCACGGGGACGAGGTCGATCAGGGCTTCTCCACCGACGACGATCACGCGGGGGAAGGTATCCCATCGGGCGGCGGAACCGGACGGCGGTATCGTCGAGGCCGGGCAGAACCTCCACGTCAGCCTCCACGTCCGTCCGCACCACCTTCACGCCAGGAGAACCGCATGTCCGCGTCGCAGCCCGCCGCCCGCCGTACCGTGCTCAAGGGCGCCGCCGCGATCGTCGGGGCGGTCGGGGGTGGGGCGGCGCTCGCGGCCTGTTCCACCGAGACCAATAGCGGCGCCGGCTCCCCGGCGGTCCCGGCCGCCCCGGTGGAGCTCGGGGTCGCCTCCGAGGTCCCGGTCGGCGGTTCGAGGCTGTTCCGGGAGGAGAAGCTGGTCGTCAGCTGCCCGGCAGAGGGCCAGTACAAGGCGTTCAGCGCCCAGTGCACGCACGCCGGCTGCGTCCTGGACAAGATCGTCAAGGGTGAGGGCAACTGCCCCTGCCACGGCAGCCGCTTCGACGTGACCACGGGCAAGGTGCTGCGCGGCCCGGCCACCGACCCGCTGCCCGCCGTGCCGGTCAAGGTCGAGGGCGGCAAGCTCATCGCGGGCTGAACCCGGAGCGGGCGGTACGTCGCCCGGGCGGGCGTTCCTCGCCGGCGAGGCCGTCTCCTCGGACGGGCCGCTGGGGGCGCGGGTGGGCCCCGGTGCGGGGGTGTTGTCGGCGGGCGCAAGTAGGGTGGTTGGCATGGCCGACCCTTCCAGCTACCGCCCCGCGCCGGGGCAGGTCCCCGACTCCCCGGGGGTCTACAGGTTCCGCGACGAGCACCGCCGGGTGATTTACGTCGGGAAGGCCAAGAGCCTGCGCCAACGCCTGGCCAACTACTTCCAGGACCTGGCGAGCCTGCATCCCCGTACCGCCACGATGGTGACGACGGCCGCGTCCGTCGAGTGGACCGTCGTGTCCACCGAGGTCGAGGCGCTCCAGCTCGAATACTCCTGGATCAAGGAGTACGACCCCCGGTTCAACGTCAAGTACCGGGACGACAAGAGCTATCCCTCCCTCGCCGTCACGATGAACGAGCAGTTCCCGCGGGTCCAGGTCATGCGCGGCCCGAAGAGGAAGGGCGTCCGCTACTTCGGCCCGTACGGCCATGCCTGGGCGATCCGCGAGACCGTCGACCTGATGCTGCGGGTCTTCCCCGTCCGCACCTGCTCCGCCGGGGTGTTCAAGCGCTCCGCGCAGATCGGCCGCCCCTGCCTGCTCGGCTACATCGGCAAGTGCTCCGCTCCCTGCGTCGGCCGGGTCACCCCCGAGGAGCACCGGGAACTGGCCGAGGACTTCTGCGACTTCATGGCCGGCCGCACCGGCACCTACCTCACCCGCCTCGAACAGCAGATGCACGAGGCCGCCGAGGAGATGGAGTACGAGAAGGCCGCCCGGCTGCGCGACGACATAGGGGCGCTGCGCCGCGCCATGGAGAAGAACGCCGTCGTGCTCGCCGACGCCACCGACGCCGACCTGATCGCGGTCGCCGAGGACGAACTCGAAGCAGCCGTGCAGATCTTCCACGTACGCGGCGGCCGGGTCCGCGGCCAGCGCGGCTGGGTCACCGACAAGGTGGAGGCCGTCGACACCGCCGGGCTCGTCGAGCACGCGCTCCAGCAGCTGTACGGGGAGGAGAAGGGCGAGGCCGTCCCCAAGGAGGTGCTGGTCCCGGTGCTGCCCGAGGACGTGCCGGCGCTGGGCCAGTGGCTCGCCGAGCGCCGCGGGTCCCAGGTCAGCCTGCGCGTGCCCCAGCGCGGGGACAAGAAGGCCCTGATGGAGACCGTCCACCGCAATGCGCAACAGTCCCTGGCCCTGCACAAGACCAAGCGCGCCAGCGACCTGACCACCCGCTCCCGGGCCCTGGAGGAGATCGCCGAGGCGCTGGAGCTGGACAGCGCGCCGCTGCGCATCGAGTGCTTCGACATCTCGCACCTCCAGGGCGACGACGTCGTGGCGTCCATGGTCGTCTTCGAGGACGGGCTGGCGAGGAAGAGCGAGTACCGGCGCTTCCAGATCACCGGTCGGGTCGGGGACCGGCAGGTCTGGCACGGCGAGGGGCAGGACGACGTCCGGTCCATGCACGAGGTGGTCTCCCGCCGCTTCCGCCGCTACCTCCAGGAGAAGCTGAAGACGGGGGAGTGGTCCCCGGAAGACGGGGAGGATCCCCTCGCCGAGGACGACGGGCGGCCGAAGCGCTTCGCGTACCCGCCGCAGCTCGTCGTGGTCGACGGCGGGCAGCCGCAGGTGGCCGCCGCCAAGCGCGCCCTGGAGGAGCTAGGGATCGACGACGTGGCCGTGTGCGGGCTGGCCAAGCGCCTGGAGGAGGTCTGGCTGCCCGGCGAGGACGATCCGGTCGTGCTGCCCCGCACCAGCGAGGGCCTCTACCTGCTCCAGCGGGTCCGTGACGAAGCCCACCGGTTCGCGATCCAGTACCAGCGCAACAAGCGGGGCAAGCGGCTCAAGGCCGGGCCGCTGGACGAGGTGCCCGGCCTCGGGGAGAGCCGCAAGCAGGCCCTGGTCAAGCACTTCGGTTCGGTGAAGAAGCTGAGACAGGCGACAATCGACCAGATCTGCGAGGTCCCGGGCATAGGTCGCAAGACGGCCGAGACCGTGGCCGCGGCCCTCGCCCGATCGGTTCCCGCCGGTCCTGCCGTCAATACGGCGACAGGAGAGATCATTGAGGATGAGTACCCCGCCCCGCCGGTGGGGGCACCCCCCCAGTAGTAGCTGGGGAACATCGTCCGAACGGGGGACCGAGCAATGACCGAGCACGCGTCCGAGCAGACGACCGAGCACACGACCGAGTACGACCGAGACGGAGCACAGGTGAGTACGGGCACGACAGTGGAGCCCGGAGATACCGCCGAGGCGGCCATCCCCGAGCTGGTGATCATCTCCGGAATGTCCGGGGCCGGCCGCAGTACGGCGGCCAAGTGCCTGGAGGACCTCGGCTGGTTCGTCGTCGACAACCTCCCGCCGGCTCTGATCCCCACCATGGTGGAGCTGGGCGCCCGCTCGCAGGGCAACGTGGCGCGCATCGCCGTCGTCGTCGACGTCCGAGGCCGCCAGTTCTTCGACGCCCTGCGCGAGTCCCTCGCCGACCTGGAGCACCGCGGGGTCACCCGGCGGATCGTCTTCCTGGAATCCTCCGACGACGCGCTGGTCCGCCGCTTCGAGTCGGTCCGCCGCCCGCACCCCCTCCAGGGCGAAGGCCGCATCGTCGACGGCATCGCCGCCGAGCGCGACCTCCTGCGCGAGCTGCGCGGTGACGCCGACCTGGTCATCGACACCTCCAGCCTGAACGTGCACGAGCTGCGGGCGAAGATGGACGCCCAGTTCGCGGGCGGGGAGGAGCCCGAGCTGCGGGCCACCGTCATGTCCTTCGGCTACAAGTACGGCCTCCCGGTCGACGCCGACCTCGTCGTCGACTGCCGCTTCATCCCGAACCCGCACTGGGTCCCCGAGTTGCGCCCCTTCACGGGCCTCAACCCGGAGGTGTCGGGTTACGTCTTCAGCCAGCCCGGCGCCAAGGAGTTCCTCGACCGCTACACGGAGCTGCTCCAGCTCATCGCCACCGGCTACCGCCGCGAGGGCAAGCGGTACGTGACCATCGCGGTCGGCTGCACCGGCGGCAAGCACCGCAGCGTGGCCATGTCCGAGAAGCTCGCTGCCCGCCTCGCCTCCGAGGGAGTCGAGACCGTCGTAGTCCACCGGGACATGGGGCGCGAGTGACCGGACGGACGTTGCGGCTGCGCCGCCTGCGTCGCCTCACCTCGGGACGGGGCGAGGACGGCGCGGGCCGCACGGGGCTGCGCCGCGGCGCAGCCCCCAAGGTGGTCGCACCCAAGGTCGTCGCCCTCGGCGGCGGCATGGGCCTGTCAGCCTCCCTGGCGGCCCTGCGCCGGATCACCGGCGAGCTCACGGCCGTGGTCACCGTCGCCGACGACGGCGGTTCCAGCGGCCGGCTGCGCGAGGAGCTCGGCGTGCTGCCGCCCGGTGACCTGCGCAAGGCGCTGGCCGCGCTGTGCGGGGACGACGAGTGGGGCCAGACCTGGTCCCGCGTCATCCAGCACCGCTTCCAGTCGGCCGGCGCCCTGCACGAGCACGCGGTCGGCAATCTGCTGATCGTCGCCCTGTGGGAACAGCTCGGTGACCCCGTCCAGGCCCTCGACCTGGTCGGCAGGCTGCTGGGCGCGCAGGGCCGGGTCCTGCCCATGTCGGCGGTGCCGCTGGAGCTCCAGGCCCTGGTGCGGGGCCACGACCCGGCCCGCCCGGGAGAGGTCGACACCGTCCGCGGGCAGGCCACGGTGGCCACCACCCCCGGCGAGGTGATCTCGGTACAGGTCGTACCGAGCGATCCGCCGGCCGTACCGGAGGCCGTCGCCGCGGTCCTGGACGCCGACTGGGTGGTACTCGGTCCGGGGTCCTGGTTCTCCTCGGTGATCCCGCACCTGCTGGTGCCGGAACTGCTCGACGCACTGGTGGAGACCAAAGCCCGGCGGGTGCTCTCGCTGAACCTCGCCCCGCAGCCCGGGGAAACCGAGGGCTTCTCTCCGCAGCGTCATTTGGAGGTTTTGGCCCGACACGCCCCTAAACTCGCCCTGGACGTGGTGCTGGCCGACGAGGCCGCCGTGCCCGACCGCGAGTCCCTCGCCGATGCCGCAAAACGGTTCGGTGCCGCGGTCGAGCTGGCGCCGGTGGCCAGGGAAGACGGCTCTCCGAAGCATGATCCGGAGCTGCTCGCCGCCGCGTACGACCGTATTTTTCGGATGCATGGAAGGATCGGCCCATGGCGATGACGCCAGCGGTGAAGGATGAGATCTCCCGGCTCCCCGTCACCCGGACCTGCTGCAGGAAGGCGGAGGTCTCGGCGATTCTTCGGTTCGCGGGCGGGCTGCACCTGGTGAGCGGGCGGATCGTCATCGAGGCGGAGCTGGACACGGGAATCGCTGCCCGGCGCCTGCGCAAGGACATCCTGGAGATCTTCGGCCATTCCTCGGACCTGGTGGTGATGGCTCCCGGCGGTCTGCGCCGCGGCAGCCGGTACGTGGTCCGGGTCGTGGCCGGGGGCGACCAGCTGGCGCGCCAGACGGGCCTCGTGGACGGCCGCGGCCGGCCCATCCGGGGTCTTCCTCCGCAGGTGGTCTCCGGGGCCACCTGCGACGCGGAGGCGGCCTGGCGCGGCGCCTTCCTGGCCCACGGCTCACTCACGGAGCCGGGCCGGTCCTCCTCCCTGGAGGTCACCTGCCCCGGTCCGGAGGCCGCCCTGGCCCTGGTGGGCGCCGCCCGTCGGCTCTCCATCGCCGCCAAGGCGCGCGAGGTGCGCGGCGTGGACCGGGTGGTGGTCCGTGACGGCGACGCCATCGGCGCCCTGCTGACCCGGCTCGGCGCCCACGAGTCGGTGCTGGCCTGGGAGGAGCGCCGGATGCGGCGCGAGGTCCGCGCCACCGCCAACCGCCTCGCCAATTTCGACGATGCCAACCTGCGCCGCTCGGCGCGGGCCGCCGTGGCCGCCGGAGCCCGTGTCCAGCGCGCCCTGGAGATCCTCGGGGAAGAGGTGCCCGAGCACCTCGCCGCGGCAGGCCGGCTGCGCATGGAGCACAAGCAGGCCTCCTTGGAGGAGCTGGGTGCGCTCGCCGACCCGCCGCTGACCAAGGACGCGGTCGCGGGCCGGATCCGCCGGCTGCTGGCCATGGCGGACAAGCGGGCCCAGGACCTGGGCATCCCGGGTACCGAGTCGAACCTCAGCGAGGAGATGGCCGACAACATGGTCGGCTAGCCGATCCGATCCGGCCGCACCTCGTACCCCTACGCCACCCAGGGGCCCGCACGTGACCCGTGCGGGCCCCTTTCGGCCACGCCCCATTGACATGGCCATGGACCGGTCGTGAGCCTGTCGTCCGAACGCTTTCGTGGCAGACGACGCCCAGGGGGGCACATGAGGCACCGCGCGAGATCGATCCTCGCCGCAAGCGCACTCGTCTTCGGAACCACACTGGCCGCCCTCCCGGCGGCGCACGCCCGGCCCGCGGCAGCCACCCCGTCCGGCGCCGACGAGGTACGGGTCTACGACGCGGACGTGACCAAGGAGCAGATCCCGCTCCTCCTCGCCGCCGGCCAGGACGCCCACGAGCTCACCGCACGCGCTCCGGAGAGCGGGACCGCCAAGGTCGAGCTGTTCCTGACCGGCGCCCAGGCCAAGGAGCTCGCCGCCCGGGGCGTGCGGCTCGCCGAGCACAAGGTGCCCGCGAGCGCGACCCGCTCCCAGGTCGCCGGCGACGGGGTGTTCCGCCCCTACAGCGGGAAGGGCGGTCTCCAGGAGGAGATCCTCAAGACCGCCCAGGCCAACCCCGCCCTCAGCAAGGTCGTCTCCATCGGCAAGACCGTGCAGGGCAAGGACATCCTCGCCCTGAAGGTCACCAAGAACGCCCGCAGGACCAAGGACGGCGCCAAGCCTTCCGTGCTCTACATGTCCAACCAGCACGCCCGTGAGTGGATCACGCCCGAGATGACCCGCCGGCTGATGCACCACACCCTCGACCAGTACGGGAAGGACCCGCGGATCACCAAGCTGGTGGACTCCACCGAGCTGTGGTTCCTGCTGTCCGCCAACCCGGACGGGTACGACTACACCCACGCCCCCGGCGGCGACCGGCTGTGGCGCAAGAACCTGCACGACAACAACGGCGACGGCAAGATCACCGTGGGCGACGGCGTGGACCTCAACCGGAACTTCGCCTACAAGTGGGGCTACGACAACGAGGGTTCCTCCCCGAACCAGTCGAGCGAGACATTCCGCGGCCCCAAGCCGTCCTCCGAGCCCGAGACCGTCGCCCTCGACGGGTTCGAGAAGCGCATCGGGTTCAGGTACGCCATCAACTACCACTCAGCCGCCGAGCTGCTGCTCTACGGCGTGGGCTGGCAGGTGGCCACCCCGACCCCGGACGACGTCGCCTACAAGGCGCTCGCCGGCACCCCGCAGAACCCGGCCGTCCCCGGCTACTACCCGCAGGTCTCCTCCGAGCTGTACACCACCAACGGCGAGGCCGACGGCCACGCCGCGAACGTCAACGGCGTCATGATGTTCACGCCGGAGATGACCACCTGCCAGACGGCCTCCGCGAGCGACCCGAACGACCGGTGGAAGCCCGAGGACTGCCAGTCCGGCTTCAACTTCCCGGACGACGAGAAGCTCATCCAGGCCGAGTTCGCGAAGAACGTCCCCTTCGCCCTCGCCGTCGCCGAGAGCGCCGCCCACCCGGACCAGCCGAAGTCCAGCGTGGGTCTGACCGCCGCGGACCTCACCCCGGACCCCTTCACCACCTCCTACGCGGCCAAGGGCGAGGACCAGACCGTCTCCGTCACCGCACGCAAGGCGCTGAAGGACAAGCAGCTCAAGTTCCGCATCAACGGCGGTCGCACGCACGACGACGGACTCAAGGCCTGGAAGGGCGGCGACGTCTACGGAGGCGAGGACAACAACTGGTTCGACGAATACCGGGCCGAGGTGGACGGCGCCGCGCCCGGCGACCGGGTAGAGGTCTGGTTCACCGGCCGCGACCGCTCGGGCAAGCAGGTCTCCAGCGAGCACTTCACGTACACGGTGGCCCAGCGACCGCGCGCCGCGGACGTCCTGGTGATCGCGGAGGAGGGCGCCAAGGCCCAGCACGCGCAGGAGTACGTCGACGCCCTGCGCGCCAACGGGAAGTCCGCCGCGGTCTGGGACGTGGCCACCCAGGGCGCCCCGCACCACCTCGGCGTGCTGTCCCACTTCCGTACGGCCGTGCACTACACCGGCGCCAAGACCCCCGGCGGCGACACCCAGCTGGCCGTGCGCGACTTCCTCAACGAGGGCGGCAAGCTGATCGAGGCCGGCGAGCTGGCGGGCGGCAACGCCCAGGTCGGCCGCGCCGTGACCAACGACTTCAGCCAGTACTGGCTCGGCGCCTACAACCGTACGAGTGCCGGCGGAGCCACCGCCTTCACCGGTACGGGTGGCCTCGCCGGAGCCAAGGGCGGTCTGGGCGATGCGACGGGCAACCCGCTCAACGCCCCCGGCTCCTACTCGGTGACCTCCGATTCCCTGCCGGCCGCGCAGTTCCCGCAGTTCAAGAGCGCGCAGGCCGGCCAGTACGTCGGGGTCGTCAACCCGTACGCCCCGTACGCCGGGACCGGGATGGCCGCGGCCATCCATGCGGACGACGACTGGAAGCGGCTGACCCGCACGATCGACCTGACCAAGGTCACCGCCGCCGACAAGCCGCAGTTGAAGATGGCCCTCAACTGGAACACCGAGGAGGGCTACGACCACGCGGTCCTGGAGGCCCACACGGTCGGTGCGGAGGACTGGACCACGCTGCCCGAGGCGGGCGGCCTGAGCAGCACCGCCGTACCGACGGAGTGCGAGGCCGGGTTCTTCGTCAACGGCCACCCCTTCCTGCGCCACTACCTCACCCTCGACAGCGCAGGTTGCGCCGCGAAGGGCACCAGCGGCTCGTGGAACAGCTTCACCGGCTCCTCCGAGGGTTGGAAGCAGGTCTCCTTCGACCTGAGCGGGTACGCGGGCAAGACGGTCGAGGTGTCCCTCTCGTCCCTCTCGGACGGGGGATCCGGCGGCCGGGGCGTGTTCGCGGACGAGGCGCGCGTCTCGATCGGCGGGACCGACCAGGCTTCGGAGGGGTTCGAGACATCGCTGGGTACCTGGACCGCTCAGGGCGCACCGGCCGGCAGCCCCGAGGTTCCGGGCGATTGGGCCCGGTCGGGAGAGCTGTTCAAGTCGTACGCCTCCGTCACTACGCGTGACACGGTGCTCCTCGGCTTCGGCCTCGAACACCTGCCTTCGGCGGCGGACCGAGCCGTACTCGTCGGTAAGGCGCTTCGTTCGCTTAGCCGCTGATCAACGGCCCTTCCGTCACTCACTCTGAGTGACGGGGGCCGAAGTCCCGAGGCTCCTTGTCGGCGCGTCCGGTGCGGGGCCTCGGGGTGTGTCAGGTCCCGGCCGATGTCACTCAGAAGCTCACGGAGAGGTAGGGTCGTAAGCGGTCGGGGACATCCCATACAGCTCGCCGGCGCACTTACCGGCGCACCAACGAGGAGATCGGTTCGTGACGATCCGCGTAGGCATCAACGGTTTTGGCCGAATTGGCCGCAACTACTTCCGGGCGCTCCTTGAGCAGGGAGCGGACATCGAGATCGTCGGTGTCAACGACCTGACTGACAACGCAACTCTGGTGCACCTGCTCAAGTACGACACCATTCTGGGCCGCCTCAAGGCCGAGGTCTCCCACACCGACGACACCATCACCGTCGGCGGCAACACCTTCAAGACGTTCGCCGAGCGCGACCCCGCGAACCTCCCCTGGGGTGAGCTGGGCGCCGACATCGTCATCGAGTCGACCGGCATCTTCACCAAGAAGGCCGACGCCGCGAAGCACATCGCCGCCGGTGCGAAGAAGGTCCTCATTTCGGCTCCGGCCAAGGACGAGGACATCACCATCGTGATGGGCGTCAACCAGGACAAGTACGACGCGGCCAACCACCACGTCATCTCCAACGCCTCCTGCACCACCAACTGCGTGGCGCCGATGGCCAAGGTCCTCGACGAGAACTTCGGCATCGTCAAGGGCATGATGACGACCGTCCACGCGTACACGAACGACCAGCGCATCCTGGACTTCCCGCACTCGGACCTGCGTCGCGCCCGCGCCGCCGCCGAGAACATCATCCCGACCTCCACCGGTGCCGCCAAGGCCACCGCGCTGGTCCTCCCGCAGCTCAAGGGCAAGCTGGACGGCATCGCCATGCGCGTCCCGGTCCCGACCGGCTCGGTCACCGACCTCGTCCTGGAACTCGACCGCGAGGTCACCAAGGACGAGATCAACGCGGCCTTCCAGAAGGCCGCCGAGGGTCAGCTCAAGGGCATCCTGGACTACACCGAGGACGCGATCGTGTCCTCGGACATCGTGAACTGGCCGGCCTCGTGCACCTTCGACTCTTCCCTGACCATGGTCCAGGGCAAGCAGGTCAAGGTCGTCGGCTGGTACGACAACGAGTGGGGCTACTCCAACCGTCTTGTCGACCTGACCGTCTTCGTCGGCGGCCAGCTCTAAGTCGTCAGTAGCAGGGCAAGGCACCACGATGTGAGCACAGGGTCCGGTCAGCGCGATGGAGCGCTGTACGGGCCCTGTTGCTTGCCTCGTCCTCACGCCCTGCACCGGCGGAAGTCGTGCATGGGATAAGGAGTAGAAACAGCATGAAGACGATCGACGAACTCCTCGCCGAGGGCGTCACCGGCAAGCGGGTCTTCGTCCGCGCCGACCTCAACGTGCCGCTCGCGGGCGACACCATCACCGACGACGGCCGCATCCGCGCCGTGCAGCCGACCATCGCGAAGCTCGCCGGAGCCGGCGCCCGCGTGGTCGTCGCCTCGCACCTGGGCCGCCCCAAGGGTGCTCCGGAGCCGGCCTTCTCGCTCGCCCCGGCCGCCAAGCGCCTCGGTGAACTGCTCGTTGCGGACGTCGCGTTCGCCACCGACACCGTCGGATCCTCCGCCAAGGAGACCGTCGCCGCCCTCGCCGACGGCCAGGTCGCCGTCATCGAGAACCTGCGCTTCAACGCCGGTGAGACCTCCAAGGACGACGCCGAGCGCGGCGCCTTCGCGGACCAACTCGCCGAGCTGGCCGACATCTACGTCGGCGACGGCTTCGGTGCCGTCCACCGCAAGCACGCCTCGGTCTTCGACCTCCCCGCGCGCCTCCCGCACGCGGCAGGCGACCTGATCGCCACCGAGGTCGGCGTCCTGAAGAAGCTGACCGCCGAGGTCAAGCGCCCGTACGTCGTCGTCCTCGGCGGCGCCAAGGTCTCCGACAAGCTCGCCGTCATCGACGAGCTGCTCGGCAAGGCCGACCGCCTCCTGATCGGCGGTGGCATGGCGTACACCTTCCTCTACGCCAAGGGCTACGAGGTCGGCATCTCCCTGCTCCAGAAGGACCAGGTGGACGTCGTCAAGGAGTACATGGCGCGCGCCGAGAAGAACGGTGTCGAGCTGGTCCTCCCCGTCGACATCCTGGCCTCCACGGACTTCCCCGACCTCAAGGGCAAGACCCCGGCCGAGTACGTCACCGTCGACGCGGACAAGATCCCCGCCGACAAGGAGGGTCTGGACATCGGTCCCAGGACCCGTGAGCTGTACGCCTCGAAGATCGCCGATGCCGAGACCGTCTTCTGGAACGGCCCCGTGGGCGTCTTCGAGCACCCCGACTACGCCGAAGGCACCCGCGCCATCGCGCAGGCCCTCGTCGACAGCAACGCGTTCACCGTGGTCGGCGGCGGCGACTCCGCCGCGGCCGTGCGGACGCTCGGCTTCGACGAGAACGCATTCGGCCACATTTCGACCGGCGGTGGCGCCTCCCTCGAATACCTCGAGGGCAAGACGCTCCCCGGCCTCGCCGCACTGGAGGTCTGACCCTCAATGACCACGCGTACCCCGCTCATGGCGGGCAACTGGAAGATGAACCTCAACCACCTTGAGGCCATCGCGCACGTCCAGAAGCTCGCCTTCGCGCTCGCAGACAAGGACTACGACGCCGTCGAGGTCGCGGTGCTCCCGCCCTTCGTCGACCTGCGCTCCGTCCAGACCCTGGTCGAGGGCGACAAGCTGAAGATCAAGTACGGCGCCCAGGACATCTCGGCGCACGACTCCGGCGCCTACACCGGCGAGATCTCCGGCTCCATGCTCTCCAAGCTGAAGTGCACGTTCGTGGCCGTCGGCCACAGCGAGCGCCGCCAGTACCACGGCGAGAGCGACGAGCTCTGCAACGCCAAGGTCAAGGCCGCCTACCGGCACGGGCTCACCCCGATCCTGTGCGTCGGCGAGGGCCTGGAGATCCGCAAGGCCGGTCAGCAGGTCCAGTACACGCTGAACCAGGTCGACGGCGGCCTCAATGACATCCCGGCCGAGCAGGTCGAGTCCATCGTGATCGCGTACGAGCCCGTTTGGGCGATCGGGACCGGCGAGGTCGCCACCCCCGAGGACGCGCAGGAGGTCTGCGGGGCGATCCGCGGTCGCCTCGCCGAGCTGTACTCCCAGGAGCTGGCCGACAAGGTCCGCATCCAGTACGGCGGCTCGGTCAAGTCCGGCAACATCGCCGCGATCATGGCCCAGCCCGACGTCGACGGCGCCCTGATCGGCGGCGCGGCGCTGGACGCGGACGAGTTCGTCAAGATCGTCCGGTTCCGGGACCAGTGACCTGCGTGATCGTCGCAGCGAGTATGCGGTAGGGCGGATCCGTCGTACCCTTGCGGGGGCCAGGAGGCTGAACCATCAGCCACTGGCCCCCGCGCACATCCAGCAGAGCCGGAAAGCCAGAAAGCCAGAAAGTAGGAATCAGCCGTGATTATGGGGTTCTCGATCGCCCTGATCGTCTTCAGCGCCCTGCTGATGCTGCTCGTGCTGATGCACAAGGGCAAGGGCGGCGGCCTTTCCGACATGTTCGGCGGCGGCATGCAGTCGTCCGTCGGCGGCTCCTCGGTCGCGGAGCGGAACCTGGACCGCATCACCGTCGTGGTGGGTCTGCTCTGGTTCGCGTGCATCATGGCGCTGGGCATCCTGATGAAGTAGTGCGACCGACGGTTCTGGCCATTCCGCCAGCCCGGTCGGCTCCGCCCCGCCTATCATGAGGACCGGCGTCCACGGCCTGGAGTGAGTAACTCCATGTGATGGACGCGCGTTGGCCTTACGTAGACTGGGGCGCCCGCGGCGGCTCACGCTTCGCGGCACCATCACGCAGGGAGTTACGACCGTGGCAAGTGGCAACGCGATCCGTGGTAGTCGGGTCGGAGCGGGGCCGATGGGTGAGGCCGAGCGCGGCGAGTCCGCGCCCCGCCTGCGCATCTCCTTCTGGTGCTCGAACGGGCACGAGACGCAGCCGAGCTTCGCCAGCGACGCGCAGGTGCCGGACACCTGGGACTGCCCGCGCTGCGGGTTCCCGGCCGGCCAGGACCGGGACAACCCGCCCGCGCCGCCGCGCACCGAGCCGTACAAGACGCACCTGGCGTACGTACGGGAGCGGCGCACGGACGCCGACGGCGAGGCGATCCTCGCCGAGGCCCTCGCCAAGCTCCGCGGCGAGATCTGAAACGCAGAAGTGACGGTGCGACACGGGGCCCGGCCCGCAGGAGACTTCTCCAGCGGGCCGGGCCCCTTCGCGTGCGCCCGCGCCGACGGCGTGTCCGGCACAGCCGCTTCCCATCCCTTAAGTTGGTGAGCGGCGGGGC
The DNA here is from genome assembly GCF_040612395.1 of Streptomyces sp. NPDC006430. Taxonomy (NCBI): domain Bacteria; kingdom Bacillati; phylum Actinomycetota; class Actinomycetes; order Kitasatosporales; family Streptomycetaceae; genus Streptomyces; species Streptomyces sp. NPDC006430. The sequence goes on from NZ_JBEXQA010000024.1 coordinate 28,233, forward strand.
ACGACAGGATGGAAGAAACGGGTTGATGTCCGAGATGAACGCAGACGGCCGTACGAGGCTCAACCGGACGCCCGAGTGGCTGGCACTCGGCAAGCACCGGGAAGAGCTGGGGCAGACGCATCTGCGAGAGCTGTTCGCGGCGGATCCGAACCGGGGCACGAGCTACGCGCTGCAGGTCGGGGACCTGTACATCGACTACTCGAAGCACCTCGTGACCGACGAGACGCTGGAACTGCTGCGGGAGCTGGCCGCGGCGACCGGCGTGGCTGAGCTGCGCGAAGCGATGTTCCGCGGCGAGAAGATCAACACGACCGAGGGGCGGGCGGTCCTGCACACCGCCCTGCGCGCGGCCGACGACGCGGCTATCGAGGTGGACGGGGAGGACGTCGTCCCGGCGGTGCACGCCGTCCTCGACAAGATGGCCGCCTTCTGCGACCAGGTCCGGTCCGGGGCGTGGACCGGCTTCACCGGCGAGCGCATCACGAACGTGGTCAACATCGGCATCGGCGGCTCCGACCTGGGCCCGGCGATGGCGTACGAGGCGCTGCGCGCGTTCACCGACCGCGGGCTGACCGTGCGGTTCGTGTCCAACGTGGACGGCGCCGACCTGCACGAGGCCGTGCGGGACCTGGACCCGGCCCGGACGCTGTTCATCATCGCCTCCAAGACCTTCACGACGATCGAGACCATCACCAACGCCGAATCGGCGCGGGAATGGCTGCTGGCGGGTCTCGGCGGCGACCCGGCGGCCGTGGCCCGGCACTTCGTGGCGCTGTCGACCAACGCCGAGAAGGTCACCGGGTTCGGCATCGATCCGGCCAACATGTTCGAGTTCTGGGACTGGGTCGGCGGGCGCTACTCCTTCGACTCCGCGATCGGGCTCTCGCTGATGATGGCGATCGGGCCGGACGCCTTCCGGGAGATGCTGGGCGGCTTCCGGGAGATGGACCAGCACTTCCGCACGGCGCCGCCGGAGCAGAACGCCCCCCTGCTGATGGGCCTGTTGGGGATCTGGTACGGCGCGTTCTTCGACGCGCAGTCGCACGCGGTCCTGCCGTACAGCCACTACCTGTCCCGCTTCACCGCGTACCTCCAGCAGCTGGACATGGAGTCCAACGGCAAGTCCGTGGACCGCGACGGCAAGCCGGTGGACTGGCAGACCGGCCCGGTGGTGTGGGGCACGCCCGGCACCAACGGACAGCACGCGTACTACCAGTTGATCCACCAGGGGACGAAGGTGATCCCGGCGGACTTCATCGGCTTCGCCCGCCCGATCGGCGAACTGCCGCCGAAGCTCGCGGCACAGCACGACCTGCTCATGGCGAACTTCTTCGCACAGACGCAGGCGCTGGCCTTCGGCAAGACGGCGGACGAGGTCCGGGCCGAGGGTGCCCCGGAGACCCTGGTCCCGCACAAGACCTTCAAGGGGAACCACCCGACGACGACGATCCTGGCGCGGGAGCTGACCCCGGCGGTGCTGGGCCAGCTGATCGCACTGTACGAGCACAAGGTGTTCGTCCAGGGCGCGGTCTGGAACATCGACTCCTTCGACCAGTGGGGCGTCGAGCTCGGCAAGGTGCTGGCGAAGCGGGTGGAGCCGGCGCTGACGGAAGGCACCGACGTGCCGGGCCTGGACCCGTCGACGAAGTCCCTGGTCGCCACCTACCGCTCCCTGCGCGGCCGCTCCTGACGTAGTCCCCGACGCACGAAGGGCCCGCTCCACGGAGCGGGCCCTTCGTGCCTCGTACGGGTCAGGCGGACGCCGGGGGGTACAGCGAGTGCGGGAGCTTCGCCGCCGCCGCCCCGTCCAGCAGCCACAGCGTGCGCGAGCGGCCGTACGCCGCCGCCGCCGGGGCCTGGACTTCGCCGGCACCGCCGAGCGCGATCGCCACCGCGCCCGCCTTGTCCTCGCCCGCCGCGAGCAGCCAGACCTCCCGGGCCGCGCGAATGGCCGGCAGGGTCAGCGAGATGCGTGTCGGAGGCGGCTTCGGCGCCCCGTGGACACCGACCACCGTGCGTTCGGTCTCCCGGGCCGCCGGGTGTTCCGGGAACAGCGAGGCCACGTGCGTGTCCGGGCCCACGCCCAGCATCAGCACGTCGAAACGCGGCACCGGACCGTGGTCCTCCGGGCCGGCGGCCCGCCGCAGCTCCGCCGCGTAGGCCGCTGCCGCCGCGTCCACATCGGCCCCGTACGGGCCGTCCGAGGCCGGCATGACGTGCACCCGCGCCGGGTCCACCGGGACGGCGTCCAGGAGGGCCTGGCGGGCCTGGACGTGGTTGCGCTCGGGGTCGTCCGCCGGGACGTACCGCTCGTCGCCCCACCACAGGTCGAGCCGGGCCCAGTCGATGGCGTCCCGGGCCGGTGCGGCCGCCAGGGCCGCGAGCAGGCCGTTGCCGTTGCGGCCGCCCGTGAGCACCACCGAGGCGGTGCCGCGGGCGGCCTGCGCGTCCACGATCTTCGTGATGAGCCGGGCCGCCGCGGCCTGGGCCATCAGTTCCTTGTCCCGGTGGACGACGACCTGGGGAGTCGTCATACCCATGTTGTTGCCGCCTTCTTCGTCGAGAAATGGCTCGGCCGCCGGCCGGACCGCACCCCGGAAGGGGACGGGCCCGGCCGACGGCCGTCGTGCTTCACTGCTTGGCCGAGGCCTTCTTGGTCGGTGCCTTGGTCGGCGCCTTGGCCGCGGTCTTGGCGGCCTGCGCCGCCGGGTCGGCGGCAGCGGCCTGCGCGGGAGCCGTCGAGGCGTGCACCGACTCCAGCTTCGCCACGCCGAACTTCAGCGAGGCCGCGTAGGTGTTGTCCGGGTCGAGCCGGCGCAGCTCCTCCGCCAGCAGCTCGGCCGTGTCACGGCGCTTCAGCGCTACGGCACGGTCGGGCTGCCCCGGCATGCACAGCGTGGCGAGGGAACCGTCGGCCCGGTCCAGGACGATGTCGCCGTCCTTGGTCTCCAGCCGGACCGAGGTCAGACCGGGGCCCGCCGACGGGGTCCGCTTGACCGGCACCTGGAGGCGGTCCGCCAGCCACATGGCCAGCAGCTCGCAGCTCGGATTATCCTCCTCGCCCTCCACGACGGCCGAGGTGACCTTCAGGGCCTGCTGGTCCAGTGCGGCGGCCAGCATCGAGCGCCACGGGGTGATCCGGGTCCAGGACAGGTCCGTGTCGCCCGGCGCGTAGGCCGCAGCACGGTCCCCGAGTTCCCGCAGGGGGTCCTCGCAGGCGTACGTGTCCGTGATCCGGCGCTGTCCCAGCGCACCCAGCGGGTCGCCCGCCAGGTCCGACGGAGCACCGTCCGGCCACCAGACCACGACGGGCGCGTCGGGCAGCAGGAGCGGGAGAACCACCGACTGGGCGTGGTCGACCAGTTCACCGTGGAGGCGGAGCACCACCGTCTCGCCCGTGCCGGAGTCCGCCCCGACGCGGATTTCCGCGTCGAGACGGGCGTCGCGGCGGCTGCGCGGCGAGCGGCTGACCCGCTTGATGACGACGACGATCCGCGAAGGGTGTTCGTGGGACGCGTCGTTCGCCGACTTGAGCGCGTCGTACGCGTTCTCCTCGTCGGTCACGATCACCAGCGTGAGGACCATGCCGATGGCCGGCGTGCCGATGTCCCGGCGCGCCCGCACCAACGCGGCGTTGATCTTGCTGGAGGTGGTCTCCGTGAGGTCGATCTTCATGGCCGGCGCCAGCTCCGTCCGTCTCGTGCGAGCATCTCGTCCGCCTCGACCGGCCCCCAGGTTCCCGCCGGGTACTGCGCGGGCTTGCCGTGCTTGTCCCAGTACTCCTCGATCGGGTCGAGGATGTTCCAGGAGAGCTCGACCTCCTGGTGGCGCGGGAACAGGTTCGCGTCACCCAGCAGGACGTCGAGGATCAGCCGCTCGTACGCCTCGGGGCTCGACTCCGTGAAGGACTCGCCGTACGCGAAGTCCATCGTGACGTCCCGGACCTCCATGGAGGTGCCCGGAACCTTGGAGCCGAAGCGGACCGTCACGCCCTCGTCCGGCTGGACCCGGATGACCAGGGCGTTCTGCCCCAGTTCCTCGGTCGCGCCCGACTCGAACGGCAGGTACGGGGCCCGCTTGAAGACGACCGCGATCTCGGTCACCCGGCGGCCCAGGCGCTTGCCGGTCCGCAGGTAGAACGGGACGCCCGCCCAGCGGCGGTTGTTGATCTCCAGGCGGATGGCCGCGTACGTGTCGGTCTTCGACTTGGGGTCGATGCCGTCCTCCTCGAGGTACCCGACGACCTTCTCGCCGCCCTGCCACGCCGCCGAGTACTGGCCGCGCACCGTGTGCTTGCCCAGGTCCTCGGGGAGCTCGACGGCCGTGAGGACCTTGAGCTTCTCCGCGACCAGCGCCTTGGGGTGGAAGGAGCCGGGCTCCTCCATCGCGGTCAGCGCGAGCAGCTGGAGCAGGTGGTTCTGGATGACGTCGCGGGCCGCACCGATGCCGTCGTAGTAGCCGGCCCGGCCGCCGATGCCGATGTCCTCCGCCATGGTGATCTGCACGTGGTCCACGTACGACCGGTTCCAGATCGGCTCGAACATCGTGTTCGCGAAGCGGAGCGCCAGGATGTTCTGGACGGTCTCCTTGCCGAGGTAGTGGTCGATCCGGAAGACCTCGTCCCGGGGGAAGACCTCGTGGACGACCTTGTTGAGCTCCTCGGCGCTCTTCAGGTCGTGCCCGAAGGGCTTCTCGATGACGGCACGCCGCCAGGAGCCCTCCTTCTGCGCCAGCCCGTGGTCCTTGAGCTGCTGGACCACCTTCGGGAAGAACTTCGGAGGGACGGAGAGGTAGAAGGCGAAGTTGCCGCCCGTGCCCTGCGCCTTGTCCAGCTCCTCGATCGTCGCCTTCAGCGTCTCGAACGCCTCGTCGTCGTCGAAGTCGCCCTGCACGAAGCGGCAGCCCTGCACCAGCTGCTGCCAGACCTCCTCGCGGAACGGCGTACGGGAGTGCTCCTTGACGGCGTCGTGGACCTCCTGCGCGAAGTCCTCGTCCTGCCACTCGCGTCGGGCGAAACCGATCAGCGAGAAGCCCGGGGGTAGCAGGCCTCGGTTGGCCAGGTCGTAGACGGCAGGCATCAGCTTCTTGCGCGACAGGTCACCCGTAACGCCGAAAATGACCAGGCCGGACGGTCCCGCGATGCGCGGGAGCCGCCGGTCCTGTGCGTCACGAAGCGGGTTCGCTCCGTTTACAGACAAGGTGTTCAGGCCTCCGTGGGGGCGAGGCGCTCAAGCTCTGCCTCGGTCGACTTCAGCAGGTCGTTCCAGGACGCCTCGAACTTCTCGACGCCCTCGTCCTCAAGCAGCTGCACCACATCGTCGTACGAGATGCCCAGCTTCGCGACCGCATCGAGCTCGGCGCGCGCCTGCTCGTAGGTGCCGCGCACGGTGTCGCCCGTGATCTGGCCGTGGTCGGCGGAAGCCTCCAGCGTGGCCTCCGGCATCGTGTTCACCGTGTTCGGGGCGACCAGGTCGTCCACGTACAGCGTGTCCTTGTAGGCCGGGTCCTTGACGCCGGTCGAGGCCCACAGCGGACGCTGCTTGTTGGCGCCGACACGCTCCAGGGCGTTCCACCGGTCGGAGGAGAAGACCTCCTCGTAGGCCTCGTAGGCCAGACGGGCGTTGGCGAGGGCCGCCTTGCCCTTCAGGCTCTTCGCCTCGTCGGTGCCGAGCGCGTCCAGCCGCTTGTCGATCTCGCTGTCCACACGGGACACGAAGAAGGAGGCGACCGAGTGGATCTCGGAGAGGTCCAGGCCCGAGGCCTTGGCCTTCTCCAGGCCCGCCAGGTAGGCGTCCATGACCTCGCGGTAGCGCTCCAGCGAGAAGATCAGCGTGACGTTGACGCTGATGCCCTTGCCGATGACCTCGGTGATCGCCGGCAGACCGGCCTTGGTCGCCGGGATCTTGATCAGGGTGTTCGGGCGGTCCACCAGCCAGGCGAGCTGCTTGGCCTCGGCGACGGTCGCCGTGGTGTCGTGCGCCAGGCGCGGGTCGACCTCGATCGACACGCGGCCGTCCTGGCCGTCGGTGCGGTCGTAGACCGGGCGCAGGATGTCGGCGGCGTCACGGACGTCCGCCGTCGTGATCATGCGGATCGCCTCGTCGACGGTGACCTTGCGGGCGGCGAGGTCGGCGAGCTGCTGCTCGTAGCCGTCACCGCTGCTGATCGCCTTCTGGAAGATGGACGGGTTGGTGGTGACACCGACCACGTGCGACTGGTCGATGAGCTCGGCCAGGTTGCCGGACGTGATGCGCTTGCGGGACAGGTCGTCCAGCCAGATCGCCACACCCTCGTCGGAAAGGCGCTTGAGTGCGTCTGTCATGGGAATTGCATCTCCTACTGAGTCTTGTACCGGCGTCAGCGCGCTGCGGCTTCGAGGGATTCCTTGGCGGCGGCGGCCACGTGCTCGGGCGTGAAGCCGAACTCGCGGAACAGCACCTTCGCGTCGGCCGAGGCACCGAAGTGCTCCAGCGACACGATCCGGCCGGCGTCGCCGACGTAGCGGTGCCAGGTCAGGCCGACGCCGGCCTCGACCGCGACGCGCGCCTTGACCGACGGCGGCAGGACGCTGTCCTTGTACGCCTGGTCCTGCTCCTCGAACCACTCGACGGACGGCATCGACACGACCCGGGTGGGGATGCCCTCGGCCTGGAGCTGCTCGCGGGCCTCGACGGCCAGGTGCACCTCGGAGCCGGTGCCGATGAGGACGACCTGCGCGTCGCCGCCGTCGGCGTCGAACAACACGTAGCCGCCCTTGGCCGCGTTCTCGTTGCGCTCGTACGTCGGCACGCCCTGGCGGGTCAGCGCCAGTCCGTGCGGGGCGCCCTTGCCGAACACCTTGGTGTGGCGCTTGAGGATCTCGCGCCAGGCGATGGCGGTCTCGTTCGCGTCGGCCGGGCGGACCACGTTCAGGCCCGGGATGGCGCGCAGCGAGGCGATGTGCTCGACCGGCTGGTGGGTGGGACCGTCCTCGCCCAGACCGATGGAGTCGTGGGTCCACACGTACGTCACCGGCACGTGCATCAGCGCGGACAGGCGCACGGCGTTGCGCATGTAGTCGGAGAACACGAGGAAGGTGCCGCCGTAGACACGGGTGTGGCCGTGCAGCGCGATGCCGTTCATGGCCGCGGCCATGGCGTGCTCACGGATGCCGAAGTGGATGGTGCGGCCGTACGGGTCGGCCTCCGGCAGCGGGTTGCCCTTCGGCAGGAAGGACGAGTGCTTGTCGATCGTGGTGTTGTTGGAGCCGGCCAGGTCGGCCGAACCGCCCCACAGCTCCGGGATGATCGCGCCGAGCGCCTCCAGGACCTTGCCGGAGGCCGCGCGGGTGGCGACGCCCTTGCCGGCCTCGAAGACGGGAAGCTCGTCCTCCCAGCCCGCGGGCAGTTCGTTGGCGTTGATGCGGTCGAACTCGGCGGCACGCTCCGGGTTGGCGGTGCGCCAGGCGGAGAAGTCCTTCTCCCAGGCGGCCTTGGCCTCGCGTCCGCGGTCCAGCGCCTTGCGGGTGTGCGCGATGACCTCGTCGGACACCTCGAAGGTCTGCTCCGGGTCGAAGCCGAGGACGCGCTTGGTGGCGGCCACCTCGTCGTCACCGAGGGCCGAGCCGTGCGAGGCCTCGGTGCCCTGGGCGTGCGGGGCCGGCCAGGCGATGATCGAGCGCATCGCGATGAAGGAGGGGCGCCCGGTCTCGGCCTTGGCGGCGGCCAGGGCCTCGAACAGGCCCTTCGGGTCGAGGTCGCCGTTCGGCTGCTGCGCGACGCGCTGGACGTGCCAGCCGTACGCCTCGTACCGCTTGATGGTGTCTTCGGAGACGGCCGTCTCCGTGTCGCCCTCAATGGAGATGTGGTTGTCGTCCCACAGCAGCACCAGGTTGCCGAGCTTCTGGTGGCCCGCGAGGGAGGAGGCCTCGGCGGAGATGCCCTCCTGGAGGCAGCCGTCACCGGCGATCGCGTAGATCATGTGGTCGAACGGGGAGGTGCCCGGGGCGGCCTCCGGGTCGAACAGGCCGCGCTCGTAGCGGGCGGCCATGGCCATGCCCACCGCGTTGGCGACACCCTGGCCCAGCGGGCCGGTGGTGGTCTCGACGCCGGCCGTGTGCCCGTACTCGGGGTGGCCGGGGGTCTTGGAGCCCCAGGTGCGGAATGCCTTGAGGTCGTCCAGCTCCAGGCCGAAGCCGGCCAGGTAGAGCTGGGTGTACAGCGTCAGGGACGAGTGCCCCGCGGAAAGCACGAAACGGTCGCGGCCGACCCACTCGGGGTCGGCCGGGTCGTGCCGCATCACCTTCTGGAAAAGGGTGTAGGCGGCAGGGGCCAGGCTCATCGCCGTGCCGGGGTGGCCGTTCCCAACCTTCTGGACCGCGTCGGCGGCCAGGATGCGGGCGGTGTCGACGGCCCGCTGGTCCAGATCGGTCCAGTCGAGCTCTGTGGTCGTCGGCTTGGTGCTCACCGTGGGTCAGGGCTCCTCTCCACATGTTTGTTCCCGGTGACGTACGGTGCACCGGCGCGATTCTGAGCCTACCCCCGTGGCGGCGTGCAGCTATTCGAGTGCCCGCAGTCCGTCACAACGTCGCCGGTCTGATCGGACCAACACGAGGCGACCCCCGCGCAGGGCGACGTAGGCACAACGTCTAGAGTGGCGTGGTACGTGCAAGCCTTTATCGGACCTTCATGTCCGGAGCTTGCTGGATTCTCTGTCAGGGGTGTGCGTGACGGCCGTCGAATCCCGTCCAGCGGGGGTGCTCGGGACGAGCCCCGGTCACCGGCCGTTCGGGGCCCGGGTCATGGCTTTCGTGGCTTTGACCAAGCCGCGAATCATCGAACTTCTGCTGATCACCACAGTGCCGGTGATGTTCCTCGCGGAGCAGGGCGTGCCGCAGCTGTGGCTGGTCCTCGCGACCTGCTTCGGTGGTTACTTGTCCGCGGGCGGTGCCAACGCACTGAACATGTACATCGATCGCGACATCGACGCGTTGATGGACCGGACCTCACAGCGGCCGCTGGTGACCGGCATGGTCAGCCCGCGCGAGTGCCTGGCCTTCGGGATCACGCTCGCCGTCGTCTCCACCCTGTTCTTCGGGCTGCTGATCAACTGGCTGTCGGCCGCGCTCGCGCTCGGTGCGCTCCTCTTCTATGTCGTCGTCTACACGATGCTGCTGAAGCGCCGCACCGCGCAGAACATCGTCTGGGGCGGCATCGCGGGCTGCATGCCGGTGCTCATCGGCTGGTCCGCCGTCAAGAACGAGGTCTCCTGGGCCGCCGTCATCCTCTTCCTCGTCATCTTCTTCTGGACGCCGCCGCACTACTGGCCGCTCTCCATGAAGGTGAAGGAGGACTACGCGCGCGTCGGCGTGCCGATGCTGCCGGTCGTCGCGGGCAACAAGGCGGTGGCGCGCCAGATCGTCCTCTACAGCTGGGTGATGGTGGCCGTCTCGCTGCTGCTCACCCCGCTGGGGTACACGGGCTGGTTCTACACCGCGGTCGCGCTGGCGGCGGGCGGGTGGTGGCTGTGGGAGGCGCACGCGCTGCACGCGCGGGCCAAGGCGGGCGTGACGGGCACGAAGCTCAAGGAGATGCGCCTGTTCCACTGGTCCATCACCTATGTGTCGCTCCTCTTCGTCGCCGTGGCCGTGGATCCCTTCCTCCGCTGATTACTCGCCGGTAGCATGCTGTTCATGGCAGACACCACCGCGGACACCGCAGACAAGAAGCAGGACCGGACGGCCGCGAAGCTGGCCAAGCAGATCGGCGCGTTCGCCAAGCAGCACGGCGGCGCCGAGGGCCAGCTCGCGCACATCGGCCAGGCCGGCACCCGCATCGTGCTCGTCGGCACGGACGGCGGCTGGGGAGACTTGGTCGCCCCGACCTACGCGGTGGCCGAGCTGGCTGCCGAGAGGGCCGGCCTGACCCTCCACGAGGAGTTCGACGGCGAGTTCGCCGCCCGCGTGAAGACGGGCCCGTACGAGTGGACGCGGATGGCCGGCATCCAGCTCGGCGGGGCGGCGAACCCGGCGGCCTGAGCCCCGCCGCTCCCGGGACGGTCCGCTCCGGGGACCCCCAGGTGGGCGCTCGGTCAACAGCGCGAGGAACACCTCACACCCCGCTCACCCGTTAGGACGTGTGGAAGCCCCTTCCTCACGTCCGCAACGGGATGCCCGGATGATCGAAACGCCGCCCCTGGTGGACCAGTACTGCCACGGGGTCCTCCGTACGGAGCTGGGCCTCGGCACCTTCGAGGCACAGCTGATCCGCTCGGCCGGCCCGCCGGCCGCGGGAACCACCTTCTTCGACACCCAGACCGGCTTCGCCGTGCGCCGCTGGTGCCCACCGCTGCTGGGACTGGAGCCGCACTGCGCCCCCGCCCGGTACCTGGCCCGACGGCGCGAGCTGGGCGTGGTCGAATCCGGGCGCCGACTGCTGCGCGGCTCCGGCGTCGCCGCCTACCTGGTCGACACGGGGGCGCCCGGGGACCTCACCGGGCCCAAGGAACTGGCGCTCTCGGGGGACGCCGACGCCTTCGAGGTCGTACGGCTGGAGTTGCTGGCCGAACAGGTCGCGGACACCTCGGGGACGGTGCCCGCCTTCCTCGCCAACCTCGCCGAGGCCGTCCACCACGCCGCCGTCGCGGCCGTGGCCTTCACCTGTGGCGCCGACGCGGGGTACGCCGCCGTCCTCGAACGCGCCCCCGAACCGCCCGGCCCGGGCGAGGTCCGCGGGGCAGCCGGGCGGTGGCTGGACCAGCGCTCCAAGGGCGGGTCCGTACGGGACCCCGTGCTCCTGCGACACCTGCTGTGGAGCGCGGTGGCGACCGGGCTGCCGCTGCAATTGCATACGGGCGTCGGGGTGGGGGAGCCGGGGCAGCGGCCGGGCCGGGCCGATCCGATGCTGCTGACGGAGTTCGTACGGGCCACTGCGGGGCTGAGTACCCGGCTGGTGCTGCTCGGCGGGTACCCGCACCACCGGCAGGCCGCCCAGCTGGCAGCCGCGTTCCCGCACGTACACGCCGATCTCGGCGCGGCCCTCGGGCAGAGCGGCGCGCGGGCCGCGGCAGTGCTGGCCGAGGTGCTGGAGCTCGCTCCCTTCGGCAAGCTGCTGTTCTCCAGCGGCGGGCGGCAGCTGCCCGAACTGCACGCGGTGGGCGCCCTGGTGTTCAGGGAGGCACTGGGCCGGGTGCTGGGCGGCTGGGTCGCCGAGGGGGCCTGGTCCTGGCGGGACGCCGAACGGGTCGCGGCGATGATCGCGGCGGGCAACGCCCGCCGCGTCTACCGGCTGGACGGGCACGGGTGAGCCGCTCCGGGAGGACGCCGAGCCGCCCCGGACGCCCGCGCCGGCTTCGAAAGCCCCTGCCGGTGCGGGCGGATCGGGTGGCTCGGGCGGATCAGACGGAGGAGAGCTGCGGGTCGCCCTGCGCCGGGATGTCCGCCTGCGCGGCGGGCCGCTCCCGCAGGCTCAGCGCCACACGGAGCGCGGCGATCCACACCAGGCAGGAACCCAGCATGTGGGCGGCGACCAGGACCTCGGGCACGTGGGTGAAGTACTGCACGTAGCCGACGGCGCCCTGGGCGAGCAGGACGAGCAGCAGGTCCCGGGCACGCGCCCGGGTGTCGACGGGCGCGTCGACCACGCGCAGCACCAGCCACATGGCCACGGCGAGCGCGCACACCAGCCAGGCGGAGATCGCGTGGACATGGGCGGTGGCCGCCCAGTCGAACGGCATCCGCTTGATCTCGCTGCTGTCTCCGGCGTGCGGACCGGAACCCGTGACCACCGTGCCCGCCGCGATCAGCGCCAGGGTCGTGGCCAGCAGGGCCCACGCGAGCTTGCGCACCGGACCGGGCACGCGCGGCCGGGGAGCGGCGTCGCCCTCGCCGGTGCGCTGCCAGGTGATCGTCGTTACGGTGATCAGCGAGGTGGCGAGCAGGAAGTGCCCGGCGACGCTGTACGGGTTGAGGCCCGTCAGGACCGTGATGCCGCCGAGGACGGCGTTGCCCATCACGATGAAGAACTGGAGCCAGCCGAGCCTGGTCAGGGAACGTCGCCAGGGCGTGGCCGAGCGGGCCGTGACGATGCCCCAGCCGACGGCCGCGCAGAGCACGTACGTCAGCATGCGGTTGCCGAACTCCACGGCCCCGTGGAAGCCCTGCTCCTGGGTCACGATCAGGCTGTCGTCGGTGCATTTGGGCCAGGTGTCGCAGCCGAGACCGGATCCGGTCAGGCGCACCGCACCGCCGGTGACGACGATGGCCACGCTCATGAGGAGCGCGGCGAGCGCGGCCCGCCGGACGGTCCGGGGTGACGGGGTCCAGCGGCTGGCGAGGTAAGCGAGAGGGGTCAACACGGCCTTTATCGTACGCGCGGCCTTGTGCAAACTTTCACGAGGGGGTGTCCGAAGGGCCGCCCAAGGATGTGTCGGGTCCGACGAGCAGCCGGAACCGAGCCCCCGCGGGGTCGCCTTCCGCGTGCCACCAAAGGAGCAGGCGCCAATGGGCGCCGTCTCCCGGGTAGTCCGCCGACCCCCTGAATCCGTGCGCCAATTCGAGGCCTACGTCCTCGGCCGTCCTATTTCTTATGTCTGTCCTGCTGTGCCACGGATGTTCCTGTACGGCCCACAACCCGTCAGGACCTCGCACCTCGAAGCGCCACACCGCGCGCCAGGGGGTGACCTCCAGCATCGTGCGCACCTGCTCGGCGTCGAGGTGCAGCCCGGACGCGATCTCGGACTCGGCCACCCCGTCGATCCGGGCCGCCACCACCGCCCGGGGCAGCAGCCGTTCGGCCAGCAGGCCCCGTGCGCGCAGGTTCACCAGGGAGTCGAACGAGAGGAAGCGCAGGCGCAGTTCCAGCTGGCGGCCGATGTGGTCGAGGGCCTCCTCCGCTTCCTGGGTCTCCTGAGCCTCCTGCGAACCGGGGTCCGCGAGCAACAGCTGTCGGAAAGCGCCCTCCGCGTCCACCGCCCACGCCACCGCATCCTCCGTGGAGCCCAGCTCCGCGAGACGGTCCCCGAGGAACACCTCGGCCTGCGCCAGGCCCCGCCGGTTTACGGGATCGCGCTGGTCCAGGGCGGCCCACACATCGACCGCGGCCCGGGTCAGGTCCCGGGCGCGCTCTCCCGCCGCCCGCTCCATGGCGCTCGGCCCGGTCTCGGCCTTCGGGCCCAACGGGTACCGGGGCAGCCTCTCCCCGTCGCTCAGTGGCCAGGCCAGCCAGACCCCGTGGTTGATCAAGCCCCGGGCGTACCAGCGGGCGTACTCGGGGTCGTGTCCTGCGGCTTGCTGCGCGTACCGCAGCCCCTCCTCGACGGCCGCCAGCGCCCCGGCGCGGTCGCCGCCGGCGAAGCGCCGGGCCGCCAGGTCACCCAGGCGCAGGCCGAGCCGCGCCGCACACTCCGGATCGGTCCCGGCCGGTTCGCGCAGTGCGCCGATCAGCTCCTGCAGCAGCCCCTCGGCCTCGGCGGGCGCCGCTCGAACGGCCCCCGACCGGATCCGGTCCCACTGTTCGTCCAGCCGTAGTACGGCTTCCCGCTGCGCCATGCCCGCCCCCCGGCGTCCTGGTGTGCGCCGCCCCTGCGGGGCCGCGCACATCCTCCTGCCGGGACAACGATCGGCCCGGCGGAATCACTCCCAGCGGAAGAGCTTCGCGGCGGCGCCGAGCCCGAGGACGGCCCAGAGGGCGAGCACGGCCGCGTCCCCCCACGGAAGCGCGGCCCCGTGCTGGAGCACCTCGCGCAGCCCGTCGGACAGCGCCGAGATGGGCAGCAGGCCCAGGACGGACTGCACCGCACCGGGGAACTTCTCCATCGGCACGATCACCCCGCCGCCGACCAGCAGCAGCAGGAAGACCAGGTTGGCGGCGGCCAACGTCGCCTCGGCCCTGAGGGTGCCCGCCATCAGCAGTCCGAGCCCGGAGAAGGCGGCGGTGGCGAGCAGGACCAGTGCGGCCACGGAGAGCGGGTTCCCGTGCGGGGACCAGCCCAGCGCGAGGGCGATCACCGTGAGCAGAGCGATCTGGAGCACCTCGGTGACCAGCACGGACAGGGTCTTGGCCGCCATCAATGCCCAGCGCGGCAGGGGAGAGGCGCCGAGCCGCTTGAGGACCCCGTAGCGGCGGTCGAAGCCGGTGGCGATCGCCTGGCCGGTGAAGGCGGTGGACATCACGGCCAGCGCCAGGATGCCGGGAGCCAGGAAGTCCACGGACTTCTCGGTGCCCCCCTCCGCGAGGGGCACCGTGATGATGTCCACGGCCGAGAACAGCACCAGCAGCAGCGCCGGGATGATCACCGTCAGCAGCAGCTGCTCGCCGTTGCGCAGCAGCATCCGGGTTTCGAGCGCCGTCTGGGCGAGGATCATGCGGGACACGGGCGCGGCCCCCGGGTTGGGGGCGAACGTACCGGCGCTCATGCGCGCAGCTCCTTACCGGTGAGTTCGAGGAATACGTCTTCGAGGGTGTGCCGCTCCACCGAGAGGCTGCTCGGCATCACCCCGTGCTGGGCGCACCAGGAGGCGACGGTGGCCAGCATCTGCGGGTCCACGGTGCCGGTGACCCGGTAGACCCCCGCGCTGAGCTCGGCCGCCTCCGTGCCGTCGGGTAGCGCCTTCAGCAGCGCGGCCAGGTCGAGGGCGGGCCGGCCGGTGAAGCGCAGGGTGTTCTCGGCGCCGCCGCGGCACAGCTGCTCGGGGCTGCCGTGCGCGATGACCCGGCCGGCATTGACGATGGCCACCTCGTCCGCGAGCTGCTCGGCCTCGTCCATGTGGTGGGTGGTGAGGACGACGGTGACCCCGTCGGCGCGCAGTTCCCGGACCAGGTCCCAGGTCGCCCGGCGGGCCTGCGGGTCCAGGCCCGCGGTCGGCTCGTCCAGGAAGACCAGCTCGGGGCGGCCCACCACGGCCATGGCGAGGGAGAGGCGCTGCTGCTGGCCGCCGGAGAGCCGCCGGTAGGGGGTACGGCCGCAGCCGCCCAGCCCCAGGCGCTCCACCAGGACGTCCACGTCGAGCGGGTCGGCGTACAGCTGGGCCATGTGGCGCAGCATCTCGACGGCGCGGGCGCCGGAGTACACGCCACCGGACTGGAGCATGACGCCGATCCGCGGGCGCAGCGCCTCGGCCTGGGAGACGGGGTCGACGCCGAGGACGCGAACGGTTCCGGAGTCGGGGCGGCGGTAGCCCTCGCAGGTTTCCACCGTGGTGGTCTTGCCCGCGCCGTTGGGGCCGAGGACCGCGGTGACCGAGGCTCTCCGGATGGTGAGATCCAGGCCGTCCACGGCCGTCTTGGGGCCGTACCGCTTCACCAGTCCGCGGATCTCCACGGCGGGGTCGTTGCTCATGCGGGTGAGTCTACGGAGCGGGGAAGGGGGTCCGGGGCGCCAGGGTCGAAGGGGTGCTGACCCCTGTGAGCCCCGTGTCCACGACCGTGTGCACGACCTTGAGGATTGCTGGTGGGGGCCGTGCGGCGGCCCGAGGGAGGGCCCGGCGAGATGGCGGATCACTGCCCTCCGCTTAACCCTGTGTGGACAGATTAGGTAACCCTTAGTGATGGAGGCCACCAGGAGTGGCGTCCGTCACGGCTTGTCGGAGCTCGACTAATTACGCAACAATGGCGTTGTGAAATACGGCGAACGGATGATCGAGGCCCCACAGGGGGAACTCGCTACCGGGGAGCGGTCAACCCGCAACCGGGTCGCGCGCTCGATCCTGGACCACGGTCCGTCCACCGTCGCCGACCTCGCCGCACGCCTCGGCCTCACCCAGGCCGCCGTACGCCGCCACCTCGACACGCTCGTCGCCGACGACGTGGTCGAACCGCGTGAGCAGCGCGTCTACGGCGCGCGCACCCGGGGCCGGCCCGCCAAGGTCTTCGCGCTGACCGACTGCGGTCGCGACGCGTTCGACCAGTCCTACGACTCGCTCGCTGCGGACGCACTGCGCTGGATCGCGCAGGCCGCCGGCGGCGGTGAGCAGGGGGACGCGGCCATCGCCGCCTTCGCCAGGGCGCGGATGGACGCACAGGCCGAGGCCTACCGCAAGAGCCTCGAAGCCGCCGCTCCCGCTCAGCGCACCGAGGCCCTGGCCAAGGCGTTGACCGCAGACGGGTACGCTGCTACGGCGAAGAGCGCTCCTGGTCCGCGCAGCGGTGAACAGCTCTGCCAGCACCACTGCCCGGTCGCCCACGTCGCCGAGCAGTTCCCGCAGCTCTGCGAGGCGGAGACCGAGGTCTTCTCCCGCCTGCTCGGGACGCATGTGCAGCGCCTCGCCACGATCGCCCACGGCGACGAGGTGTGCACGACGTTCATCCCGCGAGGCGCGGGCACCACACAGACCGACACATCAGTATCTGCAAGCACGGCCGGGAGGAACCCCGCATGACCACGGAGACTGCTCACCCTGAGCTCGAGGGTCTGGGCAACTACGAGTACGGCTGGGCCGACTCCGACGCGGCCGGCGCGGCTGCCAAGCGAGGTCTGTCCGAAGACGTCGTCCGCGACATCTCGGAGAAGAAGAACGAGCCCGAGTGGATGCTGAAGCTCCGTCTCAAGGGCCTCAAGCTGTTCGACAAGAAGCCCATGCCGACCTGGGGCTCCGACCTCTCCGGCATCGACTTCGACAACATCAAGTACTTCGTGCGTTCCACCGAGAAGCAGGCCGCTTCGTGGGAGGACCTGCCCGAGGACATCAAGAACACGTACGACAAGCTCGGCATCCCGGAGGCGGAGAAGCAGCGCCTCGTCGCCGGTGTCGCCGCCCAGTACGAGTCCGAGGTCGTCTACCACCAGATCCGCGAGGACCTGGAGGAGCAGGGCGTCATCTTCCTCGACACGGACACCGCGCTCAAGGAGCACCCGGAGCTCTTCCAGGAGTACTTCGGCACGGTCATCCCGGTCGGCGACAACAAGTTCGCGTCGCTGAACACCGCCGTGTGGTCGGGCGGCTCGTTCATCTACGTGCCCAAGGGCGTCAAGGTCGACATCCCGCTCCAGGCCTACTTCCGCATCAACACGGAGAACATGGGCCAGTTCGAGCGGACGCTGATCATCGTCGACGAGGACGCGTACGTCCACTACGTCGAGGGCTGCACCGCCCCGATCTACTCCTCGGACTCGCTGCACAGCGCCGTGGTCGAGATCATCGTGAAGAAGGGCGGCCGCTGCCGCTACACGACCATCCAGAACTGGTCGAACAACGTCTACAACCTGGTCACCAAGCGCGCCGTGGCGTACGAGGGCGCGACCATGGAGTGGATCGACGGCAACATCGGTTCCAAGGTCACCATGAAGTACCCGGCCGTCTACCTGATGGGCGAGCACGCCAAGGGCGAGACCCTGTCCATCGCCTTCGCGGGCGAGGGCCAGCACCAGGACGCCGGCTCCAAGATGGTCCACATGGCGCCGAACACCTCCTCCAACATCGTCTCCAAGTCGGTGGCGCGGGGCGGCGGCCGTACCTCGTACCGCGGCCTGGTCGAGATCGGCGAGGGCGCCCACGGCTCCAAGTCGAACGTGCTCTGCGACGCGCTCCTGGTCGACACGATCTCCCGCTCGGACACGTACCCGTACGTGGACGTGCGCGAGGACGACGTCTCCATGGGCCACGAGGCCACCGTCTCCAAGGTCTCCGACGACCAGCTCTTCTACCTGATGAGCCGCGGTCTGACGGAGTTCGAGGCCATGGCCATGATCGTGCGCGGCTTCGTCGAGCCCATCGCGCGCGAGCTGCCCATGGAGTACGCCCTGGAGCTGAACCGGCTGATCGAGCTGCAGATGGAGGGCTCGGTCGGTTAGTCCCGACCGCCCACCCCAGCTCCACGGTCCGCGGCCCGGCCGGCCGAGGACCGCAACGACGTAGCCAGTGTTCTTCAAAGAGAGTGAGCAAGACGACAGCCATGGCTGAGGCTCAGAACATTCCGGCGGGTTCGACCACCGCCGGCGCGATCGCGGTGGCCGCCGAGTCCACCGTCGCCACCCGGATGAGTGCGCCCCCGTCCTTCGACGTGGCGGACTTCCCCGTGCCCCACGGCCGCGAGGAGGAGTGGCGGTTCACCCCGCTGGCCCGCCTGCGTGGCCTGCACGACGGCACCGCGGTCGCCAACGGCACCATGAAGGCCCAGATCGACGCGCCCGAGGGCGTCACGGTCGAGTCCGTCGAGCGCGACGACGCGCGCATCGGCAAGGCCGGCACCCCGGTGGACCGGGTCGCCGCCCAGGCGTTCTCGTCCTTCGCCAAGGCCACGGTCGTCACGGTGCCCAAGGAGGCCGTTCTGACCGAGCCGGTGCGCCTCTCGCTGCACGGCGAGGGCGGCACGACCTTCGGGCACACCGTCTTCGACGTACAGGCCTTCGCCGAGGCCGTCATCGTCATCGACCACACCGGCGACGGCGTGCGCGCCGCCAACGTCGACTTCCTGGTCGGCGACGGCGCCAAGCTGACCGTCGTGTCCGTGCAGGACTGGGACGACACCGCCGTCCACTGCTCCCAGCACAACACGCTGATCGGCCGCGACGCGACCTTCAAGTCGATCGTGGTCACCTTCGGCGGCGACGTCGTACGCCTGCACCCGCGGGTCAGCTACGCGGGCCCCGGCGGCGAGGCCGAGCTCCTCGGCCTGTACTTCACGGACGCCGACCAGCACCAGGAGCACCGCCTGCTGGTCACGCACGACGCCCCGCACTGCAAGTCCCACGTCGTCTACAAGGGTGCGCTGCAGGGCGACGGCGCCCACGCCGTCTGGATCGGTGACGTGCTCATCGAGAAGAGCGCCGAGGGCACCGACACCTACGAGATGAACCGCAACCTCGTCCTCACGGACGGTGCGCGGGTCGACTCGGTGCCGAACCTGGAGATCGAGACCGGCGAGATCGTCGGTGCCGGCCACGCCTCCGCGACCGGCCGCTTCGACGACGAGCAGCTCTTCTACCTCCAGGCCCGCGGAATCCCGGCCGACGAGGCCCGCCGCCTGGTCGTGCGCGGCTTCTTCGCCGAGCTCGTCCAGCAGATCGGTGTCCCGGACATCGAGGAGCGACTGCTGACCAAGATCGAGACCGAGCTTGAGGCGTCCGTCTGATGACCTACGTCAAGGCCTGTGCGCTGAGTGAGCTGGAGGAGAACACCCCGAAGCGGGTGGAGCTCGACGGCACGCCGGTGTCCCTCGTCCGTGCCGAGGGCGAGGTGTTCGCGATCAACGACATCTGCTCCCACGCGAACGTCTCGCTCTCGGAGGGCGAGGTCGAGGACTGCATGATCGAGTGCTGGCTGCACGGGTCGTCCTTCGACCTGCGCACCGGCAAGCCGTCCGGTCTGCCCGCGACGCGCCCCGTACCCGTATACCCCGTAAAGATCGAAGGGGACGACGTGCTCGTCTCCCTCACCCAGGAGTCCTGAGGTATCCATGGCAACGCTTGAAATCCACGACCTGCACGTCTCCGTCGAGGCCGAGAACGGCGCCCGCGAGATCCTCAAGGGCGTCGACCTCACCGTCAAGCAGGGTGAGACGCACGCCATCATGGGTCCGAACGGCTCCGGCAAGTCCACGCTGGCGTACTCGCTGGCCGGTCACCCGAAGTACACCGTCACCGGTGGCACCGTGACCCTCGATGGCGAAGACGTCCTGGAGATGTCCGTCGACGAGCGCGCCCGCGCCGGCGTCTTCCTCGCCATGCAGTACCCGGTCGAGGTCCCCGGCGTCTCGGTCTCCAACTTCCTGCGCACCTCGGCCACCGCCGTCCGCGGCGAGGCCCCCAAGCTGCGCACCTGGGTGAAGGAGGTCAAGTCCGCCATGGAGCAGCTCC
The DNA here is from genome assembly GCF_040612395.1 of Streptomyces sp. NPDC006430. Classification (NCBI taxonomy): domain Bacteria; kingdom Bacillati; phylum Actinomycetota; class Actinomycetes; order Kitasatosporales; family Streptomycetaceae; genus Streptomyces; species Streptomyces sp. NPDC006430. Next base: position 48,003 of record NZ_JBEXQA010000024.1, read on the forward strand.
AGATGGACCCGGCCTTCGCCGAGCGCAACGTCAACGAGGGCTTCTCCGGCGGTGAGAAGAAGCGCCACGAGATCCTCCAGCTGGAGCTCCTCAAGCCGAAGATCGCGATCCTCGACGAGACCGACTCCGGCCTCGACGTCGACGCCCTGCGCATCGTCTCCGAGGGCGTCAACCGCGTCCGCGAGACCGGTGAGGTCGGCACCCTGCTGATCACCCACTACACGCGCATCCTGCGCTACATCAAGCCCGACTTCGTGCACGTGTTCGCGAACGGTCGCATCGCCGAGTCCGGTGGCGCCGAGCTCGCGGACCAGCTGGAGGCCGAGGGCTACGACAAGTACGTGAAGGGTGGCGCGACCGCGTGACACAGCTGCCTGGCCTCCTCGACACCGAGGCGATCCGCAAGGACTTCCCCCTGCTGGATCGTGTGGTCCACGACGGGAAGAAGATCGTTTATCTGGACAATGCGGCGACCTCGCAGAAGCCGCGCCAGGTGCTCGAGGCGCTGAACACCTACTACGAACGGCACAACGCCAACGTCCACCGCGGCGTGCACGTGCTCGCCGAGGAGGCCACGGCACTGTACGAGGGCGCTCGCGACAAGGTCGCCGCCTTCATCAACGCGCCGAGCCGCGACGAGGTCATCTTCACGAAGAACGCCTCGGAGTCGCTCAACCTGGTCGCGAACATGCTCGGCTGGGCGGACGAGCCCTACCGGGTCGACCGCGAGACCGAGATCGCCATCACGGAGATGGAGCACCACTCCAACATCGTGCCGTGGCAGCTGCTCTCGCAGCGCACCGGCGCGAAGCTGAAGTGGTTCGGCCTGACCGAGGACGGCCGGCTCGACCTGTCCAACATCGAAGAGGTCATCACGGAGAAGACGAAGATCGTCTCCTTCACGCTGGTCTCCAACATCATGGGCACGATCAACCCGGTCGAGGCGATCGTCCGCCGTGCGCAGGAGGTCGGCGCGCTGGTGCTGATCGATGCCTCGCAGGCCGCTCCGCACATGCCGCTGGACGTGCAGGCGCTCGGCGCCGACTTCGTGGCCTTCACCGGCCACAAGATGTGCGGCCCGACCGGCATCGGCGTGCTCTGGGGTCGCCAGGAGCTCCTGGAGGACCTGCCTCCGTTCCTCGGTGGCGGCGAGATGATCGAGACCGTGTCGATGCACGCCTCGACGTACGCCCCGGCGCCGCACAAGTTCGAGGCGGGTACGCCCCCGATCGCCCAGGCCGTCGGCCTCGGTGCGGCCGTGGACTACCTCACCGCGATCGGCATGGACAAGATCGCCGCGCACGAGCACGCGATCACCGAGTACGCGGTCAAGCGCCTCCTGGAGGTCCCCGACCTGCGGATCATCGGCCCCACCACGGCCGAGGACCGCGGAGCCGCGATCTCCTTCACGCTCGGTGACATCCACCCGCACGACGTCGGCCAGGTCCTGGACGAGCAGGGCATCGCGGTCCGCGTGGGACACCACTGCGCGCGCCCGGTCTGCCTGCGCTACGGAATTCCTGCGACCACGCGAGCGTCTTTCTACCTGTACTCCTCTCCGGCCGACGTCGACGCGCTGATCGACGGGCTGGAGCACGTACGGAACTTCTTCGGATGATGACGAGAGCTACGAACGCGCTGGGGCCGCAGTGAAGCTGGATTCGATGTACCAGGAACTGATCCTGGACCACTACAAGCACCCGCACGGGCGTGGCCTGCGCGACGGCGACGCCGAGGTGCACCACGTCAACCCGACGTGCGGCGACGAGATCACGCTGCGCGTGAAGTACGACGGCGAGACGCTGACCGATGTCTCGTACGAGGGCCAGGGCTGCTCCATCAGCCAGGCCAGCGCGTCCGTACTGAACGAGCTGCTCGTCGGCAAGGAGCTGGCCGAGGCGCAGAAGATCCAGGGCGTGTTCCTGGAGATGATGCAGTCGAAGGGCAAGATCGAGCCCGACGAGGCCATGGAGGAGGTGCTGGAGGACGCGGTCGCGTTCGTCGGCGTCTCCAAGTACCCGGCTCGTGTGAAGTGTGCTCTGCTGAGCTGGATGGCCTGGAAGGACGCGACCGCCCAGGCGCTGGGCGACGGCGCGGAGAGGAAGACGGTATGACCGAGAACGCGACGCCCGAGGCGTCGATCAAGCCGGCCACCGAGGAGGAGGTCCGCGAGGCCCTCTACGACGTGGTGGACCCCGAGCTGGGGATCGACGTCGTCAACCTGGGCCTGATCTACGGCATCCACATCGACGACGCGAACATCGCCACCCTCGACATGACGCTGACCTCGGCGGCCTGCCCGCTGACGGACGTCATCGAGGACCAGGCGAAGTCGGCGACGGACGGCATCGTCAACGAGCTCCGCATCAACTGGGTCTGGATGCCCCCGTGGGGCCCGGACAAGATCACGGACGACGGCCGTGAGCAGCTGCGCGCGCTCGGCTTCAACGTCTGACCCGCTTGATCTGCTGCATTTCGAGGAGGGCCCCGGCACTGCCGGGGCCCTCTCTCGTTCCACGGGCCCTGCGTGTTCGTCCGGCGGACGGTTGAAGTGCACCGGGAGTTGGCCCCGGTGGCCGAACCTTCTCGACGGCCGTCGTGACGTGAGGCCGTACACGCGCGGACCGCACCGGTCCGGGGGGCCGTGGATCACGGTGCGTGGGTCCGTGGCCCGCGGTTCCTGGAGCCGTGGGTCCGTGGGTCCGTGTTCGGCCCGACACCTGGGGGACACCGATGAAGCAGCAGCAGCTGGGCATTGCAGGGATCGCGGCGCTGGTCGTCGCCGGGACGGTCACGGTCGTGCCCGCACGGGCGGTGACGTACGGCACGCCGACCATCGCCCTGTCCGCGTCGTACCTGTCCGGGGCCGTCGGCGCGGTCGGGGATCCCGTGGTGAAGGTGACCGTGGGCCAGAGCGGAGCCGACGCGTCCGCGCTGACCGTCAGCGCCTCCGCGTCGAGCCGGGCCTCGGTCGCCGGCACAGGCGACGTGACCGTCACCGGGGCTGGGGCGGTGCGGCAGCTGGCCGTCACCGCGCGGGGCCGCGGCTACACCAACCTCACCGTCAAGGTGACCGGTCTGGGCGGCAAGACCGCCACCAAGACCCTGTACTACGCCGCTTCGTCCGCCGTGCAGAACCCGGCCGACGCACGGTACTTCACCGGGGCCTCGGATTCCTCGGCCGCCGTGGACGTGGGCGGCGGCTACACCGTGGTAGCCGACGACGAGAACAACGTGCTGCGGCTGTACGACCGTTCCGCTTCGGGGGCGCCGGTCAGGACCTGGGACTTCGGCGCGCAGCTCGGCGTCACCAAGGAGGTGGACATCGAGGGCGCGACCCGGATCGGCAACACCATCTACTGGACCGGCTCGCTCGGCAACAACAAGGACGGCATCTACAAGGCGCCCCGGAACACGGTGTTCACCACCACGGTCAGCGGCTCCGGTGCGGGCACGCAGCTCGCGTACGGGCGCGCCTACAAGCGGCTCCGCGATGACCTGGTGGCCTGGGACGAGGCGAACGGCGACCGCTACGGCTTCGCCGCCGGGACGGCGGACGGCGAGGCTCCGAAGCAGGTCGACGGGTTCAACGTGGAGGGACTGGAGTTCGCGCCGGGCTCGACCACGACCGCGTACGTGGGCTTCCGTGCCCCGCTGGCCCCGGCCGTGCTCGGCGGCAGGGCACTGATCGTGCCGGTGACGAACTTCGATCGGGTGCTGTCGAGCGGGGCCGCGGCGACCTTCGGGGCGGGCATCGAGCTCGACCTCGGTGGGCTGTCGGTCCGCGACATCCGCAAGAACGCGGCGGACCAGTACCTGATCCTGGCCGGCTCCTGGGCCGCGGACGACAACGCGGACCCGTACGCGCTCTACCAGTGGGACGGGATCGCGGGCCATGCCCCGGTCAAGCGGGCCGACCTGCCGACGACGGACCCGGGCGGCTGGGAGGCCATCGTGGACGTGCCGGACCTGTCGGTGGCGGGCGCGCGGGTGCAGCTGGTGACGGACAGCGGGTCCGCGGATCTGTACGGGGACGGGGTCGAGGCCAAGGACCTGACGCACCCGGAGTGGAAGAAGGCGCGTGCGGCCTGGTTCACCCTGAACTGATTCCCCGCCAGTCGTTGTGTACGACCGTACACAACGATGCGTACACTCGTACGCATGCCTTACGTACTGCTTGCCGCGGCCATCGCCGCCGAGGTGGCCGGCACCACCGCCATGAAGTTCAGCGACGGCTTCACGAAGCTGTGGCCGTCGCTGGGCACGCTGGTGGGCTACGCCATCGCCTTCACGTTGCTCGCCCAGACACTGAAGTCGATGTCGGTGGGCACCGCGTACGCGATATGGGCCGGGGTCGGCACGGCCACCATCGCCGCGCTGGGCATGGTGTTCATGGGGGAGGCGGCCACTGCCGCGAAGATCGCCGGAATCGCGCTGATCATCGGCGGGGTGGTGCTGTTGAACCTGGGCGGTGCGCACTGATGGCGACCACCGGTGGCCGCAGGTACGACCCGGAGCGGCGGCAGCGGATCATCGACGCGGCGATCCGGGTGGTGGGTGCCAAGGGCATCGCGGGGCTGAGCCACCGCAGCGTGGCGGCGGAAGCGGATGTTCCGCTCGGCTCGACCACGTACCACTTCAAGACGTTGGACGACCTGCTGGTCGCCGCGCTGCGCCAGGCGAACGAGGGCTCCCTGACGGTGCCGGCCGCCACCCCGGGGGAGGACCTGGCGGCCGGGCTCGCCCGCGCGCTGGGGGAGTTCCTGTCGGCGGACCGGGGGAGGGCGCAGCTGGAGTACGAGCTCTACCTGGAGGCCCTGCGGCGGCCGGCGCTGAGGCCGGTGGCCGCCGAGTGGACGAGGCAGGTCTGCGCCGCTCTGGGTGACCGGGTGGACCAGGCGACGGCGCGGGCGCTGGTCGCGGTGATGGACGGGATCAGTCTGCAGGTGCTGCTGACGGGATCGGAGTACGACGAGCCGTACGCCCGCGAGGTGCTGGCGCGCATCCTGTCGCGCCGGTAGCAGTCCGCCCGATCCTTCCGGTCGCGGCACTAGGCGGCGCCGCGGACCGCTTCCAGTGCGGCCAGCACACTGGCTTCGACGTCCCGGATCGGGTAGATCACCTCGCGCACGGTGCGCTCGCGGTCCACCACCAGCGTCAAACGCTTGAGCCGGCTCACCCCGGCGGCCCGAAACGTCGGTAGGCGCAGCGCCGCCGTCAGCGCCAGATCGGCATCCGAGAGCAGCGGGAACCGCAGCCCCTCCGACTCTGCGAACTCCCGCTGTTCGTCGGGCCGCTGGGTCGAAACCCCGTGCACCGTCGCCCCTGCCGCGGTGAACTCTGCCAACTGGTCCCGGAACGTGCACGATTCGAAGGTGCAGCCCTTCGCCCCCGGGATCCCGGCCCACCCCGGCGGGTAGGACTCGGCCCGGGCGTACGCGCCGGGGAAGCAGTACAGGACCGTGAACGGCGTGTCCGCCACCGGATCCCGCTCGTCCCCGAAACGATCCGGCAGTACCAGCTCCGGCAGCCGCGTGCCGCGCAGTGCATGTACCCGCTCCGCCTCCCGTGAGGCCTCCTGCGTCGTCGCCGTCATCTCTCCCTCTCCCAGGACCCACGTGTCTCCCCAGTCCTGGAGGGCCACCAGGACGGGCAGCAGCCCCCGCCCGCGCGGGGTCAGCCGGTATGCGTGCCGCACTGGGCGCTCCTGGTACGGCTCGCGCGTCAGCACCTCGGCCTCGACCAGCAGCTTCAGCCGCTCGGCCAACACCTTGCGGGACATCCCCAGCTCGCGCTGGAACTCGTCGAAGCGGTGCAGGCCGCGCGCGGCGTCGCGCACGATCAGCAGCGTCCACCAGTCGCCCACCACGTCGAGGGCCTGGGCGATGGCGCAGTCCGCGTCGCCGAGGTGTGTGCGCTGGGCCATGGGCACTCCTTTGTCCGTTGACCCAAGGCTGTCATGCTGGCATAGTCCGTTCCCAAAAGGAACTTACCGAGGGCGGGGGAGTGGCGAGCGTGGCGCAGGGCCTCAAGGACGTGCCCAGAACGGTGTGGTTGCTGGCAGCGGGGGTGTTCGTCAACGCCGTCGTCAGCTTCACCTTCGTCTTCGTCTTCCTGTACCTGACCGGCCCCCGCGGTCTCGGCCCTGCCCAGGCGGGAGTGGCCACCGGCCTCGGCGGCATCGGCCTGGTCGCCGGGAACTTCACCGGCGGCTGGTACGGGGACCGCTTCGGCCACCGCCGGGTACTGCTCGCCGCCTCCACCCTCGGCGGTCTTACCCTGATGACCTTCCCCCTCCTGTCCACCCCGCTGCTGTACGCCGCCCTGCCGCTGGCCCAGTACGCCTCCGGCGTGATCCGGGCGGCCAACTCCGCGCTGGTCGCCGTCACCGTCCCGGAAGGGGCCCGCCGCCAGGCCTTCGCCGTCGTACGATGCGTCTCCAACGGCGGGTTCACCCTCGGGCCGCCCCTCGGAGCCCTGGTCGCGACCGGACTCTCGTATGACTGGCTCTTCGTCGGCGACGGCCTCGGAACCCTGTTCTTCGCCCTGTGGACCGCGCGCGCCGTCCCGGCCCGCGGCGCCGCCCGCACACCCTCCGCGGCCCCGGTCGGGGGACGGGGCCGCGGAGTCCTACAGGAGCTGCGCGCCCGGCCCGCCGTACTCGTCCTGCTCGGCGCGATCCTGGTGACGGACCTCGTTTACCGCCAGCAGTACGGCACCTTCCCCGTCTTCCTCGCCGACCACGGGCTCGACACCCGGTCCTTCGGCTTCCTGATCGCCCTCAACGGCGCGGTCATCCTGCTGCTGGAGATCCCGGCCGCCGTCGCACTGAGCGCCCGGCCGCCGCTGCCGGTCATCGGCTCCGGCCTGGTGCTGGTCGGGGCCGGGTACGCCGCGCTGCTGCTCGGGGTGGGGGTCGCGAGCGCCGCCCTGATGATGGTCCTGTTGAGCCTCGGCGAGATCCTCTACAAGACCACCGCCACCGCGTACGTCGCCGACCAGGCGCCCGATCACGCCATCGGGCGGTTCCAGAGCCTGTACGCGGGGGTCTCGGTCAGTGGCGTCGTCCTCGGCCCGCCGCTGGGCGGGGCACTGTACGCGGCTGCTCCCGGGCTGCTGTGGCCGCTGTGCGCGGCACTGGCGGCGGGCGCGGGCGGAGCGGTGCTGTTCGCCCACCAGCGCTCGGCGCACCGTCGGGCCGAACCGCAGGGGCGACGCGAAGGAGGGGGGCCCGAAGGGGGACCGGCACATGAGACCGGTTCGCAACCTCGGGCCGTCGCCGGTTAGGTTTCGGGCATGACTGCTACGCGTACCACCGGCGCCGTCGCCGCCGGACTTGCCACCATCGCCGCCGACGGCACCGTCCTCGACACCTGGTTCCCCGCCCCCGAGCTGGTCGCCGAGCCCGGCCCGGCCGGGACCGAGCGCCTCACCGCCGACCAGGTCGTGGAGCTGCTGGGCACCGCCGCGGCCAGGGCGATCCGCCTGGACGCGGTCCGCGGCGTCGAGGTCGTAGCCGTCCGCACCGTGATCACCTCCCTGGAGGACAAGCCGCTGGATGCGCACGACGCGTACCTGCGCCTGCACCTGCTCAGCCACCGCCTGGTCAAGCCGCACGGCCAGAGCCTCGACGGGGTCTTCGGACTGCTGGCCAACGTCGCCTGGACCTCGCTGGGCCCGGTCGCCGTGGATCAGGTGGAGACCGTCCGGCTGAACGCCCGCGCCGAGGGCCTGCACCTGCAGGTCACCTCGATCGACAAGTTCCCGCGGATGACGGACTACGTCGCCCCCAAGGGCGTGCGCATCGCCGACGCGGACCGGGTCCGCCTCGGTGCGCACCTCGCCGAGGGCACCACCGTCATGCACGAGGGCTTCGTCAACTTCAACGCCGGCACCCTCGGCACCTCCATGATCGAGGGCCGCATCTCGGCGGGCGTCGTCATCGGCGACGGATCCGACATCGGCGGCGGCGCCTCCACCATGGGCACCCTCTCGGGCGGCGGCAAGCAGATCATCTCGATCGGCGAGCGCTGCCTGATCGGTGCGGAGGCGGGCGTCGGCATCGCGCTGGGCGACGAGTGCATCGTCGAGGCCGGCCTGTACGTGACCGCGGGCACCCGCGTCACCCTCCCGGACGGCCAGATCGTCAAGGCCCTGGAGCTCTCCGGCGCCAGCAACATCCTCTTCCGCCGCAACTCGATCACCGGCACGGTCGAGGCCCGCCCGAACAACGCGGTCTGGGGCGGCCTGAACGAGGTCCTCCACAGCCACAACTGAGCTCTGGGCCACAACTGAGCTCTGGGCCACGACCGACCTTCGGGTCCTGGCTGCCACGACGCCCTCCCCACCCCCGACGAGGGGTGGGGAGGGCGTCGTGCACGGCCGCACGGCCGCTGGCCCCCGGTGGCCCTCCCTCCCCGAGCGGGGGAGGGCGCGCCGGGCGGGTCAGTGGGGGGAGAGGGACCGGATCAGACCCGCGAAGGCCTCCTCTTCTGCCTCGGTCAGTTCGACCGACTCCATCGGGTGCCCGGCCGCGCCGCGCTGCGCCGGGATGGCCGCGGCGCCCTCGAACGCGCTCGGCTCCGGGCGCCGCAAGCGGGTGTCCCGCACCATGTGGCCGAGGCCGAACACCCAGACGAGGGCGGCCACCAGCAGGACGGCAAGGCCGATTTCCTGGGCGGGTGAGATGGAGGGGAACACGCGGGGTCCTCCAGGGATGCGGGGGGACTGGATCGAGCGTGGGGACACTCAACACCACAACCCGGGTCGAACGGGTCATGATGTGTCGAGCGTCACGTCAGGGGTGAAAGTCCCCGACTTCACCCCGGGCCACCCCCCAGAGGCCGCCGCTCAGCCCGGCAGGTGCAGCTTGAAACCCTCGTGGCTGCGCGCGAAGCCCAGTCGCTCGTAGAAGCGGTGGGCGTCCCCGCGCTGCTTGTTGCTGGTCAGCTGCACCAGGCCGCATCCGCGGTCGCGCGCCCGCGCCACCGCCAGCCCCATCAGCTCCGCGCCCAGGCCGTCGCCACGCCGGTCGGCGCGGATCCGTACCGCCTCGACCAGGGCCCGGTCACGGCCGCCCTGGCCGAGGCCCGGGACGTAGGTGAGCTGGAGGCAGCCCACTATCCGGTCGTCGTCCACCAGGACCAACATCTCGTTGCGGGCGTCCGACTCGATCGCTGCGAAGGCCCGCTCGTGGGCTTCGGTGACCACGGCCCGCTCGGTACCATCGTCCGCCAGCAGGGCCAGTACGAACGGGAGTTCCTCACGGGTGGCAACACGGAAGATCATGCCCACGAGTGTGGCAGGGGCCCGGTCCCGGGGTACCTCCGGGTGGTGGCCGGGGGAGACGGCGACCGGGCCCCGTGCGGCAGCGGGGCCGCAGGACAGGGCTACGGGCGGAAGCGCAGCACCTGCGGGTCGTGGTCGCTGTTCTGGGCCGAGAACTCCGCGTTGATGTGCACGCTGTCGTACGTGAAGGACTTGATCGCCGGGCTGGTCAGGATCTGGTCCAGCACCTGCGCGTTGCCCTGGTAGACGTACGAGTACCGCTCCGCCTTCGGCAGCGACTTGATGGCCGAGTACAGCGCCCCGCCGTCCTCCAGGGCCTTCGCCGTCCCGGAGAACTCGAAGTCGTTGATGTCGCCGAGGACGAGGACGTTCGCGTTCTTCTGCGTCGCCAGGAGGTCCTTGACGAAGCCGTTCACGGCCTGCGCCTGCAGCAGCCGCTTGGCCTCCGACTTGCGGACCGGCGGCTGGTGGTGCGAGGCCAGGCCCTCGTCGCCGCCCTTCGAGCTGAAGTGGTTGGCGATCACGAAGACGGTGCGGCCGCGGAAGACGAACTCACCGGCCAGCGGCTTGCGGCTGTCCTCCCACGCCGGGTTGGCCGGGTCGATCCGGCCGGGGGAGTGGGTCAGGGCCGCGTGGCCCTGCTCCGTCATCACGCCGGTCGCGGTCGCCGCGTCGCCCGCCGCACGGTCGGTGAAGGAGACGCGGGCGGGGTTGAACAGGAACACCTGGCGGATGTTGCCGCCGGGCTCGCCGCCGTCCTTGTTGTTCTCCGGGTTGATGGTGCGCCACTGGTACGAGGGGCCGCCCGCCGCAGCGATGGCCGCCGTGAACTTCGTCAGCGTCTGCTCCGCGGACACCGTGCCGTCGTTCTTGGCGCCGTTGTCGTCCTGGATCTCTTCGAGGGCCAGGATGTCGGGCGAGGCGAGGTTCGCGACGACGGCCTTCGCCAGGTTGTCGAACTTCTCCTGCGGGTCACTCGGGTCGAGGTTCTCGACGTTGTACGTGGCCACCGCGAGCTCGCCCGGGGCCTGAGCCTTGGTCTTCTCGGGGGCGAGGGTGCCCGCCTTGACCGTGCCCAGCGTGCGGGCCGCCAGCGTGTAGCCGCCGAACTGGTTGAAGTCCAGGGGGCCTTCGGTGGTGCCCGTCAGCTTGTCGCCGACGTTGGCCACCGGGAAGGGCTGCTGGGCCAGCGGCGCCAGCTGCTGGATCTGGAGCCGGCCGGTGTTCTGGGACTCGTAGGAGCCGTAGATCGTGCCGCCGCGCTTGGCGGTGTTCTCCCAGCCCTTCACCGTGACCCACAGCTCCGCGTGCGGGTCGGTGGCGCCGACCACGCGGGAGGTGCCGATCTTCACGTTCATGCCTTCGAGGGACTCGTAGAAGTCCAGGGCGTAGCGCGACGGGTCCAGGTCCAGGCCGTTGATGCTGCCGCCGGCGGCGGGGTCGCCCGCCGGGGCGTACGCGGCGGGCACGTTGTACTCGTTGATCGCAGTGGCCTCGGGCAGCGCGTTGCCCGAGGAGACCACGGTCACGGCCGGCTTGGAGATCTGGGTGACCGACTGGTTGCCGGAGGCGGCGCCGCCCGGAACGTACTCGCCGACCAGACCGGAGACCTTGACCGCGTCGCCCACGGCGACGGTCGGGGCAGAGCCGGTGAAGACGAAGACTCCCTCGCTCGTGGCCGCGTTGTCGTCTGCGTCGGGGTCCTGCATCCAGAAGCCGCGCGAGCCGTACGTGCGCACGCCGGTCACGATGCCCGTGACGTCGGCCACCTGCTTGCCGTTCAGCGGGGATATCCGGGTGGTGCCCTGGATGTCGTGGATGCGTATCGGATCGGCGGACGCGGCGCCTTCGGCCGCGTCGGCGGTGCCCGCCAGCAGGCCGGTGGCCAGAGCGGTGGCGACGAGGGCCGCGACGGCGGCGGAACGGGGATGCGAGGAGCGCATGGTCAGGAACTCCGGTGTGTGGAGGCGGAAAGCGAAGGGGTGATGCGTGCTTTTGGCGGGATATCTGCGGTGGGCCCGCGGATGGTCCGCAGGAGATCCGCAGGGATCCCGGGGGTTCCCCATATATCTACGCGCGTCAATTTCCTGTGTGACCAGGGAAGTTGTCAAGGCCTCCAGGGAAGACGGGAGCTGACTGTGGGATGAACCAAAGGAGATGGCCCGTCAGGCGCGCCCGAAATGCGTCTACGCTGGTGCGCCGGACGGCCGCCCCAACGGCGACCGCGCCCCCGCCCACCGCGTCCGCGAGGAGACCGCCCCATGTCCGCTGAGCCGCACGCCACGCTGCCGCCGGTACGGCTGCCTTCCGATGCGGAACTGGCCCGAGACGCGCTCGTCGCACCGCTGTTCGCCCGCGCCGTACGGCTGGCCCGCTGGGCCGGACCGGACACCCGCGTCGACCTCGGCGGCGAACTCGTCGCCGCACAGCTACCCGAAGCCGCCGCCGCGCTCGGCCTCGACGCCGACCCCAACGGTCCGGTGCTCGCGAGCCAGGCCTGGCGGGTCGCCGTCGACACCGGGCTCGTGGACGTGACCGAGCCCGAGGACGACGGCGAGGAGGAGTACGGCACCGCGCTCCCCGGCGAGGATGTGGCCCTGGTGACCGGCGGCGCGCCGGGCGAGGTGCTCGACCTCTGGCTGTCCGCCCTGGACACCGTGCTCGCCGACGCCGCGGTGCCCGATCTGGACGACCTCGTCGACGCGTTGGACGCCGGCAGCGAGATCGACTTCGACCAGCTCGACTGGAACCCCCGCCGCGAGGCCGACTTCCTCGACGGGGTCCTCGCCAATCTCTACCTGCTCACCGTCTCCGAACGCGGAGCCTCCGAAGGGCCGATCCCGCTACCCGTGCTCGCCGCCTCGATGGTCATCCCCGAGGGCATGGGAGAACCGACCGACGCCGTGCTGGAGCAGGTATCGGACGCGATGATGCGCCTCGACGACCAGTTCCGGCAGTTGGAGCCGATCGGGCTGGTCGCCTTCCAGCCCGTCGACGAGGCGCTGATGGCGGAGGCGGACGGCGAGGAGTTCGCCGCCGGCTCGGTGGCCGGCGCGGCCGACGAGGAGGACGTCACCCGCTACGGGATGGTCCGGCTGACTCCGCTCGGCCTGTACGGCATCCGGGCCCGCATGCTGGAGGCCGGGGTCGCCGCCCCCGCCGTCGGAGACCTGGCCGACAAGGGTGCGGACGCCCTCCTCGATGCCGTCTCCGGCTACCCCGAGGGCGCCGCCCAGGCCGAGATCGAGCAGTGGCTCGCAGGCCGTGAACTGCCCGTCGCGGTCACCGAACTGCTCGCCGCCGCCCGGGGCGACGACGGGGGCGGCCCGCTGCGCCGGTTGCGTTGCCAGCAGGCCCTTGCCCCGGCCGGTCAGGAGGCCGAGCCGGCGGTCCGCGCGGTGCTGGACGACCCGGAGCTCGGCGGGCTCGCCCGGGTCTGGCTGGCCGAGCGCGGGGTGGCCGACGTACCGGCGCCGGCGGCGTCGATGGTGTTCTGGCTGACCGTGGACACGATCGCGGCCCAGCTCGCCGCCGACGGGGAGACGGCGGAACTGCCGATGCTGATGGAGTCCCTGACCGCCCACCACGCCGGGTTCTTCGAGCAGGCGTGGCGGGTGGAACACCCGGCGACGGCGTACGTGCTGGAGGCGATGGGCCGGCTGCACCCGGACAAGAAGGCGGCCAAGGAGGCCCGCAAGGCGGCCTTCAAGGCCCGCTCGCGGCAGCCGTGACGTGACTGGCCTCTCGGGCGAGGGGCGGAACGAGCCGTTCCTGAGTCGGAGTTGGCCATTCCGGTCACCGGCAAGAGGCCGGTTCGCCGTCGCGGGTAGTTCAGCCGCCGTTCACGTGCGGGCGGGAGCGTGTGCGCCGACGCCCGCACGACAGGCGTACTGCCTCCCCACTCCAGGAGACCCGATGCCGCTCAGCCGTAGAGACTTCACCGCCCGCACCGTCATCGCCGGCGCGGGAGTCGCGCTCACCGGAACGGTCGGTGCACTCGCCACCGCCCCGGGGGCGCTGGCGGCCGACGACAGCACGCAGCGCGACGAACACGGCCGGCCCTGCGAGCCCGGCTACGGCCCGCTCCTCGCGGACCCTGCCGGACTGCTCGCCCTCCCGGCCGGATTCAGCTACCGCGTCATCACGCACAGCGGTGTCACCACCCTCGAATCCGGCGAGTCCACCCCCTCCAACCACGACGGCACGGCCGCCTTCGAGGGCCACCGCGGGGTCACCCTCCTGGTCAACAACCACGAGCTCAAGGGCAAGCGCGCCAACTGGGCGCACCCCGTCCCGCTCGCCGAGGGCCTCGTCTACGACCCAGCCGCAGCGGGCGGCTGCACGGTCGTCGAGGTCCGGCGCGGCGGCGAGGTCGCCGAATGGGTGGGCGTCGCCGGCACGTCGACCAACTGCGCGGGCGGAGCCACCCCTTGGGGCACCTGGCTGACCTGCGAGGAGACCGAGGACCTCGCCGGCAAGAACGGCATGACGAAGGACCACGGGTACGTGTTCGAGGTTGACCCGCACGACCGGCGGGCCAACCGCGACCCGCAGCCGATCAAGGCCTTCGGGCGGTACGCGCACGAGGCCGTGGTCATCGACCCCCGCCAGGGTCACGCCTACCTGACCGAGGACGCCTCGGGCCCCAACGGGCTGCTCTACCGCTGGACCCCGCCGAGCGGCTTCCGCCACGGGCGCGGCAAGCTCCGTACGCTCGCTGCCGACGCCGGGGTGCTGGCGGCCGCCAAGTGCTTCGACAGTGCGGGCCGGTTCGTGGACGACCTCTCGCGTACGACGAAGATCGGCACCGTGTACGGGGTCGACTGGGTGGCGGTGCCCGACCGCGACGCACGGACGGTCCCGGTGCGCAAGCAGTTCGCGGACGGTGCAGTCACCCGTGCCCGCAAGTTGGAAGGCATGTGGTGGGCCGACGCAGGCGCCTACTTCGTCTCCTCGTACGCCCGTGAGGAGAGCCCGGGCACGGCGCACGACGGCCAGGTGTGGTTCTACGACCCCAAGCGGCGCACGGTCCGGCTGATGGTGCTGCTCGGCGTGAACGCGGACCCGTCGAAGGACGGTTCCTTCGACGGCCCCGACAACATCACGGTGTCCCCGTACGGCGGCCTGGTCATCGCGGAGGACGGCAGCGGCCTGCAGCACCTGTTCGGCGCGACCGAGTCGGGCCGCACGTACCCGCTGGCGCGCAACGAGCTGAACATCGGGACCGAGCAGGAGCCGGACTACTCCGAGTTCACGGGCGTCTGCTTCTCCCCGGACGGGCGCACGCTGTACGCCAACATCCAGGATCCCGGCATCATGCTGGCCATCACCGGACCGTGGCGGCGCGCCCACTGACGACCCACTGGCGACCCACGGCCGACCATCGACGGCTGCGCCGCCGCCCGTTCACTGGGCGGCGGCGACCTCGGCGATCTCGGCGCGGCTGGCTGCGGCCCATTCCTCAAGCAGGAACTCGTACGCTTCGGAGGGCCACTCGTCGTCCACCCGGGTCTCGACGAGGTGCCGAATCGCCTCGTTCGCCTCTGCGGCGGACGGGCGGGCGGGACCCACGGGCCGGAGTGTGCTGTACATGCTTTCAAGGCTACGGGCGGGCACTGACAGCCACCCCCGGTTTTCGGGTGGAATCCATCACCTCGGACGTCCGACCCGGTCCCTGATGGTAGCTCCATGTGCCCGCCCACCTGCTCAGAGTGTCTGCGAGCCGGGCTTGACCATGCCGCGCACTGTGCGCGACTTCACAAACTCCCCGATGGCCGTCATCTCCCATTCGCCCGAAAACTGGCGGATCAGCTTGGCCATCATGACGCCGGTCTGCGGTTCGGCGCCCGTGAGGTCGAAGCGGACCAGCTCCTCCCCGCTCGCCGCGTCGATCAGGCGGCAGTAGGCCTTGGCGACCTCGGTGAACTTCTGACCGGAGAAGGAGTTGACCGTGAAGACCAGCCCCGTCGCCTCGGCGGGCAGTCGGCCGAGGTCCACGACGATCACCTCGTCGTCCCCCGCACCCTCACCGGTGAGGTTGTCCCCCGAGTGCTTGACGGCGCCGCCGAGGATGGACAGCTTGCCGAAGTAGCAGCTGTCGATGTGGTTGCGCTGGGGGCCGTACGCGATGACGGAGGCATCGAGGTCGATGTCCCGACCGCCGTAGGCCGGCTCCCAGCCGAGCCCCATCTTCACCTGGGAGAGCAGCGGGCGGCCGTTCTTGACCAGGGAGACGGTCTGGTTCTTCTGGAGGCTGACCCGGCCCTTGTCGAGGTTGATCTTCCCGGTGCCGACGGGGGCCGGTGCCGCGGCGGGCGGGGCGGGCGGAGCCACCGGCGCGGTCTGGCCCCAGGCCGAGGCCGCCGGGGTGACCGGGGCGGAGGGGGCTGCCGGGGCCTGCGGGGCGGTCGCGGGCGGCGGGGCGGACTCCTCGTCCACGGAGACCCCGAAGTCTGTGGCGATGCCCGCGAGGCCGTTGGCGTACCCCTGGCCGACCGCGCGCACCTTCCACACGCCGCCGCGCTGGTAGACCTCGACGACCACGAGCGCGGTCTCGGTGCCCAGCTGCGGAGGGGTGAAGGTGGCGATCACCGCACCGCTGTCCGCGTGCCGGACGGTGGCGGTGGGCTCGATGCCCTGGAAGGTCTGACCGGCGGCGTCGGGACTGGCCGTCACCACGATGCGCTCGATGCCCGGCGGCAGCGCGCCCGTGTCCACGGTGATCGAGTCCGGCGCCGCGCCGCCACCGGACCGGTAGGCGACACCGGGCCCGGACGGCTGGTTGTAGAAGATGAAGTCGGCGTCGGAACGCACCTTGCCGTCCGCCGCGAGGAGGAGTCCCGATACGTCGAGCCGCACCGGGGCAGCCACGTCGACCGTCACACGGACGGCATTGAGCGGCAGGTTGGAACCAGGGGTCATAGCGGTCATGCCCGGAGAACGACCGGAGGTGCTTTGCCGTTCCCTTACCCTCGCGAGAGATTTTCAGCGCCGGTTGCGGGGGTGGTTCTTCGCCGTCCGCTCGTTGCCGAACTTGTACGAGCCGGTCCAGCGGGCCATCACGAGCTGGGGGTCACCGGACTCCACCTCGGTGAGGAACTTCTCGGCCCGCCCGCCCCGCAGGGTGCTCGCGGCGCGCCCGTGGTGCGTGATGACCACGCTCTTGTCGTTGCGCTGTTCGTAGGTGAACCCGTGTGGTCTCGGCATGACCGGAGCCTGCCGCGCTCGGGGCGGGGCGGGCAACGGGTTTACGGGTCCCGCGCGGACCCGGCCCGAGCGGGACCCGGCGGGCTCGGGACCTGGCCGGGCCGGGCCCGGCCAGGCCATGGGTCCGACTCAGTCGCCGGTGACGCGGCGCGGCAGTCCCAACGGGTTGGCCTCGCGCAGTTCTGCCGGAAGTAGCGGGTCCGGTACTGACTGGTAGACCACCGGCCGCAGCCAGCGCTCGATCGCGGTCCCGCCGACCGAGGTGGAGTGGGAGGTCGCGGCCGGGTACGGGCCGCCGTGGTGCTGGGCCGGTGCCACGGCGACGCCGGTCGGCCAGCCGTTGACCACGATCCGCCCGGCCAGCGCCGTGACCTGCGCGATCAGCTCCTGCGCGGGGCCGGGACCGCCGTCGGCCTCGGCTGCGGACAACTGGAGGGTGGCACTCAGGTTCCCGGGGAGCAGGCCGAGCACCGCCCCCGCCTCGCGCTGGTCGGCGTACCGGACGACCACGGTCACCGGTCCGAAGCACTCCTCCAGCAGCACCTCGTACGCACCCCCTTCCAGGAGGCTCCCGGCCGGCACGGTCAGATACCCCGCGCCGACGGTGTGCTCCCCGCCGGAGCCCGGGGTGACGGGCGCGGTGACGCCGGGCAGCGCGGCCCGCTCGCGCACGCCGGCGATGAAGTTCTCCCGCATCCGGTGGTCGAGCAGCACGCCCGGCTCGGTCTCGCCGAGCGCCTTGGTCAGCGCACCGGTGAACCGGTCGCCGTCCGCACCCTCGGGGACCAGGACCAGGCCCGGCTTGACGCAGAACTGGCCGACCCCGAGGGTGACCGAGCCCGCGAGCCCGGTGGCGATCTCCTCGGCGCGTTCGGCGGCGGCCGCGGGGGTGACCACGACGGGGTTGAGGGAGCCGAGCTCGCCGTGGAAGGGGATGGGCACGGGCCGAGCGGCGGCCGCGTCGAACAGTGCCCGCCCGCCCCGGATGGAACCGGTGAATCCGGCGGCGGAGACGAGGGGGTGCCGGATCAGCTCCAGGCCCGCGCCGAAGCCGTGGACCACGGCGACCACGTCCGCCGGCAGCCCGACCGACACCGCCGCCCGGCGCAGCAGCGAGGCGCACAGCTCCGAGGTGGCCGGGTGGTCGGGGTGGGCCTTGACGACCACGGGGCAGCCGGCGGCCAGTGCGCTCGCGGTGTCCCCGCCGGGGACGGAGAAGGCGAGCGGGAAGTTGGAGGCGGCGTAGACCGCGACCACGCCCAGCGGCATCTTGTAGCGGCGCAGTTCGGGGCGCGGCGGGACGGCGGCGGGATCCGCCCGGTCGATGCGGACGTCGAGGTACGAGCCCTCGTCGACGACGTCCGCGAAGGCCCGCAGCTGGCCGGTGGTGCGGGCGAGCTCGCCGGTGAGCCGGCCCGGCCCGAGGGCGGTCTCGGCGTCGGCCGCCTCGATCACATGGGCCGCGGCCTCGTCGAGGAGCTCTGCGGCCGCGCGCAGGAAGGCGGCGCGGGTGGTGTGGTCGGCGAGCGCGCCGCGCACCGCATGGGCGGCGCGGACGGCCTCGTCCACCTCGCCGGACGTGGCTTCCACCGCAACCTGCTCGCGCTGCTTCCCGGTGCGGGGGTCCACACTCCAGACTGGTGTTGCTGCCATGGCGCACTGCCTCCTGGATCTACGCTGGCCCGCGCGGCGGCGTTCAGTATTCTGAACGCCGTTCCGGGGGATGAATGATCACATTCGTTCCGGACTCTATTTCCGGGTCTTCCGCGTTGACAAGAGACAAGAGGGGCAAGAAGGCGAATGACCACAGGTGAGCCGGGCCGATCCGTCGCGGAACCAGCCAACCCCGCGGCACCGGGAACGCCGGCGGCCGTCAAGTCGGCCGTCCGCACGGTCCTGTTGCTGGAGCACTTCGCCGCGCGGCCCGGACTGCACAGCCTGGCCGACATCCAACAGGACCTCTCGCTGCCCAAGTCCAGTCTCTACATGCTGTTGCGCACGCTGGTGAACCTGGGGTGGGTGGAGACGGATGCGACGGGGACGCGGTACGGCATCGGCGTACGGGCCCTGCTCGTCGGCAGCTCGTACATCGACGGGGACGAGGTGGTCGCCGCGGCCCGGCCCACCCTGGACCGGCTGTCCGACGACACGACCGAGACCATCCACCTGGCCCGTATGGACGGCACGAACGTGGTCTACCTCGCCACCCGCCCGTCCCAGCACTACTTGCGGCCGTTCACGCGCGTGGGACGGCGGTTGCCCGTGCACTCCACCGCGCTGGGCAAGGCGTTGCTGGCGACCCACTCCGACGCGGAGGTGCGGGCGCTCCTGCCGAGGCGGCTCGATGCGGTCACGGAGCACACCATCACGGACCGGGAACGACTCGTCGAGGAGCTGGCGCTGGTACGGGAGCAGGGCTACGCGGTGGACCGGGAGGAGAACACGCTCGGGCTGCGCTGCTTCGGGGTGGCGGTGCCGTACCGGACGCCGGCCCGGGACGCGGTGAGCTGCTCGGTGCCGGTGGCTCGGCTGACGGCGGGCCACGAGCAGCGGATCAAGGCGGCACTGTTCGAGGCGCGGGACCGACTGTCGGTGGCGACCCGCCGCATGTGATGCGGCGGACGCGGGGGGTTCCTCCCCCGGGCGGGGGAGGCGGTTCACCTTCGTGGGGGAGGTGGCGGGCGGGCGCGCACGCGACCGTTGAGTCATGACCACACGAGCGGTGCACACCAGTGAGACGACGTACGCGGCGCAGCCGTCGGCCCCCGGCCCGGGGACTGCGCGGAGGGTCCTGGGCGCGGTGGCCGTCGCCGCCACCGTGCCGTACCTGGGCCTCAAGGCGGCCTGGCTGGCCGGGAGTCACATCGGCATACCGGCCGACAGCGTGCTGCTGAAAAGCGGACCGTTCCTCGTCGTCGCCAACTCCGTGACGCTGGCCATGGACGCCACGGTGATCCTGCTCGTACTGGCGCTCACTCGGCCCTGGGGCCTGCGGATACCGGCCTGGCTGCTGACCGTTCCGGTGTTCACGGCGACCGGACTGCTCACCCCGATCCTCACGGCGTTCCCCGCCCAAATACTGGTCAAGGCCATGGGCATGGGGGTCGACGAGACGGTGAGGGCTGCTCAGGAACCCTTCCTCGACCCGTGGGTGTTCACCGTCGTCTACACCGGCTTCACGATCCAAGGACTCGCCCTGGCCGGGCTGTTCGTGCCCTATGCGCGGGAGCGTTGGGGCCGTTGCTGGCAGGGCGTGCTGGGCGCGCGGCTCCCGTCACCCACGGGGGTGGTGGCGGGAGCTGCGGCCGCGGTCGGCGCGGCCGTGGGGGCGATGCACCTGTACTGGGCCTTCGGCGGTACGGCCTGGCTGAGCGCCCGCCAGGCGGCGCTGTACTCGGCGGAAACGGGTGTGGTGTCCGCAGCGCACGGGACGTGCGCGCTGCTCGCCGGCGCGGGGGCTCTGTTGCTGGCCCGGGGCGGGGCGCGCCGGGTGCGGTGGCCACTGGCCCTCGGATGGATCGGGTCGGCCGCGGCACTGAGCTGGGGGCTGTGGATGCTGACGGGCGCACTGGGCCCGAACCTGGGCCACGACGAACAGACCTCGACCGTGATCGTCCTGACCTACGCTGGCCAGATGATCACCGGATTGCTCTCGGTCGGCGTGCTGACCCGGTTCGTCACCTCGCGCCTCGCTGCGGGAGGCGGGGAGGTGCAGGAGACGGGAGGGAGACGGAGCGGGTCGGTATGACGGGGCCGGGGCCGGCAGGCCGGCAGGCCGGCGGGGCGGCGGGGCGACGTGAGGAGGGGGAAGACGTGACGGGGAGCGGCCGAACACGGACCGGCGCACAGGCTGGGGTGCTGGCCGTCACGGGCCGGTTACCGGGAGCGCGGGCCGGGCTGCGTTGGGTGCACCTGATACTCGGCGGGGCCCTGCTGATGCCGTACTTCCTCCTCTCCCACGTGGTGGTCGGTGTCGCGGCGGGCGGTGTCAATGTCTTCTCCTCCACTCCGCTGACCTTCGCCGCCTACGGGCTGTCCCTACCGCTGGCCGCGGCCACCGGCCTGTTCGGGCTCGTTCGGCCGATGTCCGTAGGCGTCGTCCGGGTCCTGAGCGCGGTACCGGGGGAGCGGCTGGCCGAGGGCCCGGCCCGGTCGTGGGCGGCCCGCGGGCGGACCTCGGCCTGGTGGTCCCTCCACCTGGGGCTCGGCGCGGCGATCAGCGGGATGAGCCTCGCGGTGCCGCCCATGGCCGTGGTGCTGATCGCGCTGCCGTTCGTGAGCGCATTGCGGAACGCGTCGCTGTGGCGGGGCTGGTTCGGCCCCGACATCACGCCGTACCTCGCACCTCTGCTCGGGATCGGGCTGCTGGGCGGGCTCGCCCTGTGCGCCACCGGGGCCGGGGTCCTGCTGGCCCGGCTGGCACCCGTACTGCTCGGGCCGACGGCCGCGGACCGGTTGGCCGCCGCCGAGGAGCGGACCGCCGACCTGGCCGTACGCAACCGGCTGGCCCGGGAGCTGCACGACGCGGTGGGGCACGCCCTGAGCGCCGTCACCCTCCAGGCGGTGGCCGCACGGCGGGTGCTCGACAGCGACCCGGAGTTCGTGCGGCAGGCGCTGGCCGCGATCGAGGACACCACCCGGCGGACGGTGGGCGAACTGGACACCGTACTGGGCCTGCTGCGGGACGGGGACCCGGCCCGGCCGGACGCCGCGCCCGCGCCCACCCTCGACACCGACCTCGACGCCCTGCTGGCCCGCACCCGGGCCGCCGGCACCACCGTCAACGCCCACCAGGACCCCGGACCCGACGGGAACTGGGCACGCCTCCCGGCGATCGCCTCCCGCGAGGCGTACCGGATCGTCCAGGAGGGCCTGAGCAACGCTCTGCGCCACGGCGCGGGCCCGATCGAGCTGCGGATCGCCGTACGGGGCGAGGAAGGCGGCACACACCGTGAACTGGAGATCGCCATGACCAATCCGCCGGGCACCGCCGCCGCGCAGCCCCGCACCACCGGTGGCCGAGGGCTGCACGGCGCCGCCGAGCGGGCCACGCTGCTGGGCGGCCGTCTCGAAGCCGGCCCGCACCAGGGACGGTGGCGGCTGCGGGCCGTCCTTCCGCTCGGTGGAGGAGCCCGATGACCCCGGAGACCCCGACGGCCCCGGTGGGTCGCCCGGCGCTGCGTATCGTCCTCGCCGACGACGAACGGATGGTCCGCACGGCCCTGCGGGTCATCCTCGAAGCCGAACCCGACCTGGAGGTCGTCGGTGAGGCGGCCTCCGGCGCCGAAGCCGTTTCGTTGGTCCGCTCCTTGGCCCCGGACGTGGTGCTGATGGACGTCCGGATGCCCGAGATCGACGGGATACGGGCCACCGAGCAGATCCTCGCCACGATGACGCAGCCGCCCCGGATCGTGGTCGTCACCACTTTCGAGAACGACGCGTACGTCTATGACGCGCTGCGCGTCGGTGCCGCCGGGTTCCTCCTCAAGCGGGCCGACCCCGACGAGTTGGTCGGCGCCATCCGGCTGGTGGCCCGGGGCGATTGCCTGCTCTTTCCGGCGGCCGTCCGGTCCCTGGCCGCCTCCTACGCGCCCGGCGCCCCGGGCGCGACAGCACCCTGGGTGTCCCGGCTCACCGAGCGGGAGGCCGACGTGCTGCGTCTGATGGCCACCGGACTGTCCAACCACGAGATGAGTGAGCGCCTCGGGGTGGGCCCGCAGACGGTCAAGACGCACGTCGCCGGGGTCCTGTCCAAAACCGGCTCCCGCGACCGTACCCAGGCGGTCATCGCGGCCTACGAGGGCGGTTTCATCATGAAGAAAAGCTGAGAACCCCGCCACAATCGGGGCAGAGCGGAACGCTGGGCGGCGCTCGCGCGTCCTTCTGGGGGATGAACAAGACGATCAGGCGTGCGTCGGTCTTCTGTCTGCTCCTGGTGCTGGCCCTTTTGGTGCGGGTCACCTGGGTGCAGGCCTACCAAGGCCAGGCCCTCGCAGACAACGAGAACAACCGGCGGAACCTCATCGGGCAGTTCGAGAACCCGCTGGGGAACATCATCGTGGGCGGGGAGGCGATCACCGGCTCGGTGAAGACGGAGGGCAAGGACTTCGGCTACAAGCGCACGTACGTCGACGGTCCGCTCTACGCGCCGGTCACCGGCTACAGCTCGCAGGCCTTCGGCACGAGCATGCTGGAGGGGGTCTACAAGAAGGTCCTCAACGGTTCCGACGACCGGCTCAAGACGGTGATGGACATGCTCACCAACAAGCGGGCCTCGCCGGGCAACGTGCTGACCACCATCGACAAGGGCGTGCAGAAGGCCGCGTACGACGCCCTCCAGGGCAAGCAGGGCGCCGCCGTGGCGATCGACCCGGCGACCGGCGAGATCCTCGCCATCGTGAACAACCCCTCCTACGATCCCGGCACCATCACGGGCGCCAACGACAAGGCGGCCTGGGAGAAGCTGATCGAGGACCAGGGCAAGGCCATGGAGAACGTGGCCCTGCGCAAGCCGCAGGCGCCCGGCTCCACCTTCAAACTGGTCACCTTGGCGGCGGCCATCGAGAACGGGCTGGTCACCAACCTCGACACGCCGACGGGCATCCCGGACCCATACACGATCCCCGGCACCAAGACCCTGCTGCCCAGTGAGGTGGGCTCCGCCGCCTGCAACAACGCCACGCCGCGCGCCGCCCTGCGGCAGTCCTGCAACAACGTCTTCGCGGAGCTGGCGTACAGGTTGGGCCAGGACAAGATGCGGTCGATGGCCGAGAAGCTCGGGTTCAACACGGAGACCGCCACGCCGGTGGCCGCCCGGCCCGCGAGCAAGTACCCGTCGAAGAAGATGTCGATCGACCAGGTCGCGCAGACGGGCATCGGCCAGTTCGACGTGCAGGCCACCCCGCTCCAGATGGCGATGGTGACCGCCGCGATCGAAAACGGCGGCAAGCTCGCCGCCCCGCACGCGGTCTCCGAGGTCACCGACGCGAACGGCAACGTGCTGGAGAGCTTCAAGGACCCGAAGTCCACGCAGGTCATGAGCGCCAAGACCGCTTCGATGCTCCAGGACGCCATGCGGACGGTCGCCACCGAAGGCGGCGGCAGGCCCGCACAGGTGGCGGGTGCCGAGGTGGGCGGCAAGACCGGTACCGCCCAGCGCGGAGTGAACAACAGCCTTCCGCCGCTCGCCTGGTTCACCTCGTACGGCAAGTCGGGCGGCAAGCAGATCGCGGTTGCCGTGGTGGTCGAGAACTCGGACACAGACCGTTCCGAGATCGGTGGCGGCAGGCTCGCCGCCCCCATCGCCCAGAAGATGATGGAGGCGTGGCTGAAGAGGTAGCCGCGCGGGTCGCCGTACCGACGCGCCGGGAACCGACACGGTTCCCGGCGCGTTTCCCTTCCCATGATCAGGATCGCGCAACCCGCAGACCTCGACGCCATAGCCGCCCTCCACACCCGGGCCCGGGCCACCTACTACCGCGGTCGTGTCCCCGAGCAGGTCTACGGCGGCGAAGCCGAACTCGCACGGACCCGCGAGGGCTGGTTCCGCGCCATCGCGCGCGCCACTGCCGACGGCGGAGTGCTCTGCGCCGAGCAGGACGGCGAGCTCACCGGGGTCGCCGCCTTCCGCTCCGTGGACGGCGAGACCACCCTCACCCAGCTCCACGTCGACCCGGACCATTGGCGCCGCGGCACCGGGGCCGCACTGCACGCGGCCTGCCTCGACGCCTGGCGGCGGTCCGGTGTGGACCGCGTCCGACTGGAGGTCTACGAGCACAACCTCCGTGCCCAGGCCTTCTACGCCCACCACGGCTGGCGTCCGGATCCGACCGTCGCGCGCTCCGGCTCCCACCTCACTCTCTGGCTCAGCGTCGGTCCGCCCGCCGGGGAAGCGGCTCCGCCTTCCAGGGAATGAGGCGCTCCGGCAGGTGGTTGAACACGAAACAGCCGCGGCCCCAGCCGCGGCGCCCCATTGGACCCGGAGAGAAGAAGGATCATGCGCGTCGAGATCTGGAGCGACATAGCCTGCCCCTGGTGCTACATCGGCAAGGCCCGTTTCACCAAGGGGCTGGCCGAGTTCGCGCACCGCGACGAGGTGGAGGTCGTGTTCCGGTCCTTCGAGCTCGACCCCAACAGCCCCAAGGGCAGCGCCGCCCCGGTTCTGGAGATGCTCGCCAAGAAGTACGGCCGCACGCTGGAGGAGGCGCGCGGAATGGAGGAGCACGTCGCCGCGAGCGCCCGCGCCGAGGGGCTGACGTACCGGACCGAAGGCCGCGACCACGGCAACACCTTCGACGTCCACCGCCTGCTGCACCTGGCCGCCGCCCGGGGCCGTCAGGAGCAGTTGCTCGACCTCGCCTACCGGGCGAACTTCGCCGAGGAGCGCTCCGTCTTCGACCCCGAGGTGCTCCTCGCCCTCGCCGTCGAGGCCGGGCTGGACGAGACGGAGGCCCGAGCCGTCCTCGCCGACGACTCCGCGTACGCCGCCGAGGTGCGTGCCGATGAGCGCGAGGCGGCCGAGCTCGGCGCCAACGCCGTGCCGTTCTTCGTTCTCGACCGCCGCTACGGAATCTCCGGCGGGCAACCCGCCGAGGTGTTCACCCGGGCGCTGGAGCAGGCGTGGGCGGGGCGCGAGGTCACCGAGCCCGCCGCCGGCGCCGAGGCGTGCGAGCCCGACGGCGCCTGCGCCGTCCCCCAGCAGGCATAGGGCCCACCGCCCCGCGGCACGCCCGCGGGGCGGTCGGGCCCGTGGGGCGGTCGGGGCGGTCGGGGCGGTCAGGGCGGTCAGTGCAGGGAAGCCGCCCAGGCGGCTTCCGCCGCGGCCCTCGCCCCGGCCGGGTCGGCCGCCAGGGCCGCGGCGAGGGCCGTCAGACAGGCCTGTACCGCCGACAGCGAGGCGTCCCGCCCGTAGTGGTTGACCCGGACCATCTCGCTGGCCAACGCACCGCCGCCGGCCGCGAGCGGGGCCGCCGGGTCCGCCGCCAGGGCCTTGGCCGCCACCAGGGACGCGTCGGACACCCGGAGGGTGGTGGCCACCGGGGCCGCTTCCGAGGCCCGGCCGACGTACGGGGCCAGGCCCAGCGCGACCGCGCCCGCGCGGCTCGCCGCAGCAGCGGCGGCATGTCGGGCCGTCACCGCGGGCAGGCCCTCGGCCGCGATCCGGTCCAGGCAGGCCTCCAGCGCCAGCATCTCCAACTGCGCCGGTGCGTGCAGTAGGGCCTTGCGTCCGCCGTCGATCCAGCGCTCCTTCCAGTCCAGGAGCGAGAGGTAGGAGCGGCGCGGTGCGGCCGGGTTCTCCGCGAACCTGGCCCATGCGCGCTCGGAGACCGACACCGCCGACACGCCTGCCGGGCCACCCATCGCCTTCTGGGCACCGATCACGCACAGGTCCACGCCCCACGCGTCCGGAAGGAGCGGCTCCGCGCCCACCGACGCCACCGCGTCCAGCATGAACAGCGCGCCGTGGGACCGTACGACCTCGCCGATCTCGGCGACCGGGTTGGTGTTGCCGGTCGCCGCCTCCGCGTGCACCAGGGAGACGAAGTCGATCTGCGGGTGCGCGGTCAGCGCCCGCGCGACCTGGTCGGCGGTCACGGCGCTGTCGAAGGGCACCGCCAGGTCCACCACCGTCGCCCCGCAGTCACGCAGCCAGTTGCCGAAGGTGGTCCCGTAGGGACCGGTGACGATGTTCAGCGCCGTCGAACCGGGCCGCGCCCCCGAGCGGATGCACCCCTCCAGCGGCAGCAGGGCCTCGCCCTGCGTGATCACCACGTCCTCGGGGGTGCCGAGGAGGTCCGCGACCCCCTGCTCGATCCGTGCGAAGCGCTCCGCGGTGAGTGGCGCAAGGTCAAGGAGGGGGTGGGTCACGGTGGTGCTCTCTTCGTCCGGGGCTACCGCATGAGCCTACCGAGCACGCACGTACAGTGCGGGACATGACCGATGACGTGCTGCATGTGAAAGGGCGTGTGCTCGTCGGACCCGACGACGCACGCGACGAGCTCTGGGTGGTCGGTGGCCGGATCTCGTACGAACGCCCGCACGGCGCCCGGGAGATCACCACGGTGTCCGGCTGGGCCCTGCCGGGTCTGGTCGACGCGCACTGCCACGTGGGACTGGACGCCCACGGCCCGGTCGACGCGGAGACCGCGGAGCGGCAGGCACTGACGGACCGCGACGCCGGCACCCTGCTCATCCGCGACGCCGGATCCCCCTCCGACACCCGCTGGATCGACGACCGCGAGGACCTGCCGAAGATCATCCGGGCCGGTCGGCACATCGCCCGGCCGCGCCGCTACATCCGCAACTTCGCCCACGAGATCGAACCGGCCGACCTCGTCGCGTACGTCGGCCAGGAGGCCCGGCGCGGCGACGGCTGGGTGAAGCTGGTGGGGGACTGGATCGACCGCGAGGTCGGGGACCTGGCGGCCTGCTGGCCGCGTGCCGAGGTGGAGGCGGCCATCGCCGAGGCGCACCGGCTGGGTGCCCGGGTCACCGCACACTGCTTCGCGGAGGACTCGCTGCGCGATCTGGTCGAGGCGGGCATCGACTGCATCGAGCACGCCACCGGGCTCACCGAGGACACCATCCCGCTGTTCGCGGAGCGCGGGGTCGCGATCGTCCCGACGCTCGTGAACATCGCGACGTTCCCGAAGATGGCCGCGGGCGGCGAGGCGAAGTTCCCCCGCTGGTCGGCGCACATGCGACGGCTGCACGAGCGCCGGTACGACACCGTGCGGGCCGCCTACGACGCGGGGATCGGCGTGTACGTCGGCACCGACGCGGGCGGTTCCCTGCCGCACGGCCTGGTCGCGGCGGAGGTCGCGGAGCTGGTACGGGCCGGCATCCCGGCCTTGGACGCCCTCTCGGCGACGACGTGGGCGGCGCGCGAGTGGCTCGGCAGGCCAGGGCTGACCGAGGGCGCGCCGGCGGACCTGGTGGTCTACGACGCCGACCCGCGGGCCGACGTCCGGGCCCTGGCGCGACCGCTGCGCGTGGTCGTGAACGGCAGGGTCCGGGCCTGAACGCGGGGTTGACGCACCGCGTGACGCCGGTGCCCCGGTGGTCGTTGTGAATGGCTTCCCGGGGCGCCGGCGTCGGCGTATTCCCCTTAGTTCTGTGGCGAAAAAGGACTCCCGTTTCCCGTGATGCGCCGCGAATCGAATGTGTGCATGGAAACCACCCTTTGGGGTGAACTCACCCCGGGTTGCCGCACGTTCACTCTCCGTGCGTAAAGATGTCGAGGGTAGAGGCCGTCGGCGCACGCAATGTCCCCCATTGGCGGCGCGACGGCTCCCATCTCCCTGGGGGTTCCACCACCTTGAACAGCAACACCTTCCGCATGCCCGCGACCGTCCTGGTCGCCACCGGAGCACTCGCCCTGCTCACCGCTCCGCCCGCCCTCGCCACCGGAGGCAGCGGCTCCACCGGCGGCGAGGGCAAGGCCAGTGCCGTCGTCCTGCGCGCCGGACTGGACGTGGGCCTGCTCAACAAGAGCGTCCACATCCCGCTGAAGACCACCCTCAACGAGGTCAGTGCCCCCGCCACGGCCGAGAAGACCGCTCTCACCGTGGCCCTGGACGGGGTCGAGGGAGGTCGGCCGGTGAGCGTGCTGCGCGCCGACGTGGCCACGTCCAAAGCCACCGCGGACAAGACCGGCGCGCGGGCGGAAGCCGATCTGGCCCACGCCGAGGTGCACGTGCCGGGGCTGCCGCTGCTCTCCCTCATCCAAGTGGACAAGGTCATCTCCAAGGCCGTGTGCGAGGCGGGCAAGAAGCCTTCGGCCAGCGCGAACGTCCTCGGCGCGGTGACCGTGTTAGGCAAGAAGGTCACCCTCTCGGCCGGTGGCCCGACCAAGGTCGAGATCCCGAAGGTGGGCCTGGTCAGCCTGGAGCTCTCCGGTACCGAGACCACCTCCACCACCGCGGCGGCGGCCGCGCTCCGCCTGAAGGTGTCGGTGAACCCGCTGGACCTGAACGTGGCGCAAGTCGAGGGCGAGGTCGTGCTCGCCGAGGCACGCTGCGAGGCCCCGGCCGGCGCGGCCCCCGCCCCGTCGGTGGCGCCCGACGTCAAGCCGCAGACCGCCGCCTCCGGGACCGGGGCCGGCATCACGACCGACGCCAACCTGGCCGAAACCGGGGGCGGTTCGATGACCCCGTACGTGGCGGGCGGCGCGCTGGTCCTGCTCGGTATCGGTGCGACCGCGCTGATCGTGACCCGGCGGGGCCGCACCTCGTAGCGCCGCGGATCAGCGGGTGGCGTGCACCAGCCCCTGCTGGTCGGCTCCGCGCGACAGCACGGCCGTGCTGATCTGCTGGTCGACGGCGGCGTACTCGGTCCGCTTGTGGGCACTGGTTCCGGAGTCGGAGGCCGCGCAGGAGGCGCAGACGACGCGGAACGGCGGGCCCATGTCGGAGAACTGCGTGAGGTACTCGGCCTTGACCACGTCCCAGCGGCCCGGGTGCGCGGTCGCCGGGGCGAAGGTGAACCGCGGGATCGAGGACATGTTGCCGCGCGCCTTGTCGGCCTCGTAGAAGCTGGCGACCTGGTCGCCCATGCCGAACACCACCCAGGTGCCGTTGATCTTCTCGTAGGGCTGCGGCACGTGGTTGTGCGTGCCGAGGATCAGATCGATGTCGGGGAGCCCGTCCGGGCCGCGCGAGGCGGTCAGCGCCCGTGCCAGATCATGCTGTTGCTGGTCGGGTGCCGTCTGCCACTCGGTGCCCCAGTGGATGCTGAGGACGACGACGTTCGCGCCGGCCGCCCGCGCCGCGCGGGCCTCGGAGATGATCCGGTCCTGGTCGATCAGGTTGACGGCCCAGGGCTTGCCGGCCGGGAGCGGGATGCCGTTCGTCCCGTACGTGTAGTCCAGCTGGGCGACCTTGGCCCCGCCGGCCGAGAGGACGGCCGGGGCCTTGGCCTCGTCGGCGCTGCGGGCCGAGCCGACGTGCTTGATGCCGACCCGGTCGAGGTGGTCGAGGGTGCGGACGAGACCGTCGTAGCCGTCGTCGAGGGTGTGGTTCGAGCCGGTCGAGCAGCTGTCGTACCCGGCGTCCTTCAGCGCGTCGGCCAGCTGGTGCGGGGCCTTGAAGGCGGGGTATCCGGTGTAGGGGCCGCCGGGTCGGCCGTACGGTATCTCGTGGTGGCATATCGCCAGGTCGGCGGCGGTCACCAGGGGCTTGACCCCCGCGAGTATCTTTCGGAAGTCGTGCCCGTCGCCGCTGTCCCGGGCGTCCTCCGCGGCCCGCTGGACGATGGACGGGTACGGGATGACGTCGCCGGTCGCGACCAGCGTGAAGGGGCGGGCGTCGGGGGTCGCGCCGGGACTCGACTCACCCTGGCCGGGCTTGGCTCGGAGCCGTTGCTCGGTGGCGCTCCGGTGTCCCCCGCCGTGGTCGAGCAGGGCCGGGACGGCGTAGATCCCGCCGCCCACGACCGCCAGCCCGGCCAGTGCCGCGCCCATCTTGGCGGCTGCCTTCATACCGGATCCCCCGATGTCTTCCTGCCTACGCGGAGATCATCGCTCAGCTCCACCCCGACCGCCATCGGAGCCAACCCGTCCGGATATATCGCAGCGCCGCAGGTCAGAGGGCCCGTCGGGCAGCCAGGAAGCAGACCAGGGGTGGGCCGGGCACGGGCCGGGCACGGGCCGGGGAAGGCCCCGGGCTACCGCGCGGTCAGGGTGAGGGCGTGGTCCAGGGCCTGGAGGAGGCGGCCCGTCGTCGCGCGGTCGCGGACCGCCAGGCGGAGCCAGGAGGCGTCCAGGCCCGGGAAGGTGTCCCCGCGGCGGACCGCGAAGCCGAGGGCACGCAGCCGGGTGCGGACCTCCGCCGCGCCCGCCACCTGGATCAGGACGAAGGGCCCCTCCGCCACCCCCGACACCGCGATCTCCTCGAACTCTGCGATCCCGGCCAGCAGATGGGCCCGGTCGACCGCGATCTGCCGGGCCGCGGCCTCCGCCTCCGCCAACGCCGCCGGGGTCATGCAGGCCTCCGCCGCCACCAGTGCCGGCGTGGACACCGGCCACAGCGGCTGTGCGGCCGCCAGCTTCGCGATCACCTCCGGATCGGCCAGCACGTACCCGATCCGCAGCCCCGCCAGCCCCCACGTCTTGGTCAGGCTCCGCAGCACCACCAGGCCCGGTACGTCCGTCCGCCCGGCCAGCGCCTCCCGCTCGTCCGGAACCGCGTCCATGAACGCCTCGTCCACCACCAGGATCCGGCCCGGCCGGGCCAGCGCGGCCAGTGTGGCCGCCGGGTGCAGGACGGACGTCGGGTTGGTCGGGTTGCCGACCACCACGAGGTCCGCCTCCTCCGGGACCGCCGCCGGGTCCAGCCGGAACCCGTCCGCCGCGCGCAGCACCACCCGCTCCACCGTGTGCCCCGCGTCGCGCAGCGCCGCCTCCGGCTCCGTGAACTGCGGGTGCACCACGACCGGCCGCTGCGCGCCCAGGGCGCGCGCGATCAGTACGAACGCCTCCGCCGCCCCCGCCGTCAACAGCACCCGATCGGCCGGCAGCCCGTGCCGAGCCGCCACCGCCGCGCGGGCGGTCCGCCCGTCGGGGTACGCGCTGAGACCGTCGAGCGAAGCCGCGATCCGCTGCTTGAGCCAGTCCGGCGGGGTGTGCGCCCGTACGTTGACCGCGAGGTCGACCAGCGCGCCGCCGGCGTCCAGCACCTCCGCGTCCCCGTGGTGGCGCAGGTCGTGGGCCTGCGCGGTGGCCACGGCGCAGGTCGCCGCCACCGACCGGCGTTTGGGCACGAGGAGTTCCCCGCCGCCGGCGAGCGCCGCGGCCTCCGCCACCGAGGAGGTCCCAACGGCGTCGCGCACCGTGTCGCAGGGGTGCGGCACGACGATGCCAGCCAGTTCCTCGGCGGGGTAGCTGAGCAAGGGCACGCCGAATCGTTTCGCCGCGCCCGCGATCCCTGCCTCGCCCGCCTTCGACTCCACCGTGACCAGCGCCTTCACTGCGCCGACGGCCAATCCGGCCCCCCGCAGCGTCTCCTCGACCAGGGCACAGACCTCCGCCACGGAAACCCCCGCGCGTCCGCCGACCCCGACCACCACCTGTGTCGCGTACTCGCCCACCGGGATCAAGCCCCCTCCGTCGTCGTCAATGCTTCGTGGACCGCGGCCCGCACGCAGACGTGCGCGGAAGGCCGACAGTCGGTATTCAGGGGCACATGGCCGTGATCGTGGCGTTGGGCGCGTTCCTGATGACCCTGGCGGGCGGATGGACGGCGCAACGCGTCACCGACCGCCGCCACCTCGTGCTGGGCCTGGCCGGCGGGCTGATGCTCGGCGTCGTGGGCCTGGACCTGCTCCCCGAGTCCCTGCACGCGGCGGGCGGCGAGGTGTTCGGCGTCCCGCTCGCCCTGCTGCTCTTCGTGGCCGGGTTCCTGGTCGCACACGTCGGAGAACGCCTGCTGGCGGTGCGTCAGGCCGCGCACGGCGCCGAGAACGGGGGCCGCGCCCCCCAGGTCGGGATGACGGCGGCCACGGCCATGGTCTGCCACAGCCTCGCCGACGGAGTGGCCCTGGGTGCGGCCTTCCAGGTCGGCGAGGGGATGGGCGTGGCCGTGTCGCTGGCTGTCGTCACGCACGACTTCGCCGACGGGTTCAACACGTACACGCTCACCCGGTTGTACGGGCACGCCCGCCGCCGGGCCCTGATGATGCTCTACGCGGACGCCCTGGCCCCCGTGGTGGGCGCGGCGTCCACTGTGCTGTTCACCCTTCCGGAGGAACCGCTCGCGGCGTACCTCGGCTTCTTCGGCGGAGCCCTGCTGTACTTGGCCGCCGCCGAGATCCTGCCCGAGGCGCACCACACGCACCCCGCTCTGTCCACGCTCCTGTGCACGGTGGGCGGGGTGGCCGGGATCTGGCTGGTGGTGGGCCTCGCGGACTGATCTCACCGGTGCGCTGCCGCGGCTTCCACGAAGCGGCCGGCGACGGAGGGCTCCGCCGCCCAGTGCGTGTGCAGATAACTGGCGTGTACGCCCTGCCGGACGAAGCCCTCGACCCGGCGTTCGGGGTGCGTGAACCCCCAGGCGGGGGTCGAACCCGCGCCGGGCTCGATCACCGTCCGGTGGAACTCGTGCCCACGCAGCCGGGTCCCGGCGGCGGCG
Organism: Streptomyces sp. NPDC006430; assembly: GCF_040612395.1. Lineage (NCBI taxonomy): Bacteria > Bacillati > Actinomycetota > Actinomycetes > Kitasatosporales > Streptomycetaceae > Streptomyces > Streptomyces sp. NPDC006430. The sequence goes on from NZ_JBEXQA010000024.1 coordinate 80,621, forward strand.
AGGGCACTGTCCGACACCGCCACGGCCTCGCGGTAGCCGAGGGTCAGGCGCTCCGACATCCGCGCGTCGGCGTCGAGGACCCCGCACATGGGCTTCCCGTCGAGCGACCGCGCGAGGTAGAGCAGTCCGGCGCACTCGGCGGCAACGGGCCCGCCGGCTGCGGCGAAGCCGGCGACGGCCCCCCGCAGGGGCTCGTTGGCGGCGAGCTCGGGGGCGTACACCTCGGGGAAACCGCCGCCTATCACCAGGCCGGTGGTGCCGGGTGGCAGCGATTCGTCGCGCAGCGGGTCGAAGGTGACGACCTCGGCGCCCGCGGCGCCGAGCAGCTCGGCGTGCTCGGCGTAGGAGAACGTGAAGGCCGCGCCCCCGGCGACGGCGACGATGGGGCGGCCGGGCGAACCCGGCCCCGCCGGCGACTGGGACCCGGGTCCGAGCGGAGCCCGGTTCCGGGAGGGGCCGGGGCCGGAGAGCAGGGCCCGCTGCGGACTCCAGGCCTCGCAGGCCAATGCGGGGGCCGTGCGGGCGAGGGCCATCAGCGCGTCCAGGTCGCAGCCCTGGCGCACCTGTTCCGCCAAGGACGCCACCGCGGCCAGCGCGTCGGCGCGTCGCTCGGCCACCGGCACCAGGCCCAGGTGTCGTGACGGCGCGGCCACCTGCGGAGCCCGCCGTAGGACGCCCAGCACCGGCATCCCCACCTCTTCCAGGGCCTCCCGCAGCATCGCCTCGTGGCGGTCGGACCCGACCTTGTTCAAGATCACGCCCCCCAGCCGCACCTGCGGGTCGAACGACGCGAAGCCGTGCACCAGTGCCGCCACCGACCGCGACTGCGACGAGGCGTCGACCACCAGCACCACCGGCGCCCGCAGCAGCTTCGCCACCTGCGCCGTCGACGCCAGTTCACCCTGGCCCGCGGCCCCGTCGTAGAGCCCCATCACGCCCTCGACGATCGCGAGGTCGCACCCCGACGCGCCGTGCACGAACAGCGGGGCGACCAGCTCCGGCCCGCACATGAATGCGTCGAGGTTGCGCCCCGGGCGGCCCGTGGCCAGCGCGTGGTAGCCCGGGTCGATGTAGTCGGGCCCGGCCTTGTGCGGGGACACGGCGAGGCCGCGCTCCGAGAAGGCCGCCATCAGGCCCGTCGCGACCGTGGTCTTGCCGCTGCCGGAGGACGGCGCGGCAATGACCAGGCGCGGAATGGGGAGCGACGTCACCACTCGATGCCCTTCTGGCCCTTCTGGCCGGCGTCCATCGGGTGCTTGACCTTGGTCATCTCGGTGACCAGGTCCGCGAACTCCAGCAGCTTCTCGGGCGCGTTGCGCCCCGTGATCACCACGTGCTGGGTGCCGGGGCGGTCGCGCAGCACCTCGATGACCTCGTCGACGTCGATCCAACCCCAGTGCATCGGGTACGCGAACTCGTCCAGCACGTACAGCTTGTGCGTCTCAGCGGCCAGGTCGCGCTTGACCTGCTCCCAGCCCTCCTTGGCCGCCTGCTCGTTGTCCAGCTGCGCATCGCGCTGGACCCAGGACCAACCCTCGCCCATCTTGTGCCAGGCGACCGGGCCGCCCTCGCCGGAGGCACCGAGGACCTTGAGCGCGTTCTCCTCGCCGACCTTCCACTTCGCCGACTTGACGAACTGGAACACCCCGATCGACCAGCCCTGGTTCCAGGCGCGCAGCGCCAGCCCGAAGGCCGCCGTCGACTTGCCCTTGCCCGGGCCGGTGTGGACGAAGACGAGCGGGCGGTTGCGGCGCTGGCGCGTCGTGAGTCCGTCGTCCGGAACGACGGTCGGCTGTCCCTGCGGCATTACGCGGCCTTCCTGTGGGTGTGGTGCGACGGTGAAGTCGTCGCGGTACGTACGTTCTTCACGAGCCCGGCCAGCGAGTCGGCCCGCAGCCCGTCGAGCGTGACGGCGGGCCCGCCGAGGTCGGCGGCCAGTTCGCCGGCCAACCCCAGCCGGACCGGCCCCGACTCGCAGTCCACGACCACCGAGGCGACCCCCTCGGCCCGGAGCAGCCGGGCGGCGAGCCCGGCCAGCTCGCGCGGCGTGCCGCCCTGTCGGCCGCCGACGGAACCGGCGGAGGTGGCCCGCCCGTCGGTGACGACCACGAGCAGCGGCCGGCGGCTCGGATCCCGCAGCCGCTCGATCCGCAGTACGTCGTGGGCCTTGAGCAGCCCGGCGGCGAGCGGGGTGCGTCCGCCGGTCGGCAGCCGTTCCAGCCGGGCCGCGGCCGCGTCCACCGAGGAGGTGGGCGGCAGCGCCAGCTCGGCGGCGGAGCCGCGGAAGGTGATCAGGCCCACCTTGTCTCTGCGCTGGTAGGCGTCCAGCAGCAGCGAGAGCACCGCGCCCTTGACGGCGCTCATGCGCTGTCGGGCGGCCATGGAGCCGGAGGCGTCGACGACGAAGAGGACCAGGTTGCCTTCGCGGCCCTCCCGGGTGGCCTGCCGCAGGTCGTCCCTGCGGACGACGAGCCCGCGCCCGCTGCGCCCGCGCGCCTTCTGGTGCGGGGCGGCGGCCTGGACGGTCGCCGCGAGGTGCAGCTTCGTTAGCTGGCCGCGGGGGCGCTGGGCGCCGGTGGTCCGGCCGTGTGCCGTGCGGGCGCGCGAACGCCGTCCGGACGCGCCCTCGCCGAGCCCCGGCACGCTGAGCACCTTGGTCCGGAACGGCGCGGTGGCTCGTACGGCGGCCTGCTCGGGCGCGTCCGCCCGCCCGGGCTGCTCGCCCGCGTCGGCCCGGGCGGGCTCGGGGGCCTGCCCGTCGGTGCCGGGCTCCGGCTGCGACTCCGGCTGCGACTCCGCCGGCGGTTCCGACTCCGGCTGCTGCGCCGGATCCTCGGGACCCGCCTGCGGCGGCACGCCGCCGCCCCCGTCGGGGCCGCCGTCGTCCGGACCCTCGGGGCCGGGGTCGGGCTCGGGGTCGTGGTCCGGCTCCTCGTCGGGGAACCCGTCCAGGATCTCGTCGAGCTTGTCCTCGTCGAGGCCGGGCGCGTCGAACGGGGCGCGCCTACGGCGGTGCGGCAGGGCCAGCAGGGCGGCCCGGCGCACGTCCGCCTTCACCACCTCGGTCCGTCCGTCCCAGGCGGCCAGCGCCGTCGCAGTCCGGGCCATCACGATGTCGGCGCGCATGCCGTCGACCTCGAAGCCGGCGCAGGTCGCGGCGATCTGGAGCAGGGCGGTGTCACCGAGGACGACCTTCGCAAGCAGGGCGCGCGCGGCCACGACCCGGGCCCGGACCTCGTGCTCGTCCTCGGACCAGCGGCTCGCGAAGCCCGCGGGATCGTCGTCGTACGCGAGCCGGCGGCGCACCACCTCGACGCGCTGGGCGGGCTCCCGCGAGGCGGTGACCTCCACGGTCAGCCCGAACCGGTCGAGCAGTTGGGGCCGCAACTCGCCCTCTTCCGGGTTCATCGTGCCGACGAGCAGGAAGCGGGCGGCGTGGCGGACGGAGACGCCCTCGCGTTCGACGTAGGAGGAGCCCATGGCCGCGGCATCGAGAAGTACGTCCACCAAATGGTCGTGGAGAAGGTTCACTTCGTCGACGTACAGGATCCCGCGGTGCGCGTCGGCGAGCAGGCCGGGCTCGAAGGCCTTCACACCCTCGGCGAGGGCCCGTTCGATGTCGAGGGCGCCGACCAGGCGGTCCTCGGAGGCGCCGACCGGCAGCTCGACCATTCGGGAGGGGCGGGCCGTGCCCTCGCCGGGCTCGTGCGGGCCGTCGGGACAGGCCGCGTCGGGCGCGTCGGGCGCGCAGCTGAACCGGCAGCCGGGGACGACGTCCACCTGCGGCAGCAGCGCGGACAGCGCGCGGACGGCGGTGGACTTGGCGGTCCCCTTCTCGCCGCGCACGAGCACGCCGCCGACCGCCGGGCTCACGGCGTTGAGCAGCAGTGCCAGCCGCAGGTCGTCCTGCCCGACCACGGCCGAGAACGGAAAGTGGGCGCTGCTCATGAGACGGTCACTCCTTCGAGTGGCTTGCGATGGATATCGGTGCCGAAGTGCCAGCGGCTCGCCCGGCCTGGTGCTCGCTCCCCGGATCTGCGGGGATGTCCCGCTCCTGCACGAGCACCTGAACGGGCTCCTGCTCTGCTCCCCGTGACAGCGGGGATGTTCCCCCTCAGCACGGCCGGGGCCGTCACGGCGCGCCCGGCGGCAGGAACGGCAGGCCCGCCGGAGCCCCGCCCTCGATCAGGCGCAGCAGCGCGTCCGTATCGGCGTGTTCCTCGATCAGGTCGCCCAGCAGGTCGAGCTGCTCCTCGCGCAGCGCGGCGAACGAGGTGTCCGGGGCCGGGACGAACCGGCGGCCCGCGGCCGAGGCCACCTCGCGCAGGAAGGCCCGACGGAAGGCGTCCGACTCCAGCGAGCCGTGCCAGTGCGTACCCCACACCGAGCCGACCCGGCAGCCGTCCAAGAACGGCTCCCCGCCCAGGACCTCGGCCACCCCGTGGTGGATCTCGTAGCCCGTCACCGACTCGCCCAGCGCCGAACCCTCCGGCCGGGCCAGGGTCTTCTCCCGCTCGAAGCGGATGCGCACCGGCAACAGGCCGAGGCCGTCCACCGAGCCCGCCCGGGACTCGACCTCGTCCTCGATGTGCTCGCCCAGCACCTGGAACCCGCCACAGATGCCCAGTACCGGGCGGCCCTGCGAAGCCCGCCGCGCCAGCGCGTCCGCGAGCCCGCGCTCGCGCAGCCACTCCAGGGCTTTCACCGTGCCCCGCGTCCCGGGTACGACGACCAGGTCGGCGTCGACGAGCTCCTCGGCCCGGTCCACGAACCGCACCACCACGCCCGGCTCCGCAGCCAGGGCGTCGACGTCCGTGAAGTTCGACATCAGCGGCACCGCGCACACCGCGACCCGTAGGACGTCCTCGCCGACCGGCGGCGCCACCACCGACTCGCGCACCGCGCCCCGCAGGGAGACCCTCAGGCCGTCCTCCTCGTCGATGCCCAGCCCGTGCTGGAACGGCAGAACGCCGTACGTCGCCCGCCCCGTCAGCCCGCGCAGCATGTCCATGCCGGGCTCCAGCAGCGAGACGTCCCCGCGGAACTTGTTCACCAGGTAGCCCGCGATCAGCTCCTGGTCCTGCGGCGACAGCAGCGCCGTCGTCCCGAAGAACGAGGCGAAGACACCGCCCCGGTCGATGTCCCCGACCACGACCACCGGGAACCGCGCGGCCCGCGCGATGCCCATGTTCACGATGTCGGTCCGGCGCAGGTTGATCTCGGCCGGACTGCCCGCTCCCTCGCAGATCACGGCGTCATACGTGCCCCGCAGTTGCTCCAGGCAGTCCGTGACGACGCCGAGCAACTGCTCCTGGCGCCCGCCGTGGTAGCCGTGCGCGCTCATTTCGCCCACCGGCTTGCCCAGCAGCACCACCTGGCTGCTGCGGTCACTGCCGGGCTTGAGCAGCACCGGGTTCATCAATGCGGTCGGCTCCACGCAGGCCGCCTGCGCCTGCATGGCCTGTGCGCGCCCGATCTCGGCGCCCTCGCGCGTCACGAACGAGTTCAGCGACATGTTCTGCGCCTTGAACGGCGCCACCTTCACGCCCTGCCGGGCCAGCCAACGGCAGATGCCCGCCGTGACCACGCTCTTGCCCGCGTCCGATGTCGTGCCGGCGACGAGGAGTCCCCCGCCCCGCTTTCCGCCGCTCATGCGCGTCCCCTCCGCGACCGACGTGACACCGCACAGCGCAGTGCCACACAGGTTCCCCATGCCAGCCACGTCACCTGTCGTGACAGCCGCACCGCCCGTTCGATGTCCGCGACCTCCACGGGCCGTCCCGTCCCGCCGTTCAGGACGGCCCGGTGCTCGACCCGCCCCCCGTACGCGAGGGTGCCCCCCAGCCGTACGCCGAGGGCACCGGCGAACGCCGCCTCCACCGGCCCGGCATTCGGGCTGGGGTGCCGGGCGGCATCCGCGCGCCAGGCCCGTACGGCTCCGCGCCGGTCGGGGCCGGCCACCACTGCGGCCAGGGCGGTCAGCCGGGCGCCCGGCCAGCCCGCGAGGTCGTCGAGCCGGGCCGAGGCCCAGCCGTAGCGCAGGTGGCGCGGAGACTTGTGGCCGACCATCGCGTCGAGGGTGTTCACGGCGCGGAAGGCCAGCAGCCCGGGGACGCCGGCGGCGGCGCCCCACACCAGGGCACCGACCACGGCGTCGGAGGTGTTCTCGGCGACCGACTCCACGACGGCGCGGGCCATCTGCTGCTCGTCCAGGGACTGCGGGTCGCGCCCGCACAGGTGTGGCAGCCGCTCCCGGGCCACCTCGGCGTCCCCGGCAGCGAGCGCGCCGCCGATGGCGCGGGCCTCCCGGCCCAGCGAGGTCCCTCCGACGACGGCCCAGGTGGCCGCCGCGGTCAGGGCGATACGGGCGCCCGCGGGCCGGGAGCGCACGGCGCGCGCGCCCAGCACACCGACGGCGGCAGCGCCTCCGGCGCATATGAGGGTGTGGACGATGCCCCGGGCGCGGTCGTCGCGCCACAGGGCGCGTTCGACGGCGGCGGCGGCTCGTCCGAAGGCGGCCACGGGGTGCCCTCGGCGCGGATCACCGAAGATCCGGTCGCCGATCAGGCCCGCCGTGGCGCCGTACGCGAAGACGCGATCGGCACGCATGGTGGCAGGTATGTCCTCACTCAGGGTCCGCGCCCTGGTTCGACGTGTCCGGCGGTGGGAGTTCCTGGCTCCCGGGACGCACGTCTCGCGTGCTCCCCGGTGACAGTGGCGGGACCGCGCCGGATTCGCACCGGACTTCCTCTCCATGCCGCCGTATTGGCTCGGGCAGTCCACCACGCACCGCGAACGCCCGTCAACTCGCCGTTGACCTGCGGCGAGGCAGGTCACAGCACACGGGAAAGCTCCCTCCGGGAAACCCGGAGGGAGCTTTCGTGCGCCGTGCGTGGATAGCTCAGCTGACGATCAGGTAGATCCCGTATGTCACGGCCGCTGCGACGACCGCGAAGCAGGCGTACGCGCCGCTGCGGGCCAGGGTGGCGGTGCCGCCCTGCTCGGTGGCGGCCTCGTGCTTGGAGAGGCCCACCAGGCCCAGGGTGAACAGGGCCACGAGCGCGACGGTGGCGGAGAGGCTGACTCCGAAGACGGAGCCGAGTGCTGCCCAGTCGATCTTCATGCTGCGGATTCCTCTGTCGTTCTCGGGGTCAGACCGCGGCGGCCGGAGCCGCGGGGGTCGTCGGTGCGGCCGCCGGGATGGTGGCCTTCAGCTCCTCGTCCGTCACGGCGGAGGCCGCGGCGGCGGTGGAGGCGGTACCGGCGGCAGTGGCCTCGGCGGCCACGGTCGGCGGGACGGCGACGGCGGCCATGGCCGTGGTGACGACACCCGGCTCCTCGGCGGCGGTCGGCTCCACGTCGTTGACATTGTGGTGGCCGACGACCTGGCGGCGCGAGATGACCCAGATGGCGACGCAGGAGCCGATCAGGAAGACCGCGACGGCGGCGATGCCGATGTCACCGGTGCGCATGACCAGCTCGGCGCCGGAGGCGACCACGGCGGCGGCCGGCAGGGTCAGGCCCCAGGCGATGAACATGCGGGTGGCGGTGGACCAGCGGACCACACCGCCCTTGCGGCCCAGACCCGCACCCATGACGGCGCCGGAGCACGCGTGGGTCGTGGAGAGGGAGAAGCCGAGGCTGGAGGAGGCCAGGATGACGTTGGCGGCCGCGGTCTGGGCGGCGAAGCCCTGCTGCGGCTGCAGGTCGGTCAGGCCGCTGCCCATGGTGCGGATGATGCGCCAGCCGCCCAGGGAGGTACCCAGCGCGATGGCCATGCCGGCGGAGACGATGACCCAGACCGGCGGGTTGGCACCCGACTCCAGTGCACCGCCGGCGACGAGCGCCAGCGTGATGATGCCCATCGTCTTCTGCGCGTCGTTGGTGCCGTGCGCGAGGGAGACGAGACCGGCCGAGGCGATCTGCCCGGCACGGTAGCCCTTGGTCGCGGTCTTGCCGCCGAGCTTGCCACCGATCTTGTACGTGACCTTGGCGGCCAGCATCGCGGCCGCACCGGCCACGATCGGAGCGGCGACCGCGGGGATGAGCACCTTGGTGACCAGGACGCTGCCGTTGACCGCGTCCAGGCCGGCCGAGGCGACCGCGGCACCGATCAGACCGCCCATGAGGGCGTGGGAGGAGCTGGAGGGGAGTCCGACCAGCCAGGTGACGAGATTCCAGAGGATCGCGCCGACCAGGGCGGCGAAGATCACCTCTGGCTGGATGCCCTCCTCGTTGACCAGGCCCTTGGAGATCGTCTTGGCGACCTCCACGGACATGAACGCGCCGACGAGGTTGAGCACGGCGGACATGGCCACCGCCGTCTTGGGCTTGAGGGCGCCGGTCGAGATGGTGGTAGCCATCGCGTTGGCTGTGTCGTGGAAACCGTTCGTGAAGTCGAACACGAGAGCGGTGATGATCACGATCCCGAGGAGAAGCGTTATGTGCTCCATTTACCCAGGCTTCTGTTTGGCGTCAGTGGCTCGGCGACCGTAGGCAACCTGGGTGAACAGAAGATGAACTGACTCGGGCGGAGCGGTGTACTGGCTCGGCATCCCATCGGGAGCTTCATCCCGTTTTAGCCGTCGATACATCGATTAATGCACGTCAAAGCGGGGTGAACGAACCCCTCCGCAGGAGGCCCGGGGCCCTCCGGTCCCCTCGCGCGGATCTCGGAAGAGATCTAGATCACTCTCCCGCCCGCCTCGCCGGCACCCCCGGACCTCTTCCCGATACCTGCACACGCCGTCCCGGCGGTATGCGGAGCGTTCCGCTCCAGTGGCCCGTCCGGGCTCGCGCCTCGACACTGGAGCGGTGCGTACCGCCACAGTGACGGCCGCGGCCGTCGCAACCACCTTGATCGGTGCCGGTGCGGCCGCGGTCGCGGCCGGCCGATACGCCGCCGACGCCGCCCTGCGGCACCGACCCGGCCGCCCACTGCCCGGCGAGCCGCGGCTCAGCGTCCACGCCGCCGACGCCGGGCAGGTCGAGCTCACCCGCTCACTGGCCTCCCTGCGCCCCGGTACGTACGGACTGGACGCCCCCGGGGTGCACGCCGTGGTCGGCTCCGTCCTCGACGGGGCCGCGACCGGCCCGGACACCGTCGTGCGCCGGCTCCTCGCCGTCACGCACGGCAGCCTCGACATCGGGACCCGAGTCGCCCTCACGCCCCAGGTCCACCTGGGCGACCCGCGCACCGCCCTTGGGCTCGACCACGCCGACGTGGACGTCCCCGGAGAGCTCGGCGCCCTGCCCGCGTGGTTCGTGCCCGCGGCCCGCGACACCTGGGTGATCGCCGTGCACGGGCTGGGCGCCAGCCGCGAGCACCCCATGGTGGTCATGCCCTTCCTGCACCGCCAGCAGATGCCCGTGCTGGCCCTCGCCTACCGGGGCGACCTCGGCGCACCCGCCTCGCCGGACGGCCTCGGCCACCTCGGCGAATCGGAATGGCGGGACGTGGACGCCGCCATCCGCTACGCCCTGCGCTACGGTGCCCGCCGCGTCGTCCTGCACGGCTGGTCCACCGGGGCCGCGATGGCCCTGCACGCCGCCGAGCGCTCGGCGCTCGCCGACCGGATCGCCGGGCTCGTGCTGGACTCGCCGGTGCTCGACTGGCACGCCACCCTGCGCGCGCTCGTCGCCGCGCACCGCACCCCGGCCGCGCTGCTGCCGCTCGCGGTGCGCGCCGCCGAGGGGCGCGCCGGGCTGCGGGCCGACCACCGGGCTCCGGGGGCGGACCCCGCGGCGCTGCGCGTCCCCGTCCTGATCTTCCACGGCCCGGACGATGCGCTGGCCCCCTGGGGACCCTCGCGCCGGCTCGCCGCCGCCCGGCCCGACCTCGTCACCCTGAAGACCGTCCGCGAAGCCCCGCACGGGGCGATGTGGAACGCGGATCCGGCCGGGTACGAGGAGGCCCTGAGGCGCTTTCTGACCCCTCTTATGTGAAGGCCGTGTGGCGGAGGGGGCGCAGAGGGCGCATTGCCCTGGTCTGTCCCTAGGGTGACCATCGATAATGGCTGGTTCCGTTTGGGCTTTCGGCCGGTGACGGGCGAGACTGCATCCGTGACGTCCCGAAAGCCTGATGAGCAGTTGGCTCGCGACTCCAGACTCCGACTCGTCTCCCCGCGTTCCGTTGCCGCGGCCCGCAAGGCGGTGACCGACCGACGTGCCCGACCCGCCTCCCGACCCCCGGCGGGCACCCCAGCCACGGCCGAACTCGCGAACCGGGCCCGGGCCTCGCTCGCCGACGCCGTACGGCTCGCCCGCTGGGCCGAGCGCAACCTCGGCGCGGGCGACGGAGGTCGACCCGCCCCGGCGGGAGCGCTGCCCGCGGCCGACGTCGAACGGGCCGCTGGCGAACTGAACCTGACCCACGGGCAGATCCGGGTCGGCTGGGACCGCGCCCGCCTCGCCGGTCTCGTCGAAGTGCACGGCGGCCACGCCCGGCCCGGCTGGCGGCTGCGCGCCTGGGATCGTGACGACACCGCCGTACTGCGCGGCTGGGTCGCCTTGTTCGACGCCTGGTCCCTCGTCCACCCGGCCCCCGCCGACATCGCCACCGCGGTCGTCGCCGAAGTGGTCGAGGCGATGCCCCAACTGCTGTCGCTGCTCCAGCTGTCCGCCGGTCCCGTGACCGTTCCGGACCTCTTGGACCTGCTCGACCAGCGGGTCACCGAACTGCGCGACGAGCGGTGCGAGGTCCCCTACGACGCCGCGCCGGGCGAGACCGCGGACCCTGACGGGGCGGCAGCCACCGTAGACACGGCAGCCACCGCGGGAGCGACCGCCCCCGAGGCGAACGGGCACGCCGCCACCGCGACGGCCGTCCCGCTCGCCCGGCTGCTGCGCTGGGCACTCGGGGGGCTCGCCGCCGTGGACGCCGTCACCCTCGGTCCCGCACAGGCCGCCCTGACCCCGCTCGGCAGCTGGGCCGTCTGGGTCAAGCTGGAGCAGATCTGCGTGGCCGCGCAGAGCCCCGCCGGGAACATCGAGCAGTCCGCCGCCGCGATGCTGCACGGCTGTGCCCGCCTCACCCCGGGACCGGCCCGCGCCGAGTACCGGGCCTGGCTCGCCGCCCGGCCCGTCGGCCACGCCGTCAGCGAGCTGCTGCACGCCGCCCGCGGCGAGGACGCCCTGCTCCGCGGCCTCGCCTTCGAGGCCCTGCGCGTGGTCGGTGCCCCCGCTGAACCCGAGGTGCGCGCCGCCGTTCGCGAGCCCGCGCTGAGGCCTTACGCCCTCCTGTGGCTCGCCGAGCACGACGGCGTGGACCCCGACGAGGCCCAGGACGTACTGACCGCCGAGGAGTCGACCTGGCTCTGGGTGGACACCGCGGCCGCCATTGCCGACCACGGTGAGGCGGACCTGTTGGCGCGCCACCTCGACTCGGCGGTCCGCACCACCGTTCCGCGACTGCTGGACGAGGTCCGCGCGGTCGGCCATCCGCGGACCGTGCAGGTCCTGGTCGCGCTGGCCGCCGCCCACCCCGACCCGGCCCTGGCCAAGGCGGTCCGCCGGGCCGCCTTCCAGGTCCACACCGGCGGCGCGTAGCACCCGTACGGACGGACGCGCCGCAGGGGCGCCTCCCGGGCGACCGGGGGAGTCAGACCTGCGGCGCGTACGTACCGAAGCTCCAGACGTTGCCCTCCGCGTCGCGGGCCATGTAGTCCCGCGAGCCGTAGTCCTGGTCGGTGGGCTCCATCGCGATCTCCACCCCGTGCTCGACGGCCCGGCGGTGGTGCGCGTCCACGTCATCGACCACGACGTAGATCCCGGCAGGGCCGGCATGCTCCATCAGCTTGTCGAAGGTGCCGCCGCGGCCCTTGCTACCGAGCATCACCGCGCCGGTCCCGTACGCCAGCTCCGCGTGCATCACGACGCCGTCGTCCCCCTCGTAGACCGCGACCTGGGTGAATCCGAACGCCTCCGTCAGCAGCTGGATCGCCGCCTTGGCGTCCCGGTAGAGCAGGGTCGGAAAGATGGACGGAACGCCTGCCATGACGATCACTCCTTCTCGTGCTCGCGAATGTGACCCACGGCACAGCATGGCAGGCGTCCGTGACGGTCCGGGGGAAGGCGGTCAGCCGAAGGTGTTGCACTGGGCCATGTCGCCCGTGCGGTAGCCCTGGAGAACCACTGCTCGGCGCTGCCGGGCCGAGCCGTGGGTCCAGGACTCCGGGGCCACCCGGCCGTGGAACCCTGCCCGTGCTCGTGGGCGACCACGTGCGCCTGGGCGAAGGGTCCGCCGCTCACGCCGAACTGTGTCCGCGGGTCGTCGAAGAAGCCCAGGTCCAGCCGTCCTCCCGGGCGTTCGCCTGCCTGCCGGTCCGACAGCCCGCTGCACCTCACCGACCGATCGCCCGGGACGCGGCTGCCGCGCACGTCCTTGACCTCGGAAGTGTCCAGCTCGGCGCCGTCGAACTGCCCCGCACCGCCCTCCATTCGTGGAACGAGGGCGGTCGCGCGTGCGGCGCGTATCACCCGGTCCGCCCTGGTCTGCGCCCCGGCCGTGGCCCCCGGCAGCAGGGGCCCGACGGCCTCATAACTAGTTGCGGACCCCCGGTAGAATGAATCCCATGGCAAATCTCCTCGCGGATTAGCGGCGTCGAAGCATCGCGTCCTGCCCCCCTTCCGCCGTCCCCACCGCCCTGGAGTATTTCCGTGATCACCGCCACCGGCATCGAGCTGCGCGCCGGCGCCCGCGTCCTCATCGAGTCCGCCTCCTTCCGTGTCGCCAAGGGCGACCGCATCGGCCTGGTCGGCCGCAACGGAGCGGGCAAGACCACCCTCACCAAGTGCCTCGCGGGCGAGGGGCAGCCCGCCGCCGGCAGCATCGCCCGCTCGGGCGAGGTCGGCTACCTCCCCCAGGACCCGCGCACCGGCGACCTCGACGTGCTCGCCCGCGACCGGATCCTCTCCGCCCGCGGTCTCGACGTGCTGCTGCGCAAGATGCGGATGAACGAGGAGCGCATCGCCACCGGCTCCGGCGCCACCCGTGAGAAGGCGCTGCGCCAGTACGAACGCCAGGAGACCGAGTTCCTCACCAAGGGCGGGTACGCCGCCGAATCGGAGGCCGCCACCATCTCGGCCGCCCTCGGCCTGCCCGACCGGGTGCTCGGCCAGCCGCTGCACACCCTCTCCGGTGGCCAGCGCCGCCGCGTCGAGCTGGCCCGGATCCTCTTCTCGGACGCCGACACCCTGCTCCTCGACGAGCCGACGAACCACCTCGACGCCGACTCGATCGTCTGGCTGCGGGATTACCTGAAGAACTATCGCGGCGGCTTCATCGTCATCTCCCACGACGTCGACCTGGTCGAGACCGTCGTCAACAAGGTCTTCTACCTGGACGCCAACCGCTCCCAGATCGACGTCTACAACATGGGCTGGAAGCTCTACCAGCAGCAGCGCGAGGCCGACGAGAAGCGCCGCAAGCGTGAGCGCCAGAACGCGGAGAAGAAGGCCGCCGCCCTGAACTCCCAGGCCGACAAGATGCGCGCCAAGGCGACGAAGACCGTCGCCGCGCAGAACATGGCCAAGCGCGCCGAAAGGCTGCTGTCGGGGCTGGAGGCCGTCCGCGTCTCCGACAAGGTCGCCAAGCTGCGCTTCCCGGACCCGGCGCCCTGCGGGAAGACCCCGCTGACCGCCGAGGGCCTGTCGAAGTCGTACGGCTCCCTGGAGATCTTCACCGACGTCGACCTGGCCATCGACAAGGGCTCCCGCGTCGTCATCCTGGGCCTCAACGGCGCCGGCAAGACCACCCTGCTGCGGCTGCTCGCGGGCGCCGAGAAGCCGGACACGGGTGAGGTCACCCCGGGCCACGGACTCAAGCTCGGCTACTACGCCCAGGAGCATGAGACGCTCGACCCCGAGCGCACGGTCCTGGAGAACATGCGCTCCGCCGCGCCCGACCTGGACCTGGTCCAGGTGCGCAAGACGCTCGGCTCGTTCCTGTTCTCCGGCGACGACGTGGACAAGCCGGCCGGGGTCCTCTCCGGCGGCGAGAAGACCCGGCTGGCCCTGGCCACGCTGGTCGTCTCCTCGGCGAACGTGCTGCTCCTCGACGAGCCCACCAACAACCTGGACCCGGCCAGCCGCGAGGAGATCCTGGGCGCGCTGCGCACGTACAAGGGCGCGGTCATCCTCGTCACGCACGACGAGGGTGCGGTCGAGGCGCTGGAGCCGGAGCGGATCATCCTGCTCCCGGACGGTGTCGAGGACCTGTGGGGACCGGACTACCGGGACCTGGTCGCGCTCGCCTGACGTCACCCGAGGGCGGCCCGGTGCGTTGATCCAGTTCCTTATGGATCATTCGGCTCAGACGTGATCCATCATCTGAGTGAGACCGTCTCGTACCTCTGCGCTCTGTACGACGGCCCCGGCCGTGCCCGCCCGGGCGCGGCGCCGGGGCCGTCGTCTTTCCCGTTCCGGCCTCTGACCTGGTGATTCCCCGAGGGTGCGGAGAAGTGTGACGGACGTCATGCAGCGGAAGGGGGGATTCCGTTCTGCTTGGGCGTCCACTGCTCGGGAAATGCCGGCGTATCGACCTTGCTGAATGGGTGGCCAGGAAGCCGGGGAGGGGTGATCATGAGAAGTCCAGAGCGCACTTCCCATGAGGAGGCACGGGTGGCCGAGACTCTGAAGAAGGGCAGCCGGGTAACCGGCGCCGCGCGCGACAAGCTCGCGGCAGACCTGAAGAAGAAGTACGACTCCGGTGCGAGTATCCGGGCGCTGGCCGAAGAAACCGGTCGGTCCTACGGATTCGTCCACCGGATGCTCAGCGAGTCCGGAGTCGTGCTGCGTGGTCGCGGTGGTGCGACACGCGGCAAGAAGGCGGCTTCTGCCTGACCCGGATCCCGGCCCCGAGGGCCGGGACCGGTTCGGAAGACGCTGCTGCCTGCCCACACCGCGGTTCCTTCGGTGACCCCCGGTCGGCCGTCCGGTCGACTGGGTGGTTACTGTGCAGTCACTTAGGCCGGGATTGCGGCCGACTGCACACCGGAGGCACCAGATGGCTCTGCTCGACAAGGACGGCGTACGGCTCACCGTGGACGACTCGGTCGCCACGGTGACACTGACCAATCCGGCCAAGCGAAACGCTCAGTCCCCCGCGCTCTGGCGGGCGTTGACGGAGGCCGGAAGGTTGCTGCCGGGCACCGTCCGGGTCGTGGTGCTGCGCGGTGAGGGCAAGTCCTTCTCCGCCGGACTCGACCGGCAGGCGTTCACTCCCGAAGGTTTCGAGGGTGAACCGTCCTTCCTCGACCTGGCGCGCGGATCGGACGAACTGCTGGACTCCACCATCGCCGAATACCAGGAGGCATTCACCTGGTGGCGACGCAACGACATCGTCTCCATCGCCGCCGTGCAGGGACACGCGATCGGCGCCGGCTTCCAGCTCGCGCTGGCGTGTGACCTGCGGGTGGTCGCGGACGACGTGCAGTTCGCCATGCGCGAGACCAGCCTGGGCCTCGTGCCGGACCTGACCGGCACCCAGCCGCTGACCGCCCTGGTCGGCTACGCCCGCGCGCTCGAAATCTGCGCGACGGGTCGCTTCGTCCATGCAGAGGAGGCCGAGCGGGTCGGGCTGGCCAACCTGGTCGTGCCCGCGGACGAGCTCGACGCCGCGGTGCAGGACCTCACGACGGCGCTGCTGGCTCCGCCGCGGGACGCGGTGATCGAGACGAAGGGGCTGCTGCGGGACGCCACGTCCCGTTCGTACGACGCCCAGCGCTCGGCGGAACGTGCCGCTCAGGGCCGCCGCCTGCGTGACCTGGCGGGCCTCTCGGACTGACCTCGGGCACCGCACCCCCGCGCCCCGGGCCGCACCCCCGCGCCCCGGGCCGTCCTGTCGTGCTCCGGCTCCGGCGGCCCGGGGGCGCACCGCCCCCGCGGGCCCGCGCGTACGCTCGCGGTCTCGGCGCCGGTCGGGGCCGACCGGGATCGGGTACTCGCTCCGGGCCGACCGGCGTAGTCCCAGCGCGCCGTCGCCGCCCCGCGCTTACCGTGGTGCGGAGTGAGTCCATCCGCGCGAAGGGACACGCGATGACAGAATCCGCACCGGTGGGCGCAGGCCGGGCTGCGGCCGACCGTGGCCGCACCACCATCTCCGACGGGGTGGTCGAGAAGATCGCCGGACTGGCCGCCCGCGAGGTGGTCGGCGTCCACGCCATGGGCAGCGGCGGCGGCCTCGCCCGGACCTTCGGCGCCGTCCGGGAGCGGGTTCCCGGCGGGGCCAAGCAGTCCGTCAGCCGCGGGGTCAAGGCCGAGGTCGGCGAGGTGCAGACCGCCCTCGACCTGGAGATCGTCGTGGACTACGGCGTGTCGATCCGCGACGTGGCCCGGGCCGTCCGTGAGAACGTCATCTCATCGGTCGAGCGGATGACGAGCCTGGAAGTCGTCGAGGTCAACATCGCGGTCAGCGACGTCAAGCTCCCCGATGAGCCCGATGAAGGGCCGGAGTCCCGACTCCAGTGAAGGAGCCCGCATGAGCATGGCGGTCGCCGGCCTGTTCGCCGGCATGGCGCTGGCGTTCGCCGGATACTTCGGCGGCTTCGGGGCTTTCCTGCTGGTGGCTGCGCTCGGCACCATCGGCTTCTTCGTCGGCCGGTTCCTGGACGGGGACCTGGAACCCGGCGACTTCTTCCGCCCCCGCGACCGCGACAGGTGAGGCCCCGATGAGCACGCCACGGGCCACCCCGCCCCGGGTGCCCCCCGCCGAGCGGGGGGCCACCCGCATCGCCGACCGGGTCGTCGCCAAGATCGCGGCCCAGGCCGCCAGGGAAGCGCTCGCCGCGACGCCCGGCGGGCCGCCGCGCCCCGCGGCGCCCCCTGCGCATGCCACCGTCACCGTGCACCACGACATCGCACGGGTGCGGGTGAGTCTCGAACTCGACTACCCCTCCGACCTCGCCGCCCAGTGCGCGGCCGTGCGCAGCCAGGTGGTTCGGCGCGTCGAGGAGTGCACCTCCATGTCCGTACCCGAGGTGGACCTCGACATCGAGCACCTGCACTCCGCGCACACCCGCTCCGCCGCCGCGCGTCACCGGAAGCTCCGGTGACGGTCCCGGTCCCGGGTCCGGGCCCCGCCCCGGACCCGGCAGCCCCGGACCCGGCCGTCCCGGTTTCCGCCGGTCGCTCCCGGCACGGCCGGTTCCGGTCCGCCCGGCGGATCCCGGCCGCGCTGACCGCCCTCGCCGTGCTCGCGGTGGCAGGCCTGTTCCTCTACGACCTCGCCGCCGTACGGGCACACCGCCCCGGTATGCAATGGCGCCGCGAACTCGCCCAGCAACTGGAGCGGCGCACCCCCGCCGACCCGTGGGTGCTCGTCTGTGCGGGGGCCGTTGCCGTGGCCGGGGCGGTGCTCCTCCTGCTGGCGCTGACCCCCGGGCTGCGCGGAATCCTGGCGATGCGGCAGGCCGGCCCGGCCGCCGACGTACGGGCCGGGCTGGAGCGGAAGGCCGCGGCACAGGTGTTGCGGGACCGGGCCATGGAGGTGCCCGGGGTGCGGTCGGCACGGGTCAGGGTGGGCCGGGCCCGCGTCAAGGTCCGGGCTGCTTCGCACTTCCGCGAGCTGGACGAGGTACGGGCCGACCTGGACGCGGTGATCGCCGTCGGCATCGAGGAACTGGGCCTCGCGCACGTACTGCAGCCCCGAGTGCGGGTCACCCGGGCCGCCGCCGGAAAGGGGTGACGCCGTGCTCGGTACGGTGAACCGGATCTTGCTGGGACTCATCGGCCTCGTGCTGCTGGCGGCCGGGGTGGTGGTCCTGACGGCGGCGTGGCCGCTCGGCGGCCGTCACGAGCCGCTGCTGACGGCGGCGACCCGGCAGCGCTGGCACCCCGAGGGCTGGTGGTGGTGGGCGGTGTTCGCCGGGCTCGGGGCGTGCGTGCTGCTCGCACTGTGGTGGCTGTTGGCGCAGCTGCGGCGCTCGCGGCTGGCAGCCGTGGTGGTGGACACCGGTGACGGGGGGTTCGCGCTGCTGCGCGGGCGGGCCCTGGTGGAGGCGGTGTCCGCGGAGGCGGGGGCCCTGGACGGGGTCGCCCGGTGTCGGGTCGCACTGCTGCGGCGGCGGGGCGGGCCGCACCTGCGGGTGGGGCTGGAGCTGGAACCGTACGCCGTCCCGGCCGATGTGCTGGCCGCGCTGGCCGGGCCGGTGCTGACGCAGGCCCGCGCCTCGACGGGCCTCCCCGAGCTCCCCACGGAGGCCCGCCTCCGGATCACCTCCCACCGGGCCCGCCGCGTCACGTGAGCGGCGGCCGGCCCGGGGGACCCGTCAGAAGCCGTGGCGGGAGCCGCCGTCGACCGGGAGCATGATGCCCGTGAGGTACGACGCCGCGGGGGAGAGCAGGAACGCCGCGGTGCGGCCGAACTCCTCCGGGGTGCCGTAGCGCCGCAGCGGGATGAGGGCCTCGTTGGCCGCGCGGGCCACCGTCGCATCGCCCGACAGGGCGTCGAGCTCACGGACGCGGTCGGTGTCGATCCGCGCCGGCAGCAGCCCGACCACCCGGATGCCGCGCGGCCCCAGTTCCACCGACAGGGACTTCGCGAAGCCCGCCAGCCCCGGCCGCAGGCCGTTGGAGATGGTCAGGCCGGGGATCGGCTCGTGGACCGAACCCGAGAGGACGAAGCCGATGACCCCTCCCTCGCCCAGCTCGGCCGCTGCCGCGCGGGCCAGGCGCACCGCGCCCAGGAAGACCGACTCGAACGCTTCGCTCCACTGCGCGTCGGTGTTGCTGGCCGCCGAGCCCGGGGCCGGGCCGCCGACGCTGATGAGGATGCCGTCGAAGCGGCCGAAGCGTTCCTTCGCCGTGGCGACGAGTGCGGCAGCCGCTTCCGGGTCGGCATTGTCCGCGGCGATCCCCACCGCGTTCGGACCCAGCAGGGCCGCCGATTCGGCGGCGCGGTTCGCATCGCGGCCCGTCACGATCACCCGTGCGCCGTCCGCCGCCAGTTCACGAGCCGAGGCGAAGCCCAGGCCGCGCGTGGCTCCGGTGACGATGTAGACACGGTCCTTCAGTCCAAGATCCATGCCCGACACGCTACGCCGTCGGCGCCGTCTCCCGCTCGGAGGTCACCGCGGCAGCCGCGGCCGCCGCGCGGTCGTGCTTCTCCCGTCGTACGAGGACCATCCAGCCCACCGGGACCGCCGAGGCGAACAGCCACCACTGCACGGCGTACGCCATGTGCGGGCCGATCGAGTCGTGGTCGGGCTCGGCGACCACCTCGGGCGTGCCCTTCGGCGGGACCGGATCGGTGAGTTCCAGGTAGCCGCCGAGGACGGGCTTGCCCAGGTACTCCGCCTGCTGCGTGCTGTTGATCAGCATCACCTGGCGCTCCGGCAGACCCTTGCGGTCCTTGATGCCGCTGCCGCCGCTCGTCTCGTCGGCCTTCAGCCGCCCGGTGACGGTCACTTCGCCCGGGGGCGCGGCCGGCACCGGCGGGTACGCCCGCGGGTCGTCGCCGCCCGCCACCCAGCCGCGGTTGACGAGCACCACGCGGCCGTCGGCCAGCACGAGCGGCGTCACGACGTGGAAGCCGACCTTGTCGTTGTCGGAGGTGCGCATGCGTACGACGACCTCGTGCGCGGCGTCGTAGGTGCCGGTGGCGGTGACCGCGCGCCAGTAGTCCGCGCGCGGGACCCGGTGGCCGGGGGAGGTCAGCTCGGTCATCGGGACCGGCTTCGCGGTCAGGTTCGATGCGATCAGCTCGTTCTGGGCGACCCGGTGTTCATGGCGGTGGTACTGCCAGAACCCCAGCTTGATCATCACGGGGATGAGAACGAGGGCGATGAGGGTGAGGCACACCCACTGCCGGGTCAGCACAAAGCGGTACACGCCCTCGACGGTACCCCCAACCGCGAAGACCCCGGCGGCCGGGTGGCCGTCCGGGGTCGTGGAGCGGGGAAGGGGGAGCGGGCGAGGGGTCAGGGGGAGGGGGGACCGAGGGGCGCTCACACCCGGTCGACGATGCCCACCTTCCCCTCTGCCCGGGCGCAGTGCGCCCCGCAGAACCATTGGCCCTCCACCTCGACGCCCTGTCCGATGATCTGCACCCGGCAGTGCTCGCAGATCGGCGCCATGCGGTGAATGGCGCAGGAGAAGCAGTCGAAGACGTGCACGCTGCCTTGCGCGTGCACCTCGAAGGACATGCCGTAATCGTTTCCGCAGACCTCACAACGTGCCATGCGCCACAGGGTGGGACGGGACGGCGGGCCGGGAAAGCGAGCGCCGGGCGAGTCGCACCACGCTCACCCGTCTGCCGCAGCCACGTCCCGCAGCAGCTGGGTGAAGGCCGCCTCGTCGACCACCGGCGTACCGAAGGACTTCGCCTTGGTCGTCTTCGAGGTGGCCGAGTCGGGGTCGTTCGTCACGAGCAGGCTCGTGAGCCGCGACACACTCGACGCGATGTGCAGGCCAGCCTCGACCGCCCGGTCCTCCAACAGCTCCCGGTCGACCGAGGTGTCACCCGAGAAGGCGATCCG
This sequence comes from Streptomyces sp. NPDC006430, assembly GCF_040612395.1. Taxonomy (NCBI): domain Bacteria; kingdom Bacillati; phylum Actinomycetota; class Actinomycetes; order Kitasatosporales; family Streptomycetaceae; genus Streptomyces; species Streptomyces sp. NPDC006430. The sequence goes on from NZ_JBEXQA010000024.1 coordinate 101,095, forward strand.
CATGCCCTGCTTCAGGGGCTTGCCGTCCTCGAAGCGCCCCGGGTTCGGGTACGGGCAGGGGGGTCGCTTGCGCGACGGACGCCAGCTGCTGCCCCGGTAGGAGGCCTGGTGGCCGATCCTCGGGGTGACGGGGGAGTCCGACCACTCCGTCAGCGGTCGGCATTCCAGCAGGGGCAGCCGTACTCCGTCCCGCGCGGCGGCGTGCAGCGACGGACGGAACGCCTCCGCCAGGACGCGGGCGTCGTCGAGCGCGTGGTGGGCGCGCTCCTGGACCACGCCGAAGTGGGCGGCGAGCGACTCCAGCTTGTGGTTGGGCAGCGGGAGGTTCAGCTCCTTCGACAGGGCGATGGTGCACAGCCGCTGCCGGACCGGCGCGGTCTCGGCGGCCCGCGCGTACTCCCGGGCGATCATCTGCCAGTCGAAGATGGCGTTGTGCGCGACCAGCACCCGGTCCGCGAGCCGGCCCGCGAACTCCTCGGCGATGTCCTTGAAGAGCGGCGCGTCCTGGAGCACGTCGCTGGTCAGCCCGTGGATCCACACCGGTCCCGGGTCCCGCTGCGGGTTGACCAGGGTGTACCAGTGGTCCTCCACGTTGCCCTGCGCGTCGAGCCGGTAGACGGCTGCGGAGACTATCCGGTCGTCGCGCGCGAGCCCGGTCGTCTCCACGTCGACGACCGCGTACCCCTGGGGGTACGCGGTCGGCCACGTCGTCTCTGCGGTCGTACGGTCGTCGAGCATGGTCACAGAGGATATCGGCCCGCACTGACACCCGGGCGCCGCGGCAGTCCTTCCCGGCCGTCGGCCCCACGCCGCCACGAGGTGTCCCGCCGCGAGCGGTTCGAGCCCACGGCCGTCAACCGACCCCGGCAGCAAGCGGTGCACGGCCCTGCCGTGCACCTTCATTGCGGTGGCGCGGGCGGTGTCAGCAGGGCGTGCACGAGGGCCCGTACGGACAACAGGAACAGCCGCTCCGCATCTGCCGGGCGGGCGAGGGCGCGGGCGAGCGCCGGGTCGTCGGGCGCCGCGGCCGGGTCCCAGAGCTCGCTCTCGGCGGGGGACTGGGCGGGGGAGCGTTCGCGGTTGCGTTCGACGAGGACGAAGCCGACGATCTGGAACTGGATCGCGCGCACCGCGTCGGCGGCCCGGGTGCCGCGCAGCCCCGCCGCGTGCACCTCGTGGACCAGCGCCTGCTGGGCGGGCAGAAACATCCGCTCGGTGAGTCCGCGTTCGTGGACCATCGCGATCAGGTGCGGGCGCCCGCGCAGTTCGCGGCGCAGGATGCGGGCCACCGAGACGATGCGCTCGGCGGGCGTGCGGCCGGCCGTGGAGCTCCCCCCGGACGGGGTCCGGGGAACGATCGCGCCCATCTGTTGGACGGTCCGCTCCACGAGTGCGTCGAGCAGCGACTCGCGGTTGCCGACGTGCCAGTAGATGGAAGTCACCGCCGTGCCCAGCTCGGCGGCGAGTTTGCGCATGGTGAGGGCGCCCGGGCCGTGCTGCTTGACCAGGGAAGCGGCCGTCTCCAGCACCTCGTCGCGGGTGAGCGCGCTTCGGGCCATCACCGTCCACCAATCTGTTGGATCGTCAGTTCCGTTGTATGCAAGGGGCTTTACCCTTCATCGGGGGGGGGTGTAACTGTGTTACAGAACCGACCGAAGGGTGGTGCGAGACATGGCACGCGTACGGTACGGAGCGCGCACCGAGGCCGAGATCGCGGCGTCGCGCGAGAAGGGTTCCAGGCTCCCCGACATCTGGTCCACCGGTGTGGTGGCAGTCTGGGAGAGCGACCCGGACGTGGTGGCGGCGGTCCTGCCGCCACCGCTCAAGCCCGCCGAGCGACCCCTCGTACGGGCCAACATCAGCAAGGTCGAGCTGCCCGGCTACCCGCTCGGCGCGGGCTCGGTGGCCGTCGCCGCACGGCACGGCGGGGTCGAGGGCTGGTACCCGCTGGTCATGCCCATGACCCACGAGCGGGCGCTGGTCGGGGGCCGCGAGGTGTTCGGCGAACCGAAGAAGCTGGGTGAGGTCACCGTCGAGCGTGAGGGCCTCGTCGTCCGGGCCTCTCTGTCCCGGCACGGGATCGCGTTCGTGGAGGTGCGCGGGGCGGTGGACCGCGGGATGCCGCTGCCCGAGCCCAGCACCAAGACCGACTTCTACTTCAAGTTCTCGCCGGCCGTGGACGGTTCGGGCTTCGACGGCGACCCCGTGCTGGTGCACTGCACGCGCAACGAGAAGCACCGCACCCTGGAGCACGTCACCGGTGACATCGTGCTGCGCGAGTCGATGTTCGACCCCGTGGCCGACCTCCCGGTACGCCGGATCGTGGAGATCACCATCGGTGAGAAGACCACCGACCAGAAGGGCCGCGTGGTCGAGCGGGTCAGCGCCCGGGCCCTCCTCCCCTACGTTCACCAGCGCTACGACGACCCCCTGCAGATCCTGGACGGTCCGCCCGAAGGGAGCGTCTGAGATGCGGCTCGAACCCGGACAGGTGGCCGTCGTCACCGGAGCGGCCAGTGGCATCGGCCTCGCGATGGCCCGCCGTTTCGCCGCCGAAGGGCTGAAGGTCGTCCTCGCCGACGTGGAGGAGGGAGCCCTGCGCAAGGCCGCCGACGAACTGACCGCCGACGGCGCCGAGGTGCTCGCCGAGCGCGTCGACGTCGGCGACCGCGCCTGCGTGATCGCGCTGGCCGACGCCGCGTACGAGACCTTCGGCGCCGTGCACGTGCTCTGCAACAACGCGGGCGTCGGCTCCGGAGCCGAGGGCCGGATGTGGGAACACGAGCCCAACGACTGGAAGTGGGCCTTCTCCGTCAACGTCTGGGGCGTCTTCCACGGCATCCAGGCCTTCGTCCCCCGCATGATCGCCGGCGGCAGCCCCGGCCACGTCGTCAACACCTCCTCCGGCGACGGCGGCATCGCCCCGCTGCCCACCGCCTCCGTCTATGCCGTCACCAAGGCGGCCGTGGTCACCATGACCGAGTCGTTGTACGCCCACCTCAAGGCGGAGGGCGCAGACATCGGCGCCTCCGTCCTCTTTCCCGGACCGCACATGCTGCGCACCGGACTGTGGGAGTCGCACCGCAACCGCCCCGAGCAGTACGCCAAGGAGCGCCCGCGCAGGACCCCATACCGCAGCCTCGACCAGTACGAGGCCGCGATGAAACGGGCCGGCCGAGAGGTGGAGTTCACCCCGGTCGAGGAGGTCGCCGGGCACGTCATCGACGGCATCCGGGCCGACCGCTTCTGGATGCTCCCGGCCAGCGAGCACAGCGACCGGCAGATCCGCGCCCGGTCGCAGTCGATGCTGGACCGCGCCAACCCCGCCTACCTGGAAAGCTTCATCCTCGACTGAGGGGTCCGCCGTGACGCACGAAGGCACGCACGAAGGCACGCACGAAGGCGCACGCGAAAACACGCACGAAGATCCGTACCTGATCATCTCCTCCGACTGCCACGCGGGACTGCCGACCGAGCAGTACCGTCCGTACCTGGATTCCCGCTTCCACCGCGAGTTCGACGAGTTCCTCGGCCAGCGCGACGCCCGACGCGCCGAGGCGACCCGGCTGGGCGTCCGCAACGAGGCCTTCGCCCAGAAGTGGTTCCACGACCACGAGGAAGGTCTCAGGGGCGGCTGGGACACCGGGCAGCGCCTGAAGGAGCTCGACGGCGACGGCGTGGCCGCCGAGGTCGTCTTCCCGGACGCCGACGCCGTGGACAGCCAGACCGCCGCGCCCTTCGGAGTGGGCCTCGGGCTCTCGGGCGACCAGGACCCGCAGCTCGGCATGGCGGGTGCGCAGGCGCACAACCGCTGGTTGGCGGAGTTCGTCTCCGCGACCCCCGAACGGCACTGCGGGGTCGCCCTGCTGCCGATCACGGGGGAGCCGGCGACGGTCGTCGCCGAGGTCCACCGGGCCAAGGAGTCCGGGCTCGGCGCGCTGATGATCCCCGCGATGTGGGTGGACCAGGCGCCGTACCACGACCGCCGCTACGACCCCGTCTGGGCGGCCGCCGCCGAGACGCAGATGCCGATCGTCACCCACTCGGGGTCCTCGCCCCGCCACGAATACGGCGACCACCTGGGCATCTTCGTCTCCGAGGTGACCTGGTGGCCGGCCCGCCCGCTCTGGTTCCTGCTCTGGTCGGGGGTCTTCGAACGCCACCCGGGCCTGAAGTTCGGCGTCGCCGAGTCGGGCTGCTGGTGGTTGCCGAACCAACTGTGGTTCATGGACCGGCTCTACCTGGGCGCGCACGGCGGGAAGAAGCTGTCGCCGTTCGAGGAGCTGAACCGCCCGCCGAGCGAGTACCTGGACCGTCAGGTGTTCGTCTGTGCGACGAACACCAAGCGGCGGGAGCTGGCCCAGCGCTACGAGATCGGCGTGGACAACATCCTGTGGGGATCGGACTTCCCGCACCCCGAAGGGACCTGGCCCGACACGCGCGGCTGGCTGAAGAGGACCTTCCATGACGTCCCGGTCACCGAGACGCGCCGGATCCTCGGCCTGTCGGCGGCCGAGGTCTTCGGCTTCGACACCGCCGAACTGGCCCCGATCGCCCGCCGGATCGGCCCCACTCCGGCGGAGCTCGGCCAGCCCGCGGACCAGGCCTCGGTCGAGGCCTCCTGGGCCCGCTCGCGCGAGGTGGGCCGCCACTGGCTGACGGACCACGACTTCCCGGTCCTGGGGGTGTCGCGATGACGCGGTCCCCCGACCGCTACACGGTCATCTCGGCGGACTGCCACGCGGGCGCCGACCTGCTCGACTACAGGCCGTACCTGGAGCAGCGGTACCACGAGGAGTTCGACGCCTGGGCCGCGACGTACGTGAACCCGTACGAGGACCTCCTCGCGGACACGGCGGACCGCAACTGGAACTCCCAGCGCCGCCTGTCCGAACTGGAAGCGGACGGCATCGTCGCCGAAGTCCTCTTCCCGAACACCATCCCGCCGTTCTTCCCGAGCGCCTCCCTGCTGGCCCCGGCTCCCTCGGCCGCGGAATTCGAGCTCCGCTGGGCGGGTCTGCGCGCCCACAACCGCTGGCTGGCGGACTTCTGTGCGGACGCCCCCGGCCGGCGGGCCGGCGTGGTCCAGATCCTCCTGAACGACGTGCCCGAGGCGGTGAAGGAGATCCGCCGCACGAAGGAGGCCGGCCTCACGGGAGGTGTCCTCCTGCCGGGCGTGCCTCCGGGCAGTGGCGTTCCGGAGCTGCACTCGGCGCAGTACGACCCGATCTGGGCGGTCTGCGAGGAGCTGGACGTCCCGGTCAACCACCACGGCGGCTCGGCCTCGCCCCCACTGGGCGATGAGCCGGCGGCCCGGGCCGTCTTCATGGTGGAGACCACCTGGTTCTCGCACCGGGCCCTGTGGCACCTGATCTTCGGCGGGGCCTTCCGTCGCCACCCGGGCCTGAAACTGGTCCTGACCGAACAGGGGTCCGGCTGGATCCCGGGCGTGCTGGAGATGCTGGACTACTACCACGGCCGCCTGGTGGCGGCGTCGGCCACGGCGGAGTCGAAGTTCGGCGCGGGCCTGGCGCAGTCCATGGGCAAGGGTCCGAGCCAGGTCTGGCGGGACAACTGCTTCGTGGGGGCGAGCTTCATGCGCCCCCACGAGGTCCCGCTGCGGGAGCGGATCGGCCTCGACAAGATCATGTGGGGCAGCGACTACCCCCACGACGAAGGGACCACGCCGTTCTCCCGCGAAGGCCTGCGCATCGCCTACGCGGGCCTGCCGCGCGAGGAGATCGCCGCGATGGTCGGCGGCAACGCGGCCCGCGTGTACGGCTTCGACCTGCCGCTGCTCGACGCGGTCGCCGCCAAGCACGGCCCCCTGGTCGCGGAGATCGCCCGGCCCCTGACCCGGATCCCCCCGCAGGCCACCAGTCCGGCCTTCGCCCGCGGAGCCTCGGTCCGCGTCTGGTGACCGTGCGACTCCTCCGGCGCGGCTCGGGCCAGTGAACCCGAGCCGCGCCGGAGGACCCGGCCGCGCCGGAGGACCCGGCCGCGCCGGAGGACCCGGCCGCGCCGGCGGACCCGTCCGGTACCGACAACTCGGGTCATCTTGCGAACCGTCGGTAACCCCGACGGATACCGATCGGTAACAACCTCTAGCGGCAGCCCCGAAGCCGCCTCTATGGTGCGGACATGCCGAACCTGCCCGATGTCGTGCTGTGGTCCATACCCGCCTTCGTCCTGCTCACCGTCATCGAGCTCGTGAGCTACCGGATCCATCCCGACGAGGACGCCGCCGGGTACGAGACCAAGGACGCCGTCACCAGCATCGGCATGGGACTCGGCAGCCTCGTCTTCGACCTGCTGTGGAAGATCCCGATCGTCGCGATCTACACGGCGGTGTACGAGCTCACCCCGCTCCGCGTCCCCGTCCTGTGGTGGACCGTCCTGCTCATGCTGCTCGCACAGGACTTCTGCTACTACTGGCAGCACCGCGGGCACCACGTGATCCGGATCCTGTGGGCCTGCCACGTCGTCCACCACAGCAGCCGGAAGTTCAACCTCACCACCGCCCTGCGCCAGCCGTGGACCAGCGCCACCTCCTGGCCCTTCTACCTGCCGATGATCGCCCTCGGGGTGCACCCGGCCGCCGTCGCCTTCTGCTACTCGGTCAACCTCGTCTACCAGTTCTGGATCCACACCGAGCGCATCGGGAAGCTGCCCCGCCCGATCGAGTACGTCTTCAACACCCCCTCCCACCACCGCGTCCACCACGCCTCCCAAGGGGGCTACCTGGACCGCAACTTCGGCGGGATCCTGATCGTCTGGGACCGGATGTTCGGCTCCTGGGTGGGGGAGGAGGACAAGCCCGTCTTCGGGCTGACCAAGAACATCAGCACCTACAACCCGCTGCGCGTCGCCACCCACGAGTACGTCGCCATCGCCCGCGACGTACGTGCCGCCCGCAGTTGGCGCGAGCGCGCCGGGCGGGTCTTCCGCGGCCCCGGCTGGCAGCCCGCCCCCGTCGCTTCCGCGGCCCCGGCCGGCACCCCCGAGCACGCCGCGTGAGCGCCGCCGAGCCCCGTACGCCCTCCTGGGCCCGGCCCGCGGCCGTACCCGTCGGGGCCGGCTCCGCCTCCCCGATCCTGCTCGGTGCCTTCGCCGCCGCCACCGTCGTCGACCTCGTCTCGCTGCTCGCCGGCTGGCACCTCGGGCACGTCATCGCCAAGCCGCTCCTGATGCCGCTGCTCGTCGGCTACGTGATCACCCGTCGGGCTCCCCGACTGCTGATCGCCGCCCTGCTGTTCGGTTGGGGCGGGGACCTGGCCCTGCTCTTCGACGCCGACGTCGCCTTCCTCGTCGGCATGGGCTCCTTCGCCGCCGGACACGTGTGCTACCTCGTGCTCTTCGGCCGGCGCAGGACGCACCCCGCACTCGGGGGCGCGTACGCCGCCGCCCTCCTCGCAACCGTAGGCCTGCTCTGGGGAGACCTGCCGGCCGACCTGCGTATCCCGGTGGCCGGGTACAGCCTGCTGCTCACCGCCATGGCCTACCGCTCCAGCGCCCTCGGCCTGAAGGCCGGACTCGGCGGGGCGTTGTTCCTGCTCTCCGACACGCTGATCGCCACCGGGGTCGCCGCGTGGCCGCAGCTGCCCCGCCCCGACTTCTGGGTCATGGCCACCTACCTCGCCGCCCAGTACCTGCTGGCCGAAGGCGGGCTCACCCCGAAGCAGGCGTACCGTATGACGGTCCTACAAGACTGAACCATCGCCGTCGCCGATCACGAGGGATGCACCACCATGCGCGCCACCGTCATCCACGCCCCGCACGACATCCGCGTGGAGGAGGTGCCCGACGCTGCGATCCAGCGCCCCGAGGACGTCGTCGTCCGCGTCCTGCGTGCCTGCATCTGCGGCAGCGACCTGTGGGCCTACCGTGGCGAGGCCGAGCGACAGCCCGGCCAGCGCATCGGCCACGAGTTCCTCGGCATCGTCGAGGAGACCGGCCCGGCCGTGACCGGACTGAAGACCGGCGACCTCGTCGTGGCTCCCTTCATGTGGTCCGACGGCACCTGTGACTACTGCTCCGAGGGCCTGTACACCTCTTGCGTGCACGGCGGTTTCTGGGGCTCCGTCGGCCACGACGGCGGTCAGGGCGAGGCCGTGCGCGTCCCGCACGCCGACGGCACCCTCGTGAAGCTGCCCGCAGCGGCGGTCTCCGACGACCACCTGCTGACCGGACTGCTCGCCCTGTCCGACGTCATGGGCACCGGTCACCATGCCGCGCTGGGCGCGGGCGTCCGCAAGGGCTCCACCGTGGCCGTCGTCGGTGACGGCGCGGTCGGCCTGTGCGGGGTCCTCGCGGCCAAGCGCCTCGGCGCCGATCGGATCATCGCCCTGGGCCGTCATGCCGCCCGTACGGACATAGCCAAGTTCTTCGGGGCCACCGACGTCGTCGCCGAGCGGGGCGAGGCCGCCGAGGCCGCCGTCCGTGAACTCACCCGGGGCCAGGGCGCCCACGCGGTCATCGAGGCCGTCGGCACCGAGCAGTCCATGCGCACCGCCGTGAACATCACCCGCGACGGCGGATCCGTCGGCTACGTCGGCGTCCCGCACGGCAGCGGCACCGGCCTCGACCTCGGCGTGATGTTCGACCGCAACATCAGCCTGCGCGGTGGTGTCGCCCCGGTGCGCGCGTACATCCCGGAGCTGCTGGAGGACGTGCTGAGCGGCGCGATCGACCCGGCCCCCGTCTTCGACCGCGCCGTGTCCCTGGACGAGGTCCCGGACGGCTACCGGGCGATGGACGACCGCAGCGCGCTGAAGGTGCTCATCAAGCCCTGACGGGCCTTGCGCCTGCACCTGAACCGGCACCGTTCACGGCACCGGCACCGGCACCGGCACCGGGCGAGCGGAGGGGCCGGTCCGGGGAGAATTCCCCAGACCGGCCCCTCCGGTTCACGCGACTGCGGTTACTTGACGGCCTTCAGCGCGTCCACCACGCCGTAGCCGTAGTAGCCGGTCTGGCCCCACTTGCTCTGGCAGGTGGTGGCGTCGATCAGCGCGCCCGTGCCGTCGTAGACCTTCTCCGGGCAGGCCGTCTTCGTGGCCTGGGCCTTCAGCATGGCCTGGAGCTGCGACGGCGTGGCCGTCGGGTGCGCGCTCTTGAGCAGCGCCGCCACGCCCGCCACGTGCGGTCCGGCCATGGAGGTGCCCTGCTTGTAGCCGTAGTTGCCGCCCGGCAGGGTGGACAGCACACGGCCGTTGGCGTCCGGGGTGGCCGGCACCTGCCACTTGTCGCCGCCGGGGGCGGCGACGTCGACGACGCCCAGGCCGTAGCTGGAGTAGTACGACTTGAAGCCCTTGTCGCCAGTGGCACTCACGGTGACCACGCCCGGCAGCTGGGTGGGCAGGTCCAGGCAGACGTGCGGGTCGATCGTGCGCGGGACCGGGGTCGTGTCGTTCGGGCTGGAGTCGTCGACGATCGCGTTGGAGGCCAGGTCGTGGTTCGAGTTGCCGGCCGAGGCCACGCTGAGCACGCCCTTGCGCTCGGCGTACTTGGTGGCCCGGGAGAGGGCCTCCACCAGCGCCTTCTGGTCGTCGTCCGACTTGCAGTTGTACAACCAGGGGTCGACGTAGTAGCTGTTGTTGGTCACCTCGATCCCCTTCTCGGCGGCGAACATGAAGCCGCAGACGACCGCCTCGGTGTAGAAGAAGCCGGCGCCCGGCTCGCTCACCTTGATCGCGGCGACCTTCACTCCCGGGGCGACACCCGAGATGCCTATGCCGTTGCGCGCGGCCGCGATGGTCCCGGCCACGTGCGTGCCGTGGTCGCTGCCGTCCGGGTACGGGCGCCAGGCGCCCTCGGTGGTGTCCGCGATGCCGCCGACGCAGTTGGCCGACTGACCCTTGGAGAAGTTCGGCGCGAGATCCGGATGGGTGTCGTCGACGCCCGTGTCGATGACGCCCACGGTGACGTCCGGGCTGCCATCGTTGATCTTGTGCGCTTGATCGGCCTTGATCGCCCGCAGGTCCCACTGGTTGGGCTCCAGCGGTTCCTGACCGTCCGTGGCGGTCGACGCCGCCTTGGCGGCGTCCGCCGCGCTCAGCTTCTGCGTGGTGCCCTCTTCGGTGGTCTGCACCGGCGAGAGGGGGGCCGTCCGGGTGGCGCCGACCGACACGAACAGACCGCGTTGGGCGCGCAGCTGCTTGGCGAAGTCCGGGTTCTGGGAGTGTGCGACGACGACCCCGATCTGCTCATAGGACGTCACCACCGTTCCGCCGGCGCGTTCGATGGCCTTCTTCGCGGCCGTCACCGTGGCGTACGCGTTCAGGTTCGCGACGTACGAGAGCTTGGGGCCGGTGGTGTCCGGCTTCACCGCGGTCGCCGCGCCCGCCGTGTTGCCCAGCGGGGCGGCTGAGGCCGCGACCGAGGGCAGGAAGGCGAGCGAGGCGGTGAGCGCCAGGCCGACCGGTACGGCGAGACGTCCGCGCCCCTTGGGGGATCGTGACCCCAGCTGAGCCATGGGTTCTCCACATCATCCGTGAAAGGGCCGTCTGCGCGGGGTCGCGCACGACGACGGGTTCATGACAGGTGAACCTAGTGCCGGTGTTCGCATGTGCGCCATCCGTTCGGCACATCAGTTTCCAAAGAATCCACTGGTGTTGAACCGTCCCGGCGCGCCAGCCGTGCCGTTGTCAGGGGCCGATCAGCGCCACCGTCCCCCACACGGAGGTTGTTTTGTCCGTTGTCCCCAACGCACCCGCGTCACAAGGAGAGCCCCCCGTGACCACCGAAGCAGCGCCGCCGCCGGGCAGCGCGGGAACGCCGACGACGAGCCCCACGGTCGAAGAGTTCACCGTCGTTCAGCAGAGCGCCGAATTCGCCGAACTGCGCAGTTCCTACCGCTCCTTCGCCTTCCCGCTCACCGTGGCCTTCATCGCCTGGTACCTGCTCTACGTCCTGCTGTCCAACTACGCCGGCGGCTTCATGGGGACCAAGCTCTTCGGCAACGTCAACGTCGCCCTCGTGCTCGGCCTCGCCCAGTTCGGGACCACCTTCCTCATCGCCTGGCTGTACTCCCGGCACGCCGCCGCGAAGCTCGACCCCAAGGCCGCGGCGATCAAGGCGCGCATGGAGGCCGGCGAATGAGCGACACCCAGCAGCTCGCGACCACCGTCGCCGCCGGGGCCACCGAGCACCGGCCACTGATCATCACCCTGTTCGGGCTGTTCGTGGTCGCCACCCTGATCATCACGATCTGGGCCGGCCGCCAGACCAAGGGCGCCGCCGACTTCTACGCGGGCGGTCGCCAGTTCACCGGCTTCCAGAACGGCCTCGCCATCTCCGGCGACTACATGTCCGCCGCGTCCTTCCTCGGCATCGCCGGCGCCATCGCCCTCTTCGGCTACGACGGCTTCCTCTACTCCATCGGCTTCCTCGTGGCCTGGCTGGTCGCCCTGCTGCTCGTCGCCGAGCCGCTGCGCAACTCCGGCCGCTACACGATGGGCGACGTCCTCGCCTTCCGGATGCGCCAGCGGCCGGTCCGTACCGCCGCCGGCACCTCGACCATCGTGGTCTCGATCTTCTACCTGCTCGCCCAGATGGCCGGCGCCGGCGTGCTCGTCTCGCTGCTCCTCGGCATCACCAGCGACGGCGGCAAGGTCGCCATCGTCGCGCTGGTCGGCGTACTGATGATCGTCTACGTGACCATCGGCGGCATGAAGGGCACCACCTGGGTCCAGATGATCAAGGCGGTCCTGCTCATCGCGGGCGCCCTCGTCATCACATTCCTGGTGTTGCTGAAGTTCCACTTCAACATCTCCGACCTGCTGGGCAAGGCCGCGGAGAACAGCGGCCAGGGAGCCAAGTTCCTGGAACCCGGTCTCAAGTACGGCAAGGACGCAACGACGAAGCTGGACTTCCTCTCGCTCGGCATCGCGCTCGTCCTCGGCACCGCCGGACTGCCGCACATCCTGATCCGCTTCTACACGGTGCCCACGGCGAAGGCCGCCCGTAAGTCTGTGAACTGGGCCATCGGCATCATCGGCGCCTTCTACCTGATGACCATCGCGCTCGGATTCGGCGCCGCGGCCCTGCTCAAGCGCACCGACATCATCACCTCCAACAAGGCCGGTAACACCGCGGCCCCGCTCGTCGCCCAGGAGCTCGGCGGGGGCGCGGGCTCCACAGGCGGCGCGGTGCTGCTCGCCGTGATCTCCGCGGTCGCCTTCGCCACCATCCTCGCGGTGGTGGCCGGGCTCACCCTCGCCTCCTCCTCGTCCTTCGCCCACGACCTGTACGTGAACGTGATCCGCAAGGGCAACGCCACCGAGCAGGAGGAGGTACGGGCGGCCCGCTGGTCCACCGTCGTGATCGGCGCCGTCGCCATCGGCCTCGGAGCCCTGGCCCGCGACCTTAACGTCGCCGGCCTGGTCGCCCTCGCCTTCGCGGTCGCCGCCTCCGCCAACCTCCCGACGATCCTCTACAGCCTGTTCTGGAAGCGGTTCAGCACCCAGGGAGCGCTGTGGTCGATCTACGGAGGCCTCGTCTCCGCGGTCGTCCTGGTGCTCTTCTCCCCGGTCGTCTCCGGCAAGCCCACCTCGATGTTCAAGACCGCCGACTTCTACTGGTTCCCGCTGGAGAACCCGGGCATCGTCTCCATCCCGCTCGGCTTCCTGCTGGGCTGGCTGGGAACCGTCCTGTCCAAGGAGAAGGCCGACCCCCAGAAGTTCGCGGAACTGGAGGTCCGCTCCCTCACCGGAACCGGCGCCCACTGAGGCCCTGGCCAGCCCGTACGTGCCCCCGCACGCGCTCCGGCCGCGTCGTACTTCCCTACGACGCGGCCACACCGCGTCTCGTTCAATCGGGCATCCCTACAAGTCACGGACGTCGCGTAGGCTCGTTGGCGCCGCCAGACAATGGTCCGGGCGGTGCGAACCTCTATGAACCGGACAGGGGAGGGGGCCCACAGTGCTTCTCGACACGTACGGCCGCGTGGCCACTGACCTGCGCGTCTCACTCACCGACCGGTGCAATCTGCGCTGTACGTACTGCATGCCCGAGGAGGGTCTGCAGTGGCTCGGAAAGTCGGATCTGCTGAGCGACGAGGAGATCGTCCGACTGATCCGGATCGCCGTCACCCAGCTCGGCATCACCGAGGTCCGCTTCACCGGCGGCGAGCCCCTGCTGCGCCCCGGACTGGTCGGGATCGTCGAGCAGTGCGCGGCCCTGGAGCCCCGCCCCAAGATGTCCCTAACCACCAACGGCATTGGCCTCAAGCGCACCGCGCAGGCGCTCAAGGCCGCCGGGTTGGACCGGGTGAACGTTTCACTGGACACCCTGCGGCCCGAGGTCTTCAAGACCCTCACCCGGCGCGACCGGCACCACGACGTCATCGACGGCATGGCCGCGGCCCGCGAGGCGGGCCTGACCCCCGTCAAGGTCAACGCCGTCCTGATGCCGGGCCTGAACGACGACGAGGCTCCCGACCTGCTCGCCTGGGCCGTGGAGAACGCGTACGAGCTCCGCTTCATCGAGCAGATGCCGCTCGACGCCCAGCACGGCTGGAAGCGCGACGGCATGATCACCGCCGGTGACATCCTGGCGTCGCTGCGCACCCGTTTCACGCTCACCGAGGAAGGCGCCGGGGAACGCGGATCCGCCCCCGCCGAACGCTGGGTGGTCGACGGCGGCCCGGCCACCGTCGGTGTCATCGCCTCGGTGACCAGACCCTTCTGCGGCGCGTGCGACCGCACCCGACTCACCGCCGACGGCCAGGTCCGCACCTGCCTGTTCGCCACCGAGGAGTCCGACCTGCGCGGAGCCCTGCGCTCCGGCGCCCCGGACGAGGAGATCGCCCGCCTGTGGAAGGTGGCGATGTGGGGCAAGAAGGCCGGGTCCGGCCTCGACGACCCCTCCTTCCTCCAGCCCGACCGCCCGATGTCCGCGATCGGCGGCTGACGGCTGCCGACCGCTGACGGTGGCACCGGCCGCACAAGGGCGTCACTGACGGCCGTCCAGAGCTCGTCTAGCGCCGCTCCGAGCCCTCCGGCTGGACCCACGCGTCGAGCTCCACGACGTCCTTGAGGAAGCCGCGGACCCCCAGGAACTGGGAGAGGTGTTCGCGGTGCTCCTCGCATGCCAGCCAGGTCTTGCGCCGCTCCGGCGCGTGCAGCTTCGGGTTGTTCCACGCCAGGACCCAGACGGCCGCGTCGCGGCAGCCCTTAGCCGAGCAGGTGGGCGCTTCGACGGTACGAGCGGCAGCGGAGGGGTCGTGGGAGTCGGGGGAGTTCACGCCTCAACCCTACAAACCCCTCGCCCGGAAAGGCGACGCCGGGCAGCCACGGGGGGAGCTGCCCGGCGTCGGTCCGTCGCTCCGACGGGGGATGCGGAGCGCGTAGGCAGTATGTCACGCAAGACCCGGTGCAGTGCACCGGAACTTCATGATTGATCTGAGCTTTTCTTGAGGTTTCCCGTGTTCAGTGCCGGACGCACAGGTGACGGGATGAAGTGCGACGGCAGTGAGGGGGTCGACTCGCGCCCCGCGTTGGCGATGACCACGGCCACGTACGGCAGCAGTGCGCCCGCGACGAGCGTCACGATCGCCACGTGCCGTTCCACGTTCCAAAGGATCACGGTCGCCAGCACCGACAGCGTCCGGATCGACATCGAGATGACGTACCGGCGCTGCCGTCCGCGCACGTCCTCGTCCAGGCCCAGTCGGGCTCCGGTGATCCGGAAGACCTCGGCCCCGTTCCGTTTCTTCCGTTCCACGCTCCACCACCCGATCCACCTGCCGGACGCCCGCCGGTCCGCACCCCTCCCACCGTACGCCGCCCGTCCTGTGGTGAGGAGGGAGGGTGTCCCCCGAACGGGGCTGTCCGGAATGCGTAGTACGCCGGACGGGTCGAAACTGGGCCCACATGCGCACAACGCGCCACGAGGAGGCTCGACATGCAGTGGTTGTGGGCCATCATCATCGGTTTCGTGCTGGGCCTCATAGCCCGGGCCATCCTGCCGGGCAAGCAACATCAGCCCCTGTGGCTGACCACCCTGTTCGGCATCGTCGGCGCCATCCTCGGCAACGCCGTCTCCGGGTGGATCGGCGTCGAGGAGACCAGTGGTATCGACTGGACACGGCACCTGCTGCAGCTGGCCGGAGCAGTCCTGATCGTGGGCCTCGGCGAGATGATCTACACGGCGATCCGGGGCGACAAGAAGAGGCAGATGACCTGAGGGTGCACGGCGGAGGGGCCGGCCGGACCCATGGGTCCGGCCGG
>NZ_JBEXQA010000025.1:0-103863 GCF_040612395.1 Streptomyces sp. NPDC006430
GACAGGTCGTTCCCGAACGACGCCGTCTCCGACGTGAAACGATCACCGGTGAGCTGCATGCCGTCACCCGAGTCACCCGCAAAACGAATGATCACCCGGTCGAGGCGGCGCACTTCCTTGCCGCCCGGGCCCGGGGGCGTCCGCTGTTCGCCGACTACGGCCCCGTCGGCCCCGTCGGCCTGCTCGGCTGGACTACTGACCTGGCTGGTCACTGAACTGGACCTCCTTCGAGGTGGCGTTCCCGCTCCCAAGGTCAACCCTACGACTGTAGGAGTGGCCTCCTCAGGGGACGCTCGCATTCTGGACCGCCGGGCACGGCGGTCTGTCGAGAGAATTCCGTGAGATTCCGTGAGATTCCGAGATTTCGTTCCGTGCAGGAAATAGTGCGAGCCCCAGCGGCCGGATGCGGTAACGCCATACCTGACAGGGTGTCAGTTGATCAAGGTTTTGATCAATGCCCCGAGGAAGGGATCACGACCGCAGGTAGGTGAGAACGGCCAGGACTCGCCGGTGGTCCCCGTCGCTCGGGGACAGGCCGAGCTTCATGAAGATGTTGCTGACGTGCTTCTCCACCGCGCCATCGCTGACCACGAGCTGCTTGGCCACCGCGGAATTGGTCCGGCCCTCGGCCATCAGGCCCAGCACCTCGCGCTCGCGTGGGGTCAGCCCCGCCAGGACGTCCTGCTTGCGGCTGCGGCCGAGCAGCTGGGCGACCACCTCGGGGTCCAGGGCGGTCCCCCCGCGGGCCACGCGTACGACGGCGTCCAGGAATTCCCGCACGTCGGCCACCCGGTCCTTGAGTAGATACCCCACTCCGGTACTGGATCCGGCCAGCAGTTCGGTGGCGTACTGCTCCTCCACGTACTGCGACAGCACCAGCACGCCTATCCCGGGATGCTCGCGGCGCAGGCGCACGGCGGCCCGGACGCCCTCGTCGGTGTGCGTCGGGGGCATCCGTACGTCCGCGACCACCACGTCCGGCAGCGCGTCCTCGGCCGCCAGCTCCGCCACCGTCTTGATCAGGGCTTCCGCGTCCCCGACGCCGGCGACGACGTCATGCCCCCGGTCGGTCAGCAGCCGGGTCAGGCCCTCGCGCAGCAGCACTGAATCCTCGGCGATGACGACCCGCACCCTGTTTTCCACGATCCAGCAGCTCCCGCGTCCATACGTTCCCCGATGTCCCTGACTCGGCCAGCATCCCAGCCCGGAGGCCGGGACGGAGGCGAGATTGGATCAACGTACGACGGTCGGGTCGGTGTTCCGCAGACGCGCGGATTTCCCCTACGGCGGTCTCAGCGGGTCAGCGGGTCGGCGGGTCAGCGGGAGCGCCAGGGCAGCTCGGCGGTCACGGTGGTGCCGCCACCGGCGGGCGAATCCACGACCAGCACCCCGTCCACGGCGTCCAGCCGCTCGGTGAGCCCCGCCAGCCCGGTGCCCGCGCCCGCGCCAGCGGCGCTCGCGCCGCCGCGCCCGTCGTCCGCGACCTGGATCAGCAGCCGGCCCCCCGACCTCCACACGTCCACGGCCGCGGTCCGGGCCCCCGCGTGCTTGCTGATGTTCTGGAGCAGCTCGGAGACGGTGAAGTACGCGATCCCCTCCACCGCGGAGGCCGGCCGCTCCGGCAGGTCCACGGCCACCCGCACCGGCACCGCGCACCGGGCGGCGACCGAGGACAGTGCCGCGTCCAGCCCGCGGTCGGTCAGGACGGCCGGGTGGATGCCGCGCGCCAGGTCGCGCAGCTCCTGGAGTGCGATCTTCACCTCGCCGTGCGCCTCGTCCACCATGCGGGCGGCCGTTCGGGGGTCCTCGGCGAGCTTCTCCTTCGCCAGCCCGAGGTCCATGGCCAGCGCCACCAGGCGGGCCTGCGCCCCGTCGTGCAGGTCCCGCTCGATCCGCCGCAGGTCGGCGGCGGCGTTGTCGACCACCACCCCGCGGTCGGACTCCAGCTCGGTCACGCGGTGGTCGAGGCGGGACGGGCCGAGCAGCGCGGCGACGAGGACGCGGTCGACGGTGGTGAGCGCGCGCACCACCCAGGGCGTGGCGAGGGTGAACCCCAGACCGGTCAGGCAGGTCAGGGCGATCTCCCCGGGCGAATCGAGGAAGAAGGAGTAGTCGTCGTTCTGGAACAGCTGGAGCCCCGGCTGATCGGTATAGGTCGGGAAGACCCAGAACCAGACCGGGTACAGCAGGAAGGCCCATCCGTACGCCCAGAACACCAGTGACACACAGAAGGCGAAAACGGCCCACGGGAAGTGGACCACCGAGTACAGCACGTGCCGCCAGGCGCTGCCGCTCTTGAGCAGTGCCCCCATGGCGGCGAACGCACCGGGCTTCTGGGCCCTGACGGGCGCGGGCTCGGCGACGGCGACCCGCAGCAGGCCGCGCACCCGCGCCCGCTCGATGCGTCCGAACCCGCGGCACATGGCCAGCACACCGGCGAGCACCGGTATCCCGAGGAAGGTGACGAGCAGCCCGGCGCCGAGGCTGATCCCGGTGATCGTGAGCGATCCGTACAGGAGGCTCAGCGGCAGCCCGAGCACCAGATACCCGAACTCCCGCCAGGTCCGCCCCTCCACGGGAGCCCGCAACACCCCACTGATACCCATGTCCCGACCCGCCCCTTCAACGTTTCCGTGAGCTGTCCCAACCCTCCCGCCCCGACCCCGCCCGAACCATCGGGCGGGTGGGCGTTTCCACCGGGGGGTTAACCCCACCCCCTTCGTGCACGACGGCCGGGCGTCGCGGCGGCCCGGCCGTCACGTCGCCCGGGTGGAGGTCAGGTGGAGGTCGGGTTCAACCGCGCCCGCGCCACGGCAACTCCGCGGTCACCACCGTTCCCGCTCCCTCCGGGGAGTTGACCACGAACACCCCGTCCACGGCCTCCAGCCGCTCCACCAGCCCCGCCAACCCCGACCCGCCCACCGCGTCGGCCCCGCCCCGCCCGTCGTCCGACACCCGGATCAGCAGCCGGCCCCCCGACCCGCCTGGGGGCCCCGACCGCCACACCTCCACACTCGCGCTCTGCGCCCCCGCATGCTTGCTGACGTTCTGCAGCAGCTCGGACACCGTGAAGTACGCGATTCCCTCGATCGCGGCGGCGGGCCGCTCGGGCAGGTCCACCGCGACCTTCACCGGCACCACGCACCGGGCGGCGACCGACGACAGCGCCGCGTCCAGCCCGCGGTCGGTCAGGACCGCCGGGTGGATGCCGCGCGCCAGGTCCCGTAGCTCCTGTAGGGCCAGCTTCACCTCGCCGTGCGCCTCGTCCACCATCGCCGCCGCCGCGTCCGGGTCCTCCAACAGCTTCTCCTTGGCCAGGCCCAGCCCCATCGCCAGCGCCACCAGCCTCGCCTGTGCCCCGTCGTGCAGGTCCCGCTCGATGCGCCGCATGTCGGCGGCTGCCGTGTCCACGACCACCCCGCGGTCGGACTCCAGCTCCGCGATCCGCCGCTCCAGTTCGTCCGAGGGCGAGAGCAGCCCCCGTACCATCAGCCGGTCCACGTTCGACAACCAGCGCGATACGTACGGCAGCACCGGCCACAGCACGAACAGCCCGGCCAGCGTCACCGTGAAGGTGAGCACCCCCCACGGCAGCCGCACCAGCTCGTACAGCACGGTCCGCCAGGCCACCGGGTCCTTCAGGGCCGTCCACAACCAGGGGAAGAACCCGCCGGCCCGCCGCGGCCCGGGCAGCGGAGTCGGCTCCTCCACCCGTACGCCGAGCAGGGTGCGCGCCCTCGCCCGTTCGATCCGTCCCAGCTGTCGGGACCCGAACAGACCGGTTGCGAGCAGCGGGAGACCGATCGCGGTCACGGACAGGCCACCTGCGGTCGAGACCATGACCACGGTGTAGACGAACCCGACGAGCGCCAGCGGAAGATTGCTCAACAGATGGGCGATCTCCTGCCACGTCACGGCGCCCAGGGCCGGGCGTACGGGAGGAGGCCGGTCGTTGTCGGGGCCTGGGTGGGAGACTTGAATGGGCGCGGTCATGCGCCCCAGCCTGCCAATACGGCCCCGTGGATGCCATGGGGCAGCCGGGCCGCGGTAAACGGGGGATAACCCCACCCTGTGTGGACCAGGCCCTAGACTCCCGTCCGTACCAGATCGTCGACAGTGGCCAAGGAGCGAGGAACGGACGTGCCCGACCCAACGGTATCGACCGTAACCGTGCTCGCAGCGGACTATTTCCAGAGCTATTCGGTCGTCGGCCTGCTGGCCGTCGTCGGTGTGCTCTTCGTGGCCGTCGCGTTCGGTGCGGGCCGCCTGCTGAGACCGGTGGTCCCGACCCCCGAGAAGCTGCTGACGTACGAATGCGGTGTGGACCCGGTCGGCGAGGGCTGGGCGCACACCCAGGTCCGCTACTACGTCTACGCGTTCCTCTACGTGATCTTCGCCGTCGACTCGATCTTCCTCTTCCCGTGGGCGACGGTGTTCGCCGCCGCTGGTTACGGCGCCACCACGCTCGTGGAGATGTTCGTCTTCCTGGGCTTCCTGGCCGTCGGCCTGCTCTACGCGTACAAGAAGGGCGTCCTCGAATGGACGTGACACCGGCTGTGACCACCGCCGAGGGCCAACTGCTTCCGGAGCCCAAGAGGCTGGGGGTCCTCTCACGGCTGGCCCCGGAACCGATGAAGGTGGTCCTCAACTGGGGCCGCCGCTACAGCCTGTGGGTCTTCAACTTCGGCCTCGCCTGCTGCGCGATCGAGTTCATCGCCGCGTCGATGGCGCGCCACGACTTCATCCGGCTCGGCGTCATCCCCTTCGCGCCCGGCCCGCGCCAGGCCGACCTGATGATCGTCTCGGGCACCGTGACGGACAAGATGGCCCCGGCCGTGAAGCGGCTCTACGAGCAGATGCCGGAGCCGAAGTACGTCATCTCCTTCGGAGCCTGCTCCAACTGCGGCGGGCCGTACTGGGACTCGTACTCCGTCACGAAGGGCGTCGACCAGATCATCCCGGTGGACGTCTACGTCCCCGGCTGCCCGCCGCGCCCGGAAGCGCTGCTCCAGGGCATCCTCAAACTCCAGGAGAAGATCGCTCGGGAGTCGCTGGCGGAGCGCTACGCCACCTGCCCCTCGGTCTCCCAGCTCACCAGCGGCCTGGTCACACCCCCGTCGGCGCCGGGAGCGGGCGCATGAACCTTTACGACTCGCTCCCCGGCGCCGTTGCGACGATCTTCGGCGCGGAGGCCGTGGCCGAGCACGCGTACGACGTCCTGACGGTCGACGTCCCGGTCGGAAGCTGGATCCCCTCGCTGGAGATCGCCCGCGACAAGCTGGGCTGCACCTACTTCGACTGGCTGAGCGCGGTGGACGAGCCGGGCACCGGCTTCCGCGTCTGCGCCCACGTCGTATCGCTGGAGAACCACCGCGTACGCCGCCTGCTGCTGCGGACGACGGTCCCGCACGGCGCGCCCTCCCTCCCCTCCGCGGTCTCGATCTACGCGGGCGCGGAATGGCACGAGCGCGAGACGTTCGAGATGTTCGGGGTGCGCTTCACCGACCACCCCCACCTGGTGCCGCTCCTGCTCCCGGAGAACTTCGAGGGACACCCGCTGCGCAAGGACTTCGTCCTGGCCGCGCGCGTTGCGAAGGCCTGGCCCGGAGCCAAGGAACCGGGCGAGGCCCACGATCCGGACGCCCCGAAGCGCCGCCAGATGCTGCCGCCGGGCGTGCCGGACCCCAACGACTGGGGCCCGCTCAAGGGCCAGCTGCCGCCGGCGCCCTCCCGCCCGGCCCGGACGGCCCGCGCTCCGCGCGAGGGCGCCCCGGCGCGCACGCCGCGCGAGGGCGCCCCGGTCCGCCGTACCCGCACGGCGGCGGAGGGCTCGGCCACCCAGGCCGCCGAAGCCGAAGCCACCCCCCGCCCGGCCCGCCGTACCCGCTCGGTGACGGACGGCTCGGCGAGCCAGGCGGTGACGCCGGCGGACACCGGAGCCACGCCCGCCACCCCGCCGACCGAAGGCCCGCCTCCGTCCCCGGCCGCGCCCCGCCCGGCCCGCCGTACCCGCTCCGCCGGCGACGGCTCCGTCAGCCAGAGCCCGGCACCCGAGCCGGGGCCGGGGTCCGGCGGCCTGGTGGCACCGGGCAGGCGCCCCGCCCCCCGCAGCACGGACGCGCCCTGGCACAACCCGAAGCCCGCCTTCGAAGAGCCCGAGCGCAAGCCCGAGCCCGAGCCCGGTCCGGAGCCCGCATCCGGTCCCGAGTCCGCGGCCGGTCCGGAGCCCGCGCCCGAGCGCGGTCCGGAGGGCGAGGCCGGGACCTCGCGCTCCGGCGAGGGCGAAGCCGGCTCAGGCCCCACCACCCACACCACCGAACCCGACAACGGAGGCGACGCGTGAACGACGTCCTCGACGTCGCCCTGCGACTGATCGTCGTCTTCGCCGTCTTCCTCGTGCTCCCGCTCGTCGTCGGGCAGACCGAGCACAAGGTGATGGCGCACATGCAGGGCCGCCTCGGCCCCATGTACGCCGGCGGCTTCCACGGCTGGGCCCAGCTCGTCGCCGACGGCGTGAAGTTCGCGCAGAAGGAGGACGTGGTCCCCGCAGGCGCCGACCGCCGCATCTTCCAGCTCGCCCCCGCCGTCGCCCTGCTCCCGTACCTCCTCGTCCTCGTCGCCATCCCGATCGGCCCGGGCGAGGGCGCCGTCGGCCAGGTCATCGACGCCGGGCTGTTCTTCGTGCTCGCCGTCATGGGCGTCGGCGTCCTCGGCAGCCTGATGGCCGGTTGGGCCTCCGCCAACAAGTTCTCGCTGCTCGGCGGCCTGCGCGCCGCCGCGCAGCTCCTCGCGTACGAGCTCCCCATGCTGCTCGCCGCCGCCTCCGTCGCCATGGCCGCCGGGACCGTGTCCCTCCCCGGCATCCTCGACTCGTTCCAGTGGTGGTGGCTGCCCTGGCAGATCGTCGGCGCGCTGGTCTTCTTCACCGCCGGCCTCGCCGAACTCCAGCGGCCGCCCTTCGACATGCCCGTCGCCGACTCCGAGATCATCTTCGGCGCGTACACCGAGTACACCGGCCTGCGCTTCGCACTGTTCCTGCTCGCCGAGTACGCCGGCATCGTCGTCCTCTGCGCGCTCACCACCGTCCTCTTCCTCGGAGGCTGGCACGGGCCCGTCGCCGACGGCTGGGTCTGGACCCTCCTCAAGACGGCCGTCCTCGCCTTCGTCGTGATCTGGCTGCGCGTCAGCTATCCGCGGCTGCGCGAGGACCAGCTCCAGAAGCTCGCGTGGACCACGCTCATCCCGCTCGCGCTCGCGCAGATCGCGCTCACCGGCATCGTGAAGGTGGCGATCCAGTAATGCCCATCCCCGGATCCGGCCTCGCCAAGGGCCTCGCCGTCACCCTGCGCACGATGACGAAGCGCGCGCACACCGCCCAGTACCCCGACGCGCAGCCCGAGCTCCCGCCCCGCACCCGCGGGGTCATCGGTCTGTTCGAGGAGAACTGCACGGTCTGCATGCTGTGCGCCCGCGAGTGCCCCGACTGGTGCATCTACATCGACTCCCACAAGGAGACGGTCCCGGCCGCCACCCCCGGCGGTCGCGAGCGCAGCCGCAACGTCCTCGACCGGTTCGCCATCGACTTCTCGCTCTGCATGTACTGCGGCATCTGCATCGAGGTGTGTCCCTTCGACGCCCTCTTCTGGTCGCCGGAGTTCGAGTACGCGGAGACCGACATCCTCGAACTCACCCACGAGCGCGACAAGCTGCGCGAATGGATGTGGACCGTCCCGGCCCCGCCCGCCCTGGACCCGGCCGCCGAGGAACCCAAGGAGATCGCCGCCGCCCGCAAGGCGGTGGAGAAGGCCGAGGCCGTGGCAGCAGCGGCGGCAGCGGCAGCTGCCGCGGCGGCTGCCGAGCCCGGCACCGCTCACGACACCGATGCGCCGACGACCCCGGAGGGAGACGCGTGACCCCCGCAGCCACCGCCCTGGCCGCCGCGGCGACGGGCAACGGGTTCCTCTCCCCGACCGGCGTCGAGATCGCCTTCGTCCTCGTCGGCCTCGCCACCCTCGGCGCGGCCGTGATCACGGTCACCACCAAGCAACTGGTGCACGCCGCCCTCTGGCTGGTCGTCGCGCTCGGCGGCATCGCCGTCGAGTACCTCCTGCTGACCGCCGAGTTCATCGCCTGGGTCCAGGTCCTGATCTACCTCGGTTCGGTGGTCGTCCTCCTCCTCTTCGGACTGATGCTCACCAAGGCCCCCATCGGTCGCTCCCCGGACGCCGACTCGAACAACCGCTGGGTCGCGCTCGGCGTCGCGCTCTGCGCGGCCGCCGCGCTCGTCTGGGTCGTCGTCGACGCCTTCCGCACCACCTGGATCGACCTCGACGGACCCGTCCAGGGCTCCACCAAGGTCTCCGGTGAGATCCTCTTCCAGCACTGGGTGCTGCCCTTCGAGGCGCTCTCCGTCCTCCTCCTCGCGGCCCTGATCGGAGCCATCGTGCTCTCCCGCAAGGACGCCGCCGCCGGCGAACCCGCCGACAAGAAGGGGCAGCAGCGCTGATGCACCTCGCCTACCCCGCCGTGCTCGCGGCGCTCCTCTTCTGCACGGGCCTGTACGGAGTGCTCGCCCGCCGCAACGCCATCCTGGTCCTGATGTCCGTCGAGCTGATGCTGAACGCCGTCAACCTCAACCTGGTGGCCTTCGACGTCTGGCTGCGCGACACGCTGCACGCCGGCCAGGCCCTCACCCTCTTCACCATCGCGATCGCAGCCGCCGAGATCGGCATCGGCCTCGCGATCGTGCTGATGGTGTACCGCAACCGCGGCACCTCGGACGTCGACCGGCTCCGCGACACCGCCGAGGGCCATGAGCCCGGCCGCAGCACCGACCCCCACACCGACCCGAGCACCGCACGGCCGGAGGTCGCCGCGTGAGCACCACGACCCTCGCCGTCCTCGTCCCGCTCTTGCCCTTCCTGGGTGCGGTGGCGGGACTGTTCCTCGGCCGCGGCGCGCCCGGCTTCGTCCGGCCGCTCGCGGTGCTGCCCGCGTTGGCCGCAGCCGTTCTGGCCGTCCTCGTCGCCGTCCGGCAGGGCGGCGGCAAGGCGATCGAAACCGCGACCGAGCTGACCCCGACCGGCTCCGTACCGATCGACCTCTCGCTCTACATCGACGGCTTCGCCGCGCTCGTCGCCGTCCTGGTCGGTGTCGTCGCCACCTGCGTACAGCTGTACTCGACGGCGTACCTGCGCGAGGACCCGCGCTACCCCTCGTACGCTGCCCTGGTCTCCCTGTTCACCTCCGCGATGCTGCTCGTCGTCTACTCCGGCGACCTGATGGTGCTGCTGGTCGGCTGGGAAGTCATGGGCATCTGCTCGTACTTCCTGGTCGGTCACTACTGGGAGACCGAGGCGGCCCGCTCCGCCTCCCTGAAGGCCTTCCTCGTCACCAAGCTCGGCGACGTCCCCTTCCTGATCGGCCTGTTCGCCCTCGCCACCGATGCCGGCTCCTTCCAGATCACCAAGATCCTCGGCACCGTCGCCGCGGGCGGACTCGACCACCCGACGCTGATCGCACTGCTCCTGCTCGCCGGAGTCGCCGGCAAGTCCGCGCAGTTCCCGCTGCACACCTGGCTCCCGGACGCCATGGCGGGCCCCACGCCGGTCTCCGCGCTGATCCACGCGGCGACCATGGTCGCCGCCGGCGTCTACTTCGTCGCCCGCCTCCTCCCGGTGTTCGAGGCCTCCCAGGCCGCGCTGGTGGTGATGGCCGCCATGGCAGCCATCACGATGGTCGGTTCGGGTCTCGCGGCCCTGGCCCAGGACGACATCAAGCGCGTCCTCGCCTACTCCACGATCGGCCAGCTCGGCTACATGACCGGGGCCCTGGCCGTCGGCGACCGCGGCGCCGCCGTCTTCCACCTCCTGTCCCACGGTGCCTTCAAGGCACTCCTGTTCCTCGGTGCGGGCGTGATCATCCACGCCGCCGGGACGAACTCCCTGGCCGCCATGTCCCGGATGGACGGCCTGGCGGGGCGCATCCCCGACGCCTTCTGGACCATGACGATCGCGCTCCTCGCGCTCGCCGCGATCCCGCCCTTCGCCGGCTTCTTCTCCAAGGAATCCGTCCTCGTCGCCGCCGAGCACGCCGCCGGCGGCCACGCGGAGTCCGTGCCCGGCGCCGCCGGCTGGCTGGTGCTGGTCGCCGGCGTGCTGACCGCTCTGCTCACCGCCGCCTACGCCACCCGCCTGTGGCTGATGGCCTTCCGCGGCCGGGGCGCCGCCGCACCCGACCACGGCAAGGAACCCGTCGCCATGACCGGGGTGCTGTGGTTGCTGGCGATCCCGTCGATCGGCTTCGGTCTCGCTGCCGGACCGATCGCCGACTGGTTCGACGGCAGGAAGCTCACCCCGACACTGACCACCTCGGTCCTCGGTACCGGCGCCGCCGTCATCGGCGGCCTGCTGACCTACGCCTTGTGGCAGCGCGCCACGGCCAAGGCCGCCGCGGAAGGGTACGGAGTCGGCGTGTCCGTGTCCCTCGCCGTCGCAGAGTCCGCCGCCGAGACCCCCGAGGTCGCCGAGGTCACCCACGACCACCCCGCCGTCCCGGCCGGCACCGCACCCGACCCCGGTCGCGCGCTACTGGGACCGCTCCACCGCCACGCGGCCGTCGGATTCCACCTCGACGCCGTCTACGACCGGCTGTTCGTCCGGCCCGTCCGAGCGGCCGCGAGCCTCGTCCGCTTCCTCGACCGCGAGGTCGTGGACACATACGTCCGTGGCGCGGGCACCGGCCCCCGGCTGCTCGGCAGCCTCGTGCGCCGGGCCCAGACCGGCAACGTGCAGAGCTACCTGAGCGCCCTGCTCGCCGGCGCCGTGGTCCTGGCGATCGCCACCGCCGTCCTCGCCAACGTCAACGCCGGATCGTGAGCCGTGAGTCAGCCGTGATTGATATCAGCCCGTCCGTGATGCAGTTCCTTCTGGCGTTCGTCGTGGCCGCACCGCTCCTCGGCGCCGCCGCGGCCCTCCTGCCACCCCCGCCCGGACTCAAGGGCAAGAGCCCCGAACAGGCCGTGCTGCGCCACGGCGTGACCGTGACCGGCGTGATCCTCGCCGCGGCGATCGCCCTCGCACTGGGCTTCGACCGCGACGCCCCGTCCCGCTTCCAGGCGACGACGGACATCAGCTGGATCCAAGCGCTGAACGTCCGGATCCACCTCGGCATCGACGGCATCTCGCTCCCCCTCCTCCTGATGACCGCGCTGCTGTTCTTCCTCTGCGCGGTCTACAGCTACTTCAAGCTCCCCGAGGGCCCCTCCGCCAAGGCCTTCGTCGCACTGCTGCTCGTCCTGGAGTCCGGCACCCTCGCGACCTTCGCCGTCCTCGACCTGCTGCTGTTCTTCCTCGCCTTCGAGATGGTCCTCATCCCGATGTACTTCCTCATCGCCCGCTGGGGCGGTGCCCAGCGGCAGGCAGCCGCCTGGAAGTTCATCCTGTACACCCTCCTCGGCTCCGTGGTCATGCTCCTCGGACTGCTGCTGATCGGGCTGAACAGCGGCACCTTCGACATGGTGGCGCTCGCCTCCGACAACGGTCGCGAACTGACCCACACCACCCAACTGCTGGCCGTTCTGGCCATCGGCATCGGCCTCGCCGTGAAGACCCCGATGTGGCCGCTGCACAGCTGGCTGCCCGACGCCCACACGGCCGCGCCCACCGTCGGCTCCGTCCTGCTGGCCGGCGTCCTGCTCAAGATGGGCACCTACGGGTTCGTCCGCATCCTGCTCCCCGTCACCCCCGACGGCATGGCGACCTTTGCCCCCTACCTGGGCGCCTTCGCCGCCGTCGGCATCGTCTACGGATCCCTCGCCTGCCTCTCGCTCGCCCGCAAGGGAAACAAGGGCGACCTCAAGCGCCTCATCGCGTACTCCTCCGTCGGCCACATGGGCTTCGTCCTCCTCGGCATCGCTTCGATGACCCCCACAGGAGTCAACGGCGCGCTCTTCGCCAACATCGCGCACGGTCTGATCACCGGCCTTCTCTTCTTTCTTGTCGGTG
Source organism: Streptomyces sp. NPDC006430 (assembly GCF_040612395.1). NCBI lineage: Bacteria > Bacillati > Actinomycetota > Actinomycetes > Kitasatosporales > Streptomycetaceae > Streptomyces > Streptomyces sp. NPDC006430. The sequence goes on from NZ_JBEXQA010000025.1 coordinate 12,006, forward strand.
CGCTCAAAGACCGTTACAACACCGCCGACCTCGACACCCTCGCCGGAGCCACCGGCGCCGCCCTCTACGGCCGCGCCCCCCGCCTCGGAGCCCTCCTCGCCTTCGCCGCCGTCGCCTCCCTCGGCCTGCCGGGCCTCGCAGGCTTCTGGGGCGAGATGCTGGCCCTGTTCGGCGCGTTCGACCCGGCCGAGGGCCTGTCCCGGCCCGCCTTCCTCACCTACATGGCCTTCGGTGCGTTCGGCACCCTGCTCACCGCCGCCTACCTGCTGGTCGTCGTACGGCGCGTCTGCATGGGCGACCCCAAGGCCCAGCCCGAGCCCGCGCTCGCCCTCGCGGACATCCAGCGCTACGAGTTCGCCGCCTGGACCCCGCTCGCGGCCCTCACCGTCCTCGCCGGCCTGTGGCCCGCGGTCCTCCTCGGCCTCACCGACCCGGCCGTCCAGAAGCTCCTCGCAGGAGGCAACGCATGACGGCCCTGTCCACCCCGGCCGCCGAGACCGCCACCCTGGTCCAGACGGTCGACTGGCTCGCGATCGCCCCCGTGGTGCTCACCGCCGCCGTCGCCCTGGTCGTCCTGGTCGCCGACCTCTTCGTGCCGGAGCGGCACAAGCCGCTGCTCGGCTGGTTCTCCGTGGCCGGCCTCGCCGCCGCGACCGCCACCCTGCTGCCACTGCGCGCCGGCGACCGCGCCACCTTCTGCCTCACCGTCGACCCCACCGCGTGCAGTTACACCGCCGACCACTTCGCGCTCGTCATCCAGTTCCTGGTGCTGGCCGGCGCCCTGGTCACGGCCCTCCTGTCGGTCACCACCGTCCGCGACGCGCGCATGCCGGCCGGCGAGTACTGGTTCCTGCTGCTCTCCTCCGCCGCAGGCGCCGCCCTGCTGCCCGCCTCCCGCGACCTCGCCACCCTGATCGTCGCCCTCGAAGTCGCCTCGCTGCCCGCCTTCGCCCTCGTCGGCATGCGCCGCGGCGACCGGCTCTCCTCCGAGGCCGCCCTCAAGTTCTTCCTCTCCTCCGTCACGGCCACCGCCGTGTCGCTCATGGGCATCAGCTTCGTCTACGCCGCCACCGGGACCCTGCACCTGGCCCAGGTCGCCGACCGGCTGGAAGACGTCCCCGGCCAGCTCGACACCCTCGCCATGGTCGGCGTCGCGCTCACCCTCGTCGGCTTCGCCTTCAAGACCGCCGCCGTCCCCTTCCACTTCTGGGTGCCGGACACCTACGTCGGCGCGCCGCTGCCCATCGCCGGCTACCTCTCGGTGATCGGCAAGGCCGTCGGCTTCACCGGCCTCATCCTCGTCACGGTGATCGCCTTTCCGGCGTACTCCGACGTCTGGGGCCCGGCCCTCGCCGTCCTCGCCGCGCTCACCATGACCCTCGGCAACGCGGCCGCGCTGAGCCAGGACGCCGACCGGCCCCACAGTGCCGTACGGCTGCTCGCCTGGTCCTCGGTCGGCCAGGCCGGCTATCTGCTGGTCCCGATCGCCGCCGCCGCGTACGCCGAGCGCGACCAGATCGGCTCCACCGTCGCGTACGCCCTCATGTACGCCGTCGTGAACCTCGGCGCCTTCGCCGTGGCCGCGCTGGTCGGCCGTACGAAGCCGCTCCACCGGATCAGCGACTACCGCGGCCTGTACGCGCAGCGCCCGGCCGCCGCCCTCGCGCTGGCCTTCTTCCTGCTCTGCCTGGCGGGCCTGCCGCCAGGCATCGTCGGCCTCTTCGCCAAGGTCACCGTCTTCGGCTCCGCGGTCGATGCCGGGCTGGGCTGGCTGGCCGTGGTCATGGCGATCAACGTCGTCATGGCCCTCTACTACTACCTGCGCTGGACGGCGCTCCTCTTCCGCGCCCAGGAGGGCCCCGCCCAGGAGGTCACCTTCGCGGAGGCGCGTACCGAGACCCCGTGGCCGGTGACCGCCGCGATCGTGCTCACGGCCGTCACCGCCGTGGTGATCTCGGGCGCCCCGCAGCTGGTGCTGCGCTTCGCCTCGGGCAGCCTGTTCCCGCAGTAGAGCCGTGCAGGACCCGTGCGGGCTGCGGGCCCCGTTGGACCCGCCGGACCTGCGGGGACCCCGTGCGCAGCCGTCGCGCCCCCCGTACGGAGCAACGCCCGCCGCGCTCCCGCCGCCCCTGACACCTGGGCGGCGGGGCCGGCACGTCCTGGGAACCAGACGCCCCCACCTCGCGTTGACCAGGGAGGGAGGGTCCACTGGACCGTAGACCCCAGCCGGGTTCTCCTGCCGCACCACTTGGAGGGCGTACCGTGCACCGCCGGCACAACGGGCTCAAGACCGCCGTACTCCTCGGCGGCCTGTCCGCACTCATCATCCTCATCGGAAGCTTCTTCGGGCGCGGCGGCCTGATCATCGCCGTCCTCGTCGCCCTCGGGACGAACGCGTACGCGTACTGGAACAGCGACAAGCTGGCTCTACGCGCGATGCGCGCCCGCCCCGTCAGCGAGTTCGAGGCGCCCCAGCTCTACCGGACGGTGCGCGAGCTCTCCACCTCCGCGCGCCAGCCCATGCCCCGGCTCTACATCTCGCCCACGGAAGCGCCGAACGCCTTCGCGACCGGCCGCAATCCGCGCAACGCCGCGGTCTGCTGCACCGAGGGCATCCTGCGCATACTCGACGAGCGCGAACTGCGCGGGGTGCTCGGCCACGAGCTGAGTCACGTCTACAACCGCGACATCCTCATCTCCTCCGTCGCCGGAGCCCTCGCCTCCGTCATCATGTTCCTGGTGAACTTCGCCTGGTTGATCCCGGTCGGCCGGTCTTCCGACGACGAGGGTCCCGGCATCTTCGGCATGCTGCTGATCATGATCCTGGGCCCGCTGGCCGCGTCCGTGATCCAACTGGCCATCAGCCGCTCGCGCGAGTACGAGGCCGACGCGTCCGGTGCCCAGCTCACCGGCGATCCGCTCGCCCTGGCCAGCGCCCTGCGCAAGCTGGACGCCGGCACCAAGCAGCTCCCGTTGCCCCCCGAGCCCAGGCTGGAGACCGCGAGCCACATGATGATCGCCAATCCGTTCCGCCCGGGTGAGGGCCTTTCTAAGATGTTCTCGACGCACCCTCCGATGGCCGAGCGCATCGCTCGGCTCGAACAGATGGCAGGCCGTAGGCAGTGAAGACCATCCTCAACATCATCTGGCTCCTCCTCAGCGGCATCTGGCTGTTCCTGGGCTACTGCCTCGCCGGCTGCCTCCTGTGCGTCACGATCATCGGAATCCCGTTCGGCATCGCGGCCTTCCGCATCGCTGTGTACGCCCTCTGGCCCTTCGGCTACACCACGGTCGAGCGCCGCGACGCGGGTGCGGGTTCCTGCATCGGCAACGTCCTGTGGCTGGTCCTGGCGGGCTGGTGGCTGGCCATCGGGCACATCGTCACCGGCATCGCCCTGTGCGTCACGATCATCGGAATCCCGTTCGGCATCGCGAACTTCAAGATGGTTCCGCTGTCCCTGCTGCCGCTGGGACGCGAGATCGTCCCGACCGACGCGCCGTTCGCGTCCCGCTAGACGACCGAGCATCGCAGGAACTCACGGGCAGGAAGAATCAGTGTCGGCTGCCAGCTCGGCCACGACCCTGTCGGTCATCGTGCCGATGTACAACGAGGAAGAGGCCCTCCCCGCCCTGGTGAGCCGCCTGCGGCCGGTGCTCGACGACACCGGGGTCCCGTACGAGGTCCTCGCGGTCGACGACGGCAGCACCGACCGGACCGCCGAACTCCTGGAGAAGTTCCGCACGGACTGGCCCGAACTCCGCATCGTCCGGCTGCGCGGCAACTCCGGCCACCAGGCCGCCCTGCGCGCCGGCCTGCACAGCTCGGTCGGGGCGTACGTGGCCAGCATCGACGCGGACCTCCAGGATCCGCCGGAGAAGATACCGGAGATGCTGGAGCTGGCCCGGTCGGAGAACCTCGACATCGTCTACGGCGTCCGCTCCGACCGCAGCACCGACACCGGCTTCAAGCGCCGCACCGCCGGCGCCTACTACTGGCTGATGCGCCGCATGGTCGGCAAGCAGGTGCCCGCGCAGGCCGGGGACTTCCGGCTGCTCAGCCGCGAGGCCGTCGAGGCCCTCAAGACCCTCCCCGACCAGCACCAGGTCTACCGGCTGTTGGTGCCGTGGCTCGGTTTCCCGAGCGGGCAGGTCACGTACCGGCGGGGCGAGCGGGTGGCGGGCGAGACCAAGTACCCGCTGAGCAAGATGATCCGCCTCGCCGTTGACGGCATCACCAACTTCTCGGCCGCCCCGCTGAGGCTCGCGACCTGGCTCGGCGTCATCAGCTTCATCGTCTGCTTCCTCATGATCGCCGTGACGTTGGTGATCTTCCTCGTCGGCAAGACCGTGCCCGGCTGGACCTCGCTCTTCGTCGCCATGCTCTTCCTCGGCGGCGTACAGCTGATCTGCGTCGGGCTGCTTGGCGAGTACATCGGGCGGATCTACACCGCCGTGCAGCGCCGACCCACGTACTTCATCGGGTACGACTCGGCGCGCGACGACGCGGACAAGGGGCCCCGGGAGAGCGGGAACTGACGGCGCACCCGGAGCCGGCAGCCCAGGCCCAGGCCCAGGCCCACACGCACGCGTAGGCGCGCTCAGGCTCCGGGCGATCCCCGCGGGCGTGCGCTTCAGGTCCTGCGTACGATCCGCGAGCGCACGCCGTAGGCCAGCGCGCCCACGGCCAGTACCGCGGCACCCGCGACCGCCGACGCCGCGGGCAGCGCACAGGCCAGTACGATGCAGCCGGACAGCCCGACCGCCGCCACGGTCCGGCCCTTGACGCCCGAGCCGAGGGTCCACGCCGAAGCGTTCGCGATCGCGTAGTAGGCCAGCACGCCGAACGAGGAGAAGCCGATCGCGCCCCGCAGATCGGTGGTCGCGGCGAGCACCGCGACCACCGCACCCACGGCGAGTTCGGCGTGGTGCGGCACCTGGTGCCGGGGGTGTACGGCGGCCAGCGTGCGCGGGAGGTGCCCGTCCCGGGCCATCGCCAGGGTGGTCCGCGATACCCCGAGCACCAGCGCCAGCAGCGAGCCCAGCGCTGCCAGGGCCGCACCGACCCGGACCACGGGGGTCAGTTCGGACCACCCGGCCGCCCGGACCGCGTCGGCCAGCGGGGCCGTCGAACCCGCCAGGGCGTCGGCACCCAGGACCGACAACACGGCCACCGTCACCGCGGCGTACACGAACAGGGCGATCCCCAGGGCCAGCGGAATCGCCCGCGGGATCGTGCGCTGCGGATCGCGGACCTCCTCACCCAGGGTGGTGATCCGGGCGTATCCCGCGAACGCGAAGAACAGCAGCCCGGCGGCCTGGAGCAGCCCGACGATGCCCGCCGGGCCGCCGCCCGTACCTCCGGCGCCGCCGAGACGTCCGGCATCGGCCGCGCCGGAGGACAGGCACACCACGACGACCCCGGCCAGCACCGCCAGGACCACCGCCACGATCACCCGGGCGATCCGGGCGGACTTCTGTACGCCGCCGTAGCTCGCAGCGGTCAGGGCCACCACCGCGGCGACGGCCACGGCGTGCTGCTGCCCGGGCCACACGTACGCCCCGACCGTGAGCGCCATCGCCGCACACGAGGCGGTCTTGCCGATGACGAAGCCCCAGCCGGCCAGGTATCCCCAGAACGGGCCGAGCCGTTCGCGTCCGTACACGTAGGTCCCCCCGGAGGCCGGATACCGGGCGGCCAGCCGCGCCGAGGAGTGCGCGTTGCAGTAGGCGATCAAGGCCGCCACCGCGAGGGCGGCGAGGAGCATGCCGCCCGCCGGCCCCGCCGCGCGCGCCGCAGGGGCCAGGGCGGCGAAGATGCCCGCCCCGACCATCGCGCCCAGCCCGACGACCACCGCGTCGAAGACTCCCAGTGTGCGTCTCAGTCCGTTGTCCACGGGCGGAGGGTAACTGGGCTAGATGACGCCCTTCCGACCGGCCAGGGGCGCCCGGTTCTGCTCCCACCCGCGCAGGGCGGTCAGACAGGCGTGGTCGAGGTGGCGCAGCCCGCTCAGATCGAGGCGTACGGGCTGACCGGTCGGCAGTGCGTCCAACTCGTCGAGCAGCTTCGGCAGCCGCAGGAAACTGGCGCTCCCCATGACCTGCACGTGCAGCTCCCCGCCCTCCCACACCCCCTCGATGTGCACCTGCGAGGTCTCCCAGGCTGCCTTCGCCACGGCGAGCCCCAACCCGACCAGAACCCCTTCGAAAAGGTTGGTGGCCACGATCGCGGCGGCCGTCGCCACCAGCACCACCGCCTCGCCCCGGTGCGTCTTCCACAGGCCGGCCACCGCACGTACCGGCAGCAGCTTCCAGCCCGCATGCAGCAGCACCCCGGCCAGTGCGGCCAGCGGCACCACCTGGAGGAGCTGCGGCAGCGCCACGGCGAACACGAGCAGCCAGCCACCGTGCAGGATCCGGGACGCCCGGGTGCGTGCCCCGGCCTCCACGTTGGCGGCACTGCGTACGATCACGGCGGTCATCGGTAGCGCGCCGAGCAGTCCGCAGACGGTGTTGCCGACGCCCTGGGCCATCAGTTCCCGGTCGTAGTGGGTCGGGGGCCCGTCGTGCATGCGGTCCACGGCAGCCGCGCTGAACAGGGTCTCGGCCGAGGCGATCAGTGCCAGGGCGATCACGGTTCCGAAGGCCCCGGAGGAGGCCAGTACCCCGAAGTCCTCCCAGTCGGGCGGGGCCACGGCCGCCAGCACGCCCGTCACGTGCACCGTCTCGACGGGCAGCCGCAGCAGCACGGACGCGGCGGTGGCGGCGGCCACCCCGACGAGCGCGCCCGGTACGAGGCGCAGCCGGGCGGGCAGCCGGCGCCAGGCCACGAGGACGGCGATGGTCCCGGCCCCGAGCGCCACGGCGGCCCAGTCGACCCGCCCGAAGAGCCCCGGCACCGCGCCCAGTTTCGCCAGGGTTCCGTGGGGTCCCTGCACACCGCCCAGGGCGTATAACTGCCCCGCGATCAGTACGAGTCCGATCCCGGCCAGCATCCCGTGCACGACGGCGACGGAGATCGCCCGGAACCACCGCCCCAGCCGCAGCGCCCCCATGCCCAACTGCATCATCCCGGCGGCCAGCACCAGCACCCCGAGGGCGGCTGCTCCGTGGGTCTGCACCGCCTCGTAGACGAGCACGGTGAGCCCTGCGGCCGGCCCGCTCACCTGGAGTGAACTCCCGCGGAACCATCCGGTCACCAGCCCGCCCACCACCCCGGTGACGATCCCCAGTTCGGCGGGCACACCGGAGGCGACGGCCACGCCCACGCAGAGGGGCAGCGCGACGAGTGCCACGACGACGGACGCTCCGAAGTCTTCGCGAAACGTGTCGACCCCAGGCATCCGAGAGCCCTCCCTGTCACGCCGTGGTGGATTCCACCAGCGTGGCGGGCGCGCGCACCGCTGCCCAAGTGGTCATCGGAGGCCGCTGCGGCGCATGCGCCGCGCACGCCGGGCACAACGACCCACACGCCCCCGCAAACGCCGCGGCCCGGCGGTCCTGCGAGGACCGCCGGACCGCCGGACGGCAGGTGTGACCCGTGATCAGCGGTAGTTCACGAACTGGATCGCGAAGTCCAGGTCCTTGCCCTTGAGGAGGGCCTGGACGGCCTGCAGGTCGTCGCGGCTCTTGGAGCTGACGCGCAGCTCCTCGCCCTGGACCTGGGCCTTGACGCCCTTGGGACCCTCGTCCCGGATGATCTTCGCGACCTTCTTGGCGTTCTCCTGGGAGATGCCCTCCTCGATCGAGGCGAAGATCTTGTACTCCTTGCCGGACAGCTGGGGCTCACCGGCGTCGAGCGCCTTGAGCGAGATCCCGCGCTTGACCAGCTTCGTCTCGAACACGTCGAGGACGGCCTTGACGCGCTCCTCGGAGTTCGCCTCCATCAGGATCTTCTCGCCGGACCAGGCGATGGTGGCGCCGGTGCCCTTGAAGTCGTAGCGCTGCGAGAGTTCCTTGGCGGCCTGGTTGAGGGCGTTGTCGACCTCCTGCCGCTCGACCTTCGAGACGATGTCGAAACTGGAGTCGGCCATGTGCTGTGGCTCCTTGAAGTCGGCTGTCATTGCCCCGGAGGGCGCGGCCGGACATCCCCGGCCCGCTCCGCAAAGCCTAGCCACCGCACCCACCCGCAGCGCTGATCAATCCGGTGGCGAAGCACCCCCGAGCATCGGGTATCGTTTACGTCGTTGCCACAGAGCACCGCCCCAAAGCGGCCTCACCGGCGACATCCCATGGCGGTGTGCCCGAGTGGCCAATGGGAGCGGACTGTAAATCCGTCGGCTTAGCCTACCCAGGTTCGAATCCTGGCGCCGCCACGCGAGTGGAACCCCCGTTCATCTGCGGAAACGCGATGTGCGGGGGTTTCTTCGTTCTTCGCTCCTCATTCTTCGGCCTCGACCTGCCCGCGAACCGGCTTCGACCGCGCCTCAACGATCCGTGCGCGCGGCCCGCGGACCCGCGGTGGTGGTGGCGGTGGCGGCGGGCGTTGCGGACGGCGCGAGGGCCGCGCGCCAGGACCACGACGTGCGGCGGGGACGGTCCGGCAGGGCGAGGCGCCCGGCGGACCAGAGGAGGACCTGCGGAGCCGGGCCGGACGGGGAGTCCGGGAAGAGGCGGGCCAGCACCAGGGCCGAGAGCCCGGCCGGCGGGAGCCAGCGGAGGGCGAGCCCCCGGGCGCGCAGGTCGAGGGGCAGATAGGCGTCCGACGGCTGGGCGGCCACCTGGGCGGCGTACGCCAGGAGGTCGTGGGCGACGTGGGCCGCTGTCGTCCAGCAGGTCCAGTCGAGTGAACCCGCCGGCACCCGCCAGTCCGCACCGGTGCGGGGGCCGAGGACCGACACCATCTCGGTCGCGGCCCGTTCGACGTCCGAGCCGGTCATCGGTCGCATCGTCCTGGTCTCCTGTTCGTTCTCCGTACGAGGTGGTGCTGCTGTACCCCGAGAAGGACGCGGACGAGCGCAGCGCACGCATCGAACGGATCCGGCGGGCCTACGAGGACCGGTACCAGCAGGACTCCGTCGGACGCTCCGACGACCGGCTGACCGCCGATTTCTGAGGGCGCCTCAGTTGCCCGCCACGTCCTTGACCGCCACTGCGACCGGGGTCGAACCGTGGACCAGTTCCAGGGTCAGGCCGGCCGTCGCCGGGGTCTCGATCAGCTCCGCCAACACGGCCGCCACGTCGTCGCGCGGGACCGAACCGGGGCCCGTGTCCGCCTCCAGGCGGACCTGGCCCGTTCCGCGGTCGTCGGTCAGCGAGCCCGGCCGCAGGACCGTCCACTCCAGGCCCAGCCGGGTCCGCACGTGGTCGTCCGCCTCGCCCTTCGCCCGTAGGTAGAAGTCGAAGACCTCGTCGCCCTCGTGGTACGCGTCCGCGCCCATCGAAGAGACCATCAGGAAGCGCCGTACGCGGGCCCGTTCGGCCGCGTCCGCGAACAGCACCGCCGCACCCCGGTCCACGGTGTCCTTGCGCGCGACACCGCTGCCCGGGCCGGCGCCGGCAGCGAACACCGCCACGTCCGCGCCGTGCAGGATGCCGGCCACGTGCTCGACCGAAGCCGATTCCAGGTCGCAGAGCACCGGTTCGGCGTTCACCTCCCGCAGGTCGTCGCCCTGTGCCGGGTCGCGGATGATGCCCGCGACCTCGTACCCGCGCGCGGCGAGCAGTCGCTCCAGCCGCAGCGCGATCTGACCGTGTCCACCCGCGATGACGATGCGCATGCCCCGACCGTACGACGCCCCGGGCGCCGCCGCCCGCGAACGGGTGTGCCGCCCGGGCCGGCGAACGTTCAGTTGCCGGGCTCCGTACGGCCCTGCCGGGGCAGGTCCAGGGCCACCGCGACCGCCGAGTCGCAGTACTCCCGTACGGCACTCGTCCGGGCTACCACCCGCCCGCGGTGGATCACGATCCGGCTGTAGGCCAGGGACAGCACCCCCGCGATCCGGTCCCCGCGCACGGCGAGCAGCTCCGCCGGGAACCCGGCCTCCACCCGGACCTCCGGCAGCCCCATGACCTTCCGGGCCTCGCCGCTCACCGACGCGTAGGCCTCCGCCGCCCGGAGCCCGCCCTGGGAGGCCAGCAGGTACGCGGCCTCCAGCGGGTCGCCGCGGCCGACCGGGTTCCCGGCGTCCCTCAGCGCCCCGCTGCCGGCCGCGACCCGGACCCCGGCGGACCGCAGCAGCCGTACGGGGGCGGTCCGCAGGCCGCGCCGTTCCAGGGCCGCACAGTCGCCCTGGGGCAGGCAGGTGACCCGTACGCCGGCCGCGGCCAGCTGGTCGGCGGCCCGGTGCGCCACGTCCAGCGGGAGCCGCGACAGGCCGCCGCAGGGGCCGATCGTCACCCCCGGGCGGAGCCCGCCGGCCATGGCCGCGAGCCGGGCCAGGCGGCCGGGATCGTCACCGTCCGTGTGCAGGTCCACGGGGCAGCCGTGCTCCGCCGCGAGTTCCAGGACGGCTTCGAGGAAGCCCGTCGGGTCCGGGTCCAGGTCCGGGCAGCCGCCGATGATGGAGGCGCCCATCTTCACGGCGTCCCGCAGCATGGAGAGCCCTTCGGCGCCCGCGACCCCGGTCAGCAGCCGGGGCACGGCGACCGTCGTCAGGTCGGTGAGACCGCGCAGTGAGCGGCGGGCCTGGAGCACCGCCTCCATCGGGCCGAGACCGTGCACGTCCCCGATCCGGACGTGGGAACGCACGGCCGTGGCGCCGTGACCGAGCTGGAGCAGGGCGGACTCGGTGGCCCGGCGCTGTACCTCGTCGGTCGTGTACGAGACGGGCCCCCCTCCGTCGGCGGTCAGAGCGGTGTCCCCGTGGGCGTGCGGCTCGGCGGGAGCGGGGAGCAGCAGGTAGCCGCTCAGGTCCACCCGGGAGAGCAAGGGGGAGGGCAGACTGCCCGCGGTGCCGACGGCCTGGATCCGACCGCCGCCGAGCCGGACGTCGACCGTACGGCCGTCCGTGAGGCGGGCTCCGGCGAGCAGGAGCGTGGTGGACTCGGCGGCGCTCGGGTTCGCGTTGTCGGTCGGGCGCTGCGGCCCGTGGTCGCCTGCCTCGCCGCGGCCCTTGCGCGGGGAGGGGGACGGCTGCTGCGGCTGGCTGTCGGACATCGCGCTCCTGCGGTGGCTCGGGCGGTTCCTGGGCCGGGTGGCCGCGGCTTGCGGCCCAAGATCACGCAGCGTGTTCAGAGCCTAGGGCGCGGGGCTCCCCGCTTCACGGAGGAGCGCAATAGTCGTACCGGTGTGGCCCGCGTACGTGCCGCTACGCCGCCCGCGCTCAGTGGGGCGCGGGCGGCGTAACGGCACGCGGGCGGGCATGAAGTACAGGGGCGGGCGCCGCGGGGCTCTTTGGGGGGCAGGTCCCCGGGGGTGGGCGTCGCGGGGCTCTCCTGGGGCGGGTCCCGGGGGCGGGGTTCGGGGCAGTTTTGTGAGCTCGGCCACAATCGGGCCCGAAATCTACTTCTAGATCACTCGGGAGCCGATCAAGAAACCCTTCCCCGCCTCCTCGGAGGCCAGGCGCCGCAAAGGATTTGGGCGATGGGCCGGCAACCGTGTAATGTCTTCATCGCTCGCCCCAATAGCTCAGTCGGTAGAGCGTCTCCATGGTAAGGAGAAGGTCTGCGGTTCGATTCCGCATTGGGGCTCTGGTGAGAGAGGTTCCCCACCCTCGGGTGGGGAGCTGATCACATCAAAGCGGCGTAGCTCAGTCGGTAGAGCAAGCGGCTCATAATCGCTGTGTCACCGGTTCAAGTCCGGTCGCCGCTACCCACAGTAGCCGATTGCGGGGTCGGTCTCCCGATCGGCTACTCTTTTATGCGTTCATCCGTCCCATAGTCCGTCAAGGAGCACTCACGTGGCTGCCACCGACGTCCGCCCGAAGATCACGCTGGCCTGCGTGGAGTGCAAGGAGCGGAACTACATCACCAAGAAGAACCGGCGTAACAACCCGGACCGTCTTGAGATGAAGAAGCACTGCCCGCGCTGCAACACGCACACCGCGCACCGCGAGACCCGCTGACCCTAGCGAAGTCTCGAATACAGGCACCGTCATGAGGTCGTCCCCTTCATTGGGGGGCGGCCTCGTGTCGTTTCCGTAACCGATTTCTTTCAACAGGAGGTAGGGAGCCATGGCGCTCGACCAGTCCTTCGTGGGGCGGAGCTACCCGCCCACCGATCCGTACGAGGTCGGCCGGGAGAAGATCCGCGAATTCGCGGTTGCGGTGGGTGACGCGAATCCCGTCTACACCGACCCCGAAGTCGCCAAGGCGTTCGGTCACCTGGATGTGATCGCTCCGCCGACGTTCGTGTTCGCGATCACGTTCGCGGCGGCGGGCCAGGTCGTCGAGGACCCGCAGCTCGGCCTGGACTACAGCCGCGTCGTGCACGGCGACCAGAAGTTCGCGTACTCCCGGCCCGTACGCGCTGGTGACCGACTTTCGGTGACCTCCACCATCGAGGCCGTGAAGTCGCTGGCGGGCAACGACATCATCGACATCCGCGGCGAGGTCCACGACGAGACCGGCGAGCACGTGGTGACGGCGTGGACGAAGCTCGTCTCCCGCGCCCCCGAGGAGGCCTGAGATGACTGCGCAGATCAAGTACGCCGACGTCGAGGTCGGCACCGAGCTGCCGGCGGGGTCCTTCCCGGTGACGCGCGCCACGCTCGTGCGGTACGCGGGCGCCTCGGGCGACTTCAACCCGATCCACTGGAACGAGAAGTTCGCCAAGGAGGTCGGACTGCCGGACGTGATCGCGCACGGCATGTTCACCATGGCCGAGGCGATCCGCGTGGTCACCGACTGGGTCGGCGACCCCGGGGCGGTCGTGGAGTACGGCGTGCGCTTCACGAAGCCGGTGGTGGTCCCCAACGACGACGCGGGTGCGGTGATCGAGGTCACGGCCAAGGTGGCGGCGAAGCTGGAGGAGAACCGGGTCAGGGTCGACCTGACGGCGATGAGCGCGGGCCAGAAGGTCCTGGGCATGTCCCGAGCCGTGGTCGCCCTGGCCTAACCCCCACCCGGGGGCCCTTGGCTCCCGGGTCCCGGCCGCCGGCTCCTCGGCCCCGGCCCGCTGGCTCCGACTTCGACGGACTCCGGCCCCAGCCCCAGCCCCAGCCCCGGCCCGGGGTCGGGGCCGGGGCCGGGGCCGGCGCGGGGGTCACCGGCGAGTGCGCCCCGGGGTCCCCGGCCTCATGGCCTCATGTGGGCTCGGCCCTCGGTCCGGGCTTCCGTCGGGCCACGCGCCGGGGTTGCTAAGTTAGTGATCAGCCACTAAGTTAGCTGTATGGCAAGGATGAGCGCAGACGAGCGACGTGAGAGCGTCATCCGCGCGGCGATGCACGAGTTCGCCCGTGGCGGTTACTACGGGACCTCCACCGAGGTCATCGCGAAGCGTGTCGGCGTCTCCCAGCCGTACCTGTTCCGTCTCTTCCCCAACAAGCCGGCCATCTTCCTCGCCGCCGCCGAGCGCTGCCTGCGGGACACCCGCGAGGTCTTCGCCGCCGCGGCCGAGGGGTTGCAGGGGGAGGAGGCCACGCACGCCATGGCGGAGGCGTACACCCGGCTCATTGCGGAAGACCCGGACAAGCTCCAGATGCAGCTCCAGATGTACGTCACCGTCGCCGCCGCCGAGGCCGCCGGGGACCATCAGCTCGGCGAGCTCGTCCGGAAGGGTTGGATGGAGCTCTGGGACACGGTTCACGTCCCCCTGGGCGGCGACGTGAACGAGACCACGACCTTCATGGCGTACGGGATGTTGATCAACACCCTGGCCGCCATGGGCTTCCCGCCCGGACATCGGGTCTGGGAGGGGTTGTACCCCTCGGCTCGCGCCAAGGGCGCCCCGGGGGAGTGAGTGACGGGCGAGTGCGCCGCCCGCTCTGAGCGGCGCGCAAACCGCAATTTCATGCCAGCGAAAGTTAGTCAGCAATAACTAACAAGGGGAGTCGTGAACAGCATGGAGAACACCCGAGACACTCGCGGAGCCACCGCGCTCCGCGCCCCGGCGGTCTGGGCCCTGGTCCTCACCTCCGTCGCCGGTTTCATGGCGGCCCTCGACAACCTGGTCGTCACCACCGCCCTCCCCGCCATCCGCAAGGACCTCGGCGGGGCGCTGGAGGACCTGGAGTGGACGGTGAACGCGTACACGCTCACCTTCGCCGTCCTCCTGATGTTCGGCGCGGCCCTCGGGGACCGCTTCGGTCGGCGCAGGCTCTTCATGTCCGGCCTGGCCGTGTTCACCGGCGCCTCCGCCGTGGCCGCCCTCTCGCCCGGCATCAACGAGCTCATCGCCGCCCGCGCCGTCCAGGGCGTCGGCGCCGCGATCATGATGCCGCTCACCCTCACCCTGCTCACCGCGGCAGTCCCGCCGGCCCGCCGCGGCATGGCCCTCGGCATCTTCGGCGCCGTCGGCGGCCTCGCCGTCGCCAGCGGCCCGCTCATCGGGGGCACCCTCACGGAGCACATCTCCTGGCAGTGGATCTTCTGGCTGAACGTTCCGATCGGCCTGGCCCTGATCCCGCTCGCCCGTCTGAAGCTGGCCGAGTCCACCGCCCCGAACGCCCGGCTGGACGTTCCGGGCACCCTCCTCATCAGTGGCGGCCTCTTCGGCATCGTCTACGGCCTGGTCAACGCCAATGCGCACGGCTGGACCAGCGCCCCCGTGCTCACCGGTCTGATCGTCGGCACCGCGCTCGTCGGCGCGTTCGTCCACCACGGCTTCCGCCACGCGAACCCGATGCTCCCCATGCGGCTCTTCCTGGGCCGCGGATTCCTCGGGATCAACGCGGCCAGCCTGCTGATGTACCTGGGAATGTTCGGCTCGATCTTCCTGCTCAGCCAGTTCCTCCAGGGCGTCGCCGGCTACACGCCCACCCAGGCCGGGCTGCGCATGCTCCCCTGGACCGGCATGCCGATGATCGTCGCCCCGATCGCGGGCATCCTCTCCGACCGGATCGGCGGCCGTCCCGTCGTCGCCACCGGGCTCGCGCTCCAGGCCCTCGGCCTCGGCTGGTTCGCCGCGATCCTGAGCACGGACGTCTCGTACGCCGCCCAGCTCCCGGCCCTGATCCTCAGCGGTGTCGGCATGGCCCTGTACTTCGCCCCCGCCTCCAACATCCTGATGTCCACGGTGACCCCCGCCGACCAGGGCAAGGCCTCCGGCGCCAACAACGCGCTGCGCGAGGTCGGTGGCGCCCTCGGTGTCGCGGTACTGGCCTCCGTCTTCTCGGCCCAGGGCGGCTACGCATCCCCGCAGACCTTCACCGACGGGACCGTGCCCGCGCTGTGGATCGGCGCCGCCGCGGTCGCCGTGGCCGCGGCCTTCGCCCTCCTGGTCCCCAGCAAGCGGGCGCTGCGGACCCCCGCCCCGATCGCAGCCGCAGCCGGAGCCGGAGCCGGGGTGGCCGTGGCCCCGGACAAGGTTCCCGCCGCGAGCTGAACCTGCGCAGCCCCGTCCTCCGTACGCCCTGCCGCAAAGGAGTGCACGCCGTGCCCGACATCCCCTGGTCCACCCCCACCGTGCCCGCCCCCGGTGCCGAGGTCTACATCATGGCCTCCCGGTTCGAGACCGACAGCCTGGTCGGTGCCTTCCGCTTCTTCCTCAAGTCGCCCGGCATCATCCGCCAGATCCGCTCGGCCCCCGGCGCCCACGGCGTCGCCCTCCGGGCCCGGGTCCTCAGCCGGACCTTCCTGACCCTCTCCGCCTGGGAGGACCGCGACGCGCTCTACCGGTTCGCCCGCAGCGAGCCGCACCGCTCCAGTTCCCGTGCCGCCGCCGCCTCCATGCGGGAATCGGCCTTCACGTTCTGGAGCGCCCCGGCCTCCGAGCTGCCGATCACCTGGGCAGAAGCCGAGCGTCGGCTGGCCGACGCCGCACGGGAATCCCGCTCGTGACGTACGGTCCGTGGCCCCGCAGGGATGCGAGGGGTACGGACCGTACTCTTGTCCACGTGCAGGAACTCCACGACGCCCCCCTCGCCCCCCTGACCACCTTCCGCCTCGGTGGCCCCGCCACCCGTCTGGTCACCGCGACCACCGACGCCGAGGTGGTCGAGGCCGTGCGCGCCGCGGACGAGAGCGGCACACCGCTCCTCGTCATCGGCGGTGGCAGCAACCTGGTCATCGGCGACCGCGGCTTCGAGGGCACCGCCCTGCGCATCGCGACCACCGGCTTCGTCCTCGACGGCACGACCCTGGAGCTCGCCGCGGGCGAGAACTGGAGCGACGCCGTCGCCCGTACCGTCGAGGCCGGCCTCGCCGGTATCGAGTGCCTCGCCGGAATCCCCGGCTCCGCCGGTGCGACGCCGATCCAGAACGTCGGGGCGTACGGCCAGGAGGTCTGCGACACCATCACCGAGGTCGTCGCGTACGACCGGACCCGGCGCGAGACGGTCACGCTGACCGCCGCCGAGTGCGCGTTCTCGTACCGCAACAGCCTCTTCAAGCACCAGCCCGAGCGGTACGTCGTGCTGCGCGTCCGCTTCGCCCTGGAGGACGCGGGCGGGCTGTCCGCGCCGATCAAGTACCCCGAGACCGCCCGCGCCCTCGGCGTCGAGGCCGGCGACCGGGTCCCCGCCGCCACCGCCCGCGAGACCGTCCTGCGGCTGCGCGCCGGCAAGGGCATGGTCCTCGACCCCGCCGACCACGACACCTGGTCCGCCGGCTCCTTCTTCCACAACCCGATCCTGAGCGACGAGGCGTACGCCGCCTTCCTCGCCCGCGTCCAGGACCGGTTCGGCCCCGAGACCGCCCCGCCCGCCTACCCCGCGGGCGACGGCCGTACGAAGACCAGCGCGGCCTGGCTGATCGACAAGGCCGGGTTCACCAAGGGCTACGGCACCGGTCCGGCGCGGATCTCCACCAAGCACACCCTCGCGCTGACCAACCGCGGCGAGGCCACCACCGAGGACCTCCTCGCCCTGGCCCGCGAGGTCGTCGCAGGCGTCCACGCGGCCTTCGGCGTCACCCTGGTCAACGAGCCGGTGACGGTCGGCGTCAGCATCTGAGGAGCCCCGGCCGCCATGCTCTGTCCACTGCACGGGGCCGGTACGGACCCCACCCGCCTGGTGGGACGCACGATCAGCAGGATCGTTGCGTCCTGGCACGTCTACGAGGGTGAGCGCTCGGAGGCGCCGCTCGACGTCTGGCTGATCGACAGCGAGGGCGACTCCACCAGGATCACCACCGGGTCCGACTGGTGCCTCATCGTCGAGTCCGCCCCGCCCCACGAGCCGTACGACATGGGGGAATGGGGCCGGATCGAGGTCGGCGAGGACCTCGGCGACCACCCCTTCCTGCGCCACCTCGGCGACACGGTGGCGAGCGTGGCCGAGTTCGCGGCGCCCGAGACCGGGCGCATCCAGCTGGAGATCGGCTTCCCCGACGGCGACCGGGTACGGGCCGACTGCTGGGAGGGCGACCTGCGGCTCACGCGCTGACGCCCCGGCCGACGGCTACGGGGCCAGCCAGTGGTCGATCCCGGCCAGCAGCTTCTCCTGCACGTCCTCCGGCGCGGCCGAACCGCGCACCGACTGCCGGGCCAGCTCGGCGAGCTCCGCATCGGTGAACGCGTGGTGGCGGCGGGCGATCTCGTACTGCGCCGCGAGCCGGGACCCGAACAGCAGCGGGTCGTCCGCGCCCAGCGCCATCGGCACCCCGGCCTCGAAGAGGGTGCGCAGCGGGACGTTCTCGGGCCGCTCGTAGACCCCGAGCGCGACGTTCGACGCAGGGCAGACCTCGCAGGTGATCTGCCGGTCGGCGAGCCGCTTGAGCAGCCGGGGGTCCTCGGCGGCCCGTACGCCGTGGCCGATCCGGGCGGCGTGCAGATCGTCCAGGCAGTCCCGGACGGAGGCGGGACCGGTGAGCTCGCCGCCGTGCGGGGCCGCGAGCAGACCGCCCTCGCGGGCGATGGCGAAGGCCCGGTCGAAGTCGCGGGCCATGCCACGGCGCTCGTCGTTGGAGAGCCCGAAGCCGACGATGCCGCGGTCGGCGTAGCGGACGGCGAGGCGGGCGAGGGTGCGGGCGTCGAGGGGGTGCTTCATGCGGTTGGCGGCGATCAGCACCCGCATGCCGAGTCCGGTCTCGCGGGACGCGACGTCCACGGCATCGAGGATGATCTCGACGGCCGGGATCAGGCCGCCCAGGAGAGGGGCGTAGGAGGTGGGGTCCACCTGGATCTCCAGCCAGCCACTACCGTCCCGGACGTCCTCCTCGGCCGCTTCGCGGACGAGGCGCCGGATGTCCTCGGGCTCGCGCAGGCAGGAGCGGGCGGCGTCGTAGAGCCGCTGGAAGCGGAACCAACCGCGCTCGTCGGTGGCGCGGAGCTTGGGCGGCTCGCCGGCGGTCAGCGCATCGGGGAGGCGCACGCCGTACTTGTCGGCGAGCTCCAGGAGGGTCGATGGTCGCATCGACCCGGTGAAGTGCAGGTGGAGGTGGGCTTTCGGCAGAAGCGTGAGATCGCGTACGTGCTCCATCCGGTGATCCTGCCGTACCGCTGCGCTCCGCGGGAGGGGGTTTTACCGATCGGGGTCTTGCCCGAACGCGAGAACGGCCTCGGGGAGGCCTGCGGGCCGTCCCCCACCCGCCCTTCCCCTGTTCCCCGGGGGCTGCCGCCCCGGACCCCGGCGGGGTGTGCTCGCGGACCGCGGAACGCCGGAGCGGCGGCACCCTCCGGGGGTGCCGCCGCTCCGGGGCCGGTTGGGCCGGCTGCTCAGGCCTTGGCCTCCGCGAGGAGCTTCTGGATCCGGGACACGCCCTCGACCAGGTCCGCATCGCCCAGGGCGTACGAGAGGCGCAGGTAGCCGGGGGTGCCGAAGGCCTCGCCCGGGACGACCGCGACCTCGGCCTCGTCCAGGATCAGCGCGGCCAGCTCGACGGACGTCTGCGGGCGCTTGCCGCGGATCTCCTTGCCGAGGAGCTCCTTGACCGAGGGGTACGCGTAGAACGCGCCCTCGGGGGTCGGGCAGAAGACGCCGTCGATCTCGTTCAGCATCTTCACCATCGTCTGGCGGCGGCGGTCGAAGGCCTTGCGCATCTCCGCGACGGCGTCCAGATCGCCCGAGACGGCGGCCAGCGCGGCGACCTGGGCCACGTTGGAGACGTTGGAGGTGGCGTGCGACTGGAGGTTCGTCGCGGCCTTGATGACGTCCTGCGGGGCGATGACCCAGCCCACGCGCCAACCGGTCATCGCGTACGTCTTGGCGACGCCGTTGACGACGATGCACTTGTCGCGCAGGGCCGGGACCAGTACGGGCAGCGAGGTGAACTTCGCGTCGCCGTAGACGAGGTGCTCGTAGATCTCGTCCGTCAGGACCCACAGGCCGTGCTCGGCAGCCCACTCGCCGATCGCGCGGGCGTCGGTCTCGCTGTAGACCGCGCCCGTCGGGTTCGACGGGGAGACGAAGAGGACGACCTTGGTGCGCTCGGTGCGGGCGGCTTCGAGCTGCTCGACGGACACGCGGTAGCCGGTGGTCTCGTCGGCGACGACCTCGACCGGGACGCCGCCGGCGAGGCGGATCGACTCGGGGTAGGTGGTCCAGTACGGGGCCGGGACGATGACCTCGTCACCCGGGTCCAGGACGGCGGCGAACGCCTCGTAGATCGCCTGCTTGCCGCCGTTGGTCACCAGGACCTGCGAGGCGTCGACCTCGTAGCCCGAGTCGCGCAGCGTCTTCGCGGCGATGGCCGCCTTCAGCTCGGGCAGCCCGCCGGCCGGCGTGTAGCGGTGGTACTTCGGGTTGCGGCAGGCCTCGACCGCCGCTTCGACGATGTAGTCCGGCGTGGGGAAGTCGGGCTCGCCCGCGCCGAAGCCGATCACCGGGCGTCCGGCGGCCTTGAGGGCCTTGGCCTTGGCGTCCACGGCGAGGGTGGCGGACTCGGAAATGGCGCCGATACGGGCGGACACCCGGCGCTCGGAGGAAGGCGTTGCAGAGGTCATACGGCCAATCGTCCCAGACGCCCCAGAGGCGCCGCACACCGTTTCAGTCATCGGACGGACCAGCCGAAAATGCGCTCTGTTCGACGTCAGGGCCCGGACCACGTACACTCACCTGTCGTTGGACCCCGCCGGTCACTCCAGAGCGCGAGCACTCCGTGCACTCGCCTGGATGCGGTAGGTTGGGGGACGCAAAGGGTCGTAGCTCAATTGGTAGAGCACTGGTCTCCAAAACCAGCGGTTGGGGGTTCGAGTCCCTCCGGCCCTGCTCCACACTCCTTCTCGGATGTGTGCGCAGGTACGTACTTCGATGCAACGCCGTGCGGCGCAACCGGGCGCGGCTACGGCCACGACCCGGATTCAGGTGAGAGACGTGACGGACGCCCTGGGCTCCATCGACATGCCTGACGCCGAGGACGACACCCGCGAGAAGAAGGCCCGCAAGGGCGGCAAGCGCGGGAAGAAGGGTCCTCTGGGCCGGCTCGCGCTGTTCTACCGCCAGATCGTCGCGGAGCTCCGCAAGGTCGTCTGGCCCACCCGTAACCAGCTCACGACGTACACCACCGTGGTGATTGTCTTCGTCGTCATCATGATCGGTCTGGTGACCGTGATTGACTATGGGTTCCAGGAAGCCATCAAGTTCGTCTTCGGCTGATCCCCGCGGAGGGCGGCGCCTTGATGGGTGCCGCCCGTTTTCGCATGTTCCACCACCTTTTGTATCCAGGAAGAAGCAGCCACCGTGTCTGACCCGAACCTGAACGCGAGCCACGACTCCGTCGAGTCCGTCGAGGACGAGCTCGACATCGTCGAGGCGGCAGACGCTGTGGACCCCGACGAGGCCGAGCACGCCGACGCTGAGGCGGGTGTCGCCGCCGAGGACGCCGCGCTGCACGTCGAGGACGAGGTCGAGGTCGACGCCGAGGCCGACGACGCCGAGGCCGAGGCCGACGACGCCGAGGCCGCCGACGCCGACGAGGAGGCCGAAGAGGCCGCCGAGGTCGAGCCCGCCGAGCCCGTCGACCCCATCCAGGCCCTGCGCGACGAGCTGCGCCTCCTTCCCGGTGAGTGGTACGTCATCCACACCTACGCGGGCTACGAGAAGCGCGTGAAGGCCAACCTGGAGCAGCGCGCCGTCTCGCTGAACGTCGAGGACTTCATCTACCAGGCAGAGGTGCCCGAGGAAGAGATCGTCCAGATCAAGAACGGCGAGCGCAAGAACGTCCGGCAGAACAAGCTGCCCGGTTACGTTCTCGTCCGCATGGATCTGACGAACGAGTCCTGGGGCGTCGTCCGCAACACCCCCGGTGTCACCGGCTTCGTCGGCAACGCGTACGACCCGTACCCGCTGACCCTGGACGAGATCGTCAAGATGCTCGCGCCGGAGGCGCAGGAGAAGGCCGCCAAGGCCGCCGCGGAAGAGGCCGGCCTGCCCGCGCCCGCCGTCAAGCGCACCATCGAGGTCCTGGACTTCGAGGTCGGCGACTCGGTCACCGTCACCGACGGCCCGTTCGCGACGCTGCAGGCGACGATCAACGAGATCAACCCCGACTCCAAGAAGGTCAAGGGCCTCGTCGAGATCTTCGGTCGCGAGACTCCGGTCGAGCTCAGCTTCGACCAGATCCAGAAGAACTGATCTTCTGAGTCAAAGCTTCCGGACAGGTCAGACCGCCCCCTGAAGGGCGGTCTGACCTGCTCGGTTTTTAGCCCCGCTCCGATACCCGTTATCGTGGTGCGGTATGCCTCCATCCGGATGACCGGATTGGCGGCGAAAACTCTCACTAGGACCCGGAGAGAGCAATGCCTCCCAAGAAGAAGAAGGTCACGGGGCTTATCAAGCTCCAGATCAAGGCCGGTGCGGCCAACCCGGCTCCGCCGGTCGGCCCCGCGCTCGGTCAGCACGGCGTCAACATCATGGAGTTCTGCAAGGCCTACAACGCCGCGACCGAGTCGCAGCGTGGCATGGTCGTGCCGGTGGAGATCACGGTCTACGAGGACCGCACCTTCACCTTCATCACCAAGACTCCGCCGGCCGCGCGCCTCATCCTGAAGCACGCGGGCGTGGAGAAGGGCTCCGGCGAGCCGCACAAGACCAAGGTCGCCAAGCTGACGGCTGCCCAGGTCCGCGAGATCGCCGAGCTGAAGATGCCCGACCTCAACGCCAACGACGTCGACGCCGCCATGAAGATCATCTCTGGCACCGCGCGCTCGATGGGCATCACGGTCGAAGGCTGATCCAGCCCACCCCCAGCACCACCAGTGGTAGGGCCAAGCGCTGGTCCGCACCACGACTCCACGCCTGAAGCCAAAACACAGGAGCAGAAGTGAAGCGCAGCAAGACTCTCCGCGCTGCGGACGCCAAGGTCGACCGGGAGAAGCTGTACGCCCCGCTCGAGGCCGTCCGTCTCGCCAAGGAGACCTCCACCACCAAGTTCGACGCCACCGTCGAGGTTGCCTTCCGCCTGGGTGTCGACCCGCGCAAGGCCGACCAGATGGTCCGCGGCACCGTGAACCTCCCGCACGGCACCGGTAAGACCGCCCGGGTCCTGGTCTTCGCGACCGGTGACCGTGCTGCGGCCGCGGAAGCCGCCGGCGCCGACATCGTCGGCGACGACGAGCTGATCAACGAGATCGCCAAGGGCAACCGCCTCAACGAGTTCGACGCGGTTGTCGCCACCCCGGACCTCATGGGCAAGGTCGGCCGCCTCGGCCGCGTGCTCGGTCCCCGTGGCCTCATGCCGAACCCGAAGACGGGCACCGTCACGATGGACGTGGCGAAGGCCGTCACCGAGATCAAGGGCGGCAAGATCGAGTTCCGCGTCGACAAGCACTCGAACCTGCACTTCATCGTCGGCAAGGTGTCCTTCACCGACGAGCAGCTGGTCGAGAACTACGGCGCGGCGCTGGAGGAGATCCTCCGTCTGAAGCCGTCCGCCGCCAAGGGTCGCTACATCAAGAAGGCCGCCCTGAGCACCACGATGGGCCCCGGCATCCAGCTGGACTCGAACCGCACCCGCAACCTCCTCGTCGAGGAAGACCCGGCTGCTGTCTGAGCCCCACGCTGAGCCCACGGCTCAACCGAGTGGCTGAACGGGCCCCTCGCCCCCTTCACAGGGTGGCGGGGGGCCCGTTTCCCGTTCTCGGCGCCATGCGTGCGCTGCGGCGGCGTAGAAATCGCGCGGACTTGCGGCTACCCGCGGGACAGGCGAACGAGCTGCTCCAGGCGAAGGACCTCAAGCTGATCGGCGAGGAGACCGAAGGACGCGGGCGAGGGTGCCGCCTGAGGACGGTTCCACCTGAGGCCTGAGGGCCGCAGGGGCTCGGCCACTGACCGATTTGCCTGACCGGTGCCGGGTCACGTAGTCTTCCCCAGAAGCCAAAGACCGCTGGTCGTTGCTGTGCCCGCAAGGGTTCAGTGGCCGAAGGATCCGCTAGCTGCGGGCGTCCTGCGCAGGTGACTGAGGAAAGTTCCCGGAATTCCGTTCCGGTTGAGCTACGCCCTGGCGCCTGCGCCGGGGCGTTTTGCATGTCAGCCCCTTCTGAGCGGTCCTCATCACCCGGAAGGAGGCCGACGCACTATGCCGACGCCCAACAAGGCTGCCGCGGTAGCCGAGCTCACGGACGCGTTCCAGAGCTCGAACGCCGCCGTGCTGACCGAGTACCGGGGTCTCACCGTCGCGCAGCTCAAGACGCTGCGTCGTTCCCTCGGTGAGAACGCCCAGTACGCCGTGGTGAAGAACACGCTGACCAAGATTGCGGCCAACCAGGCCGGGATCACCGCGCTGGACGAGCACTTCGCTGGTCCGACCGCGGTCGCCTTCATCACCGGTGACCCGGTGGAGTCGGCGAAGAGCCTGCGTGACTTCGCCAAGGAGAACCCCAACCTCGTCATCAAGGCGGGTGTCCTTGATGGTAAGGCGCTCACCGCCGACGAGATCAAGAAGCTTGCGGACCTCGAGTCCCGCGAGGTTCTGCTCAGCAAGCTGGCCGGCGCGTTCAAGGGCAAGCAGTCCCAGGCTGCCTCGCTCTTCCAGGCGCTGCCGTCGAAGTTCGTCCGCACTGCGGAAGCGCTTCGCGTCAAGCTCGCCGAGCAGGGCGGTGCCGAGTAATTCGGCTCGCGCACTGATCCACGCCGCCTAGTGCGTGGGTCGTAGCGGGCCGTTACGCCCGCCTCTATATACATCCGGCACCTGCCGATTTAGTGGAAGGATCGCCCATCATGGCGAAGCTCTCTCAGGACGACCTCCTCGCCCAGTTCGAGGAGATGACCCTCATCGAGCTCTCCGAGTTCGTGAAGGCCTTCGAGGACAAGTTCGACGTCACCGCCGCCGCGGCCGTCGCCGTTGCCGGTCCGACCGGCGTGGGCCCGGTTGCCGAGGCCGAGGAGGAGAAGGACGAGTTCGACGTCATCCTCACCGGTGCCGGCGACAAGAAGATCCAGGTCATCAAGGTCGTGCGCGAGCTGACCTCCCTGGGTCTGAAGGAGGCCAAGGACCTCGTTGACGGCGCCCCGAAGCCCGTCCTCGAGAAGGTTGCCAAGGACGCCGCCGAGAAGGCCGCCGAGGCCCTCAAGGGCGCCGGTGCGGCCGTCGAGGTCAAGTAACACCTCTGGGGCTTCCTGAGGCCCCAACCAAGGGCGATCACCCGTAAGGGTGGTCGCCCTTTGGCGTACCCGTAGTGCCTGACTTGCCCTGGTCTCGTTGGGGAGTAGGGTGATCATCGTTGCCCCGCGGCCGGGCCCGGAGCTGATCCGCACGGAGCAGGGGGCCTTGACGAACGGCACGCGGCGCGCAATTCTCAGACCCGTTGTGAGATCGACCCGCTCGATCCGAGATCCGGGTACGGATCGGAGATCCGAGGCATGGATCGACTACGAAGAGGGCAGTACTGATACGCGCTCTGTGTACGAGAGCCGCAGCGTTGGATGCAGTGTTGAGCGACATAGGGAAGGCCTGTTGCCGGTTTCCGGAAACCTGGTCTGGACATCAGTGAGCCGAGTGGCTACACTGACCCTTTGCGCTGCCTGTTAGCTGCCCTCTGCCCGTCGCCAGGGGCATGCCCACGCTCGAGCACACTTGATTGATACGCCCTGACCTGGCCTTTCGGCCGGATTGGGGGGCCTGTCTTCTGTGTCGGCTGGGACCGGTACGCGCGTAGTGAGTCCGAGCCCTCGGAAGGACCCCCTCTTGGCCGCCTCGCGCAACGCCTCGACCAATACGAACATCGGTGCCAGCACCGCCCCGCTGCGCATCTCCTTTGCAAAGATCAAGGAGCCCCTCGAGGTTCCGAACCTCCTGGCGCTGCAGACCGAAAGCTTTGACTGGCTGCTCGGCAATGCCGCGTGGAAGTCTCGCGTCGAGTCGGCGCTCGAGAGTGGACAGGACGTCCCCACCAAGTCCGGTCTGGAAGAGATCTTCGAGGAGATCTCGCCGATCGAGGACTTCTCCGGGTCGATGTCGCTGACCTTCCGCGACCACCGCTTCGAGCCGGCGAAGAATTCGGTCGACGAGTGCAAGGAGCGCGACTTCACGTACGCGGCGCCGCTCTTCGTTACCGCCGAGTTCACGAACAACGAGACCGGTGAGATCAAGTCTCAGACGGTCTTCATGGGCGACTTCCCGCTCATGACCAACAAGGGCACCTTCGTCATCAACGGCACCGAGCGTGTCGTGGTGTCGCAGCTCGTCCGTTCCCCCGGTGTCTACTTCGACTCCTCCATCGACAAGACGTCCGACAAGGACATCTTCTCCGCCAAGATCATCCCGTCCCGGGGTGCCTGGCTGGAGATGGAGGTCGACAAGCGCGACATGGTCGGCGTCCGCATCGACCGCAAGCGCAAGCAGTCCGTCACCGTCCTCCTGAAGGCTCTCGGCTGGACCACCGAGCAGATCCTCGAGGAGTTCGGCGAGTACGAGTCCATGCGCGCCACCCTGGAGAAGGACCACACCCAGGGCCAGGACGACGCGCTGCTCGACATCTACCGCAAGCTGCGCCCGGGCGAGCCGCCGACCCGCGAGGCCGCTCAGACGCTGCTCGAGAACCTCTACTTCAACCCGAAGCGCTACGACCTCGCCAAGGTCGGCCGCTACAAGGTGAACAAGAAGCTCGGCGCCGACGAGCCGCTGGACGCCGGTGTGCTCACCACCGACGACATCATCGCGACGATCAAGTACCTCGTGAAGCTCCACGCGGGCGAGACCGAGACCACTGGTGAGTCGGGTCGTTCGATCGTCGTCGAGACCGACGACATCGACCACTTCGGCAACCGTCGTCTGCGCAACGTCGGCGAGCTCATCCAGAACCAGGTCCGCACGGGTCTGGCTCGTATGGAGCGCGTCGTGCGCGAGCGCATGACCACGCAGGACGTCGAGGCGATCACGCCGCAGACCCTGATCAACATCCGGCCGGTCGTCGCCTCCATCAAGGAGTTCTTCGGCACCAGCCAGCTGTCGCAGTTCATGGACCAGAACAACCCGCTGTCGGGTCTGACGCACAAGCGTCGTCTCTCGGCTCTGGGTCCCGGTGGTCTGTCCCGTGAGCGGGCCGGCTTCGAGGTCCGTGACGTCCACCCGTCGCACTACGGCCGCATGTGCCCGATCGAGACCCCTGAAGGCCCGAACATCGGTCTGATCGGCTCGCTCGCCTCCTACGGCCGCGTCAACGCGTTCGGTTTCGTCGAGACCCCGTACCGCAAGGTCGTCGAGGGCGTCGTCACCGACGAGGTCGACTACCTGACGGCCGACGAGGAAGACCGCTTCGTCATCGCCCAGGCGAACGCCGCGCTGAACGACGAGATGCGCTTCACCGAGAACCGCGTCCTCGTCCGCCGCCGTGGTGGCGAGATCGACTACATCGCCGGCGACGACGTCGACTACATGGACGTCTCCCCGCGCCAGATGGTGTCCGTCGCGACCGCGATGATCCCCTTCCTGGAGCACGACGACGCCAACCGCGCCCTCATGGGCGCGAACATGATGCGCCAGGCCGTTCCGCTCATCAAGGCGGAGGCCCCGCTCGTCGGCACCGGCATGGAGTACCGCTGTGCGGTCGACGCCGGCGACTCGATCCGTGCGGAGAAGGACGGTGTGGTCCAGGAGGTCTCGGCCGACTACATCACCGTCGCGAACGACGACGGCACGTACACCACGTACCGCGTCGCCAAGTTCTCCCGCTCGAACCAGGGCACCTCGGTCAACCAGAAGGTCATCGTCAACGAGGGTGACCGGATCGTCGAGTCCCAGGTCCTCGCCGACGGACCGGCGACCGAAGAGGGCGAGATGGCCCTCGGCAAGAACCTGCTCGTCGCGTTCATGCCGTGGGAAGGTCACAACTACGAGGACGCGATCATCCTGTCGCAGCGCCTCGTGCAGGACGACGTCCTCTCCTCGATCCACATCGAGGAGCACGAGGTCGACGCCCGTGACACCAAGCTGGGCCCCGAGGAGATCACCCGGGACATCCCGAACGTCTCCGAAGAGGTCCTCGCCGACCTCGACGAGCGCGGCATCATCCGCATCGGTGCGGACGTCGTCGCCGGCGACATCCTGGTCGGCAAGGTCACGCCCAAGGGTGAGACCGAGCTGACCCCGGAGGAGCGCCTGCTCCGTGCCATCTTCGGTGAGAAGGCCCGCGAGGTGCGTGACACCTCGCTCAAGGTGCCTCACGGTGAGATCGGCAAGGTCATCGGTGTCCGCGTCTTCGACCGCGAGGAGGGCGACGAGCTTCCTCCGGGCGTGAACCAGCTGGTCCGCGTCTACGTCGCCCAGAAGCGCAAGATCACCGACGGTGACAAGCTCGCCGGCCGCCACGGCAACAAGGGTGTCATCTCCAAGATCCTTCCGATCGAGGACATGCCCTTCCTTGAGGACGGCACGCCGGTCGACATCATCCTGAACCCGCTGGGTGTCCCGTCCCGAATGAACCCGGGACAGGTCCTGGAGATCCACCTCGGCTGGCTCGCCAGCCGCGGCTGGGACGTCTCCGGCCTCGGCGAGGAGTGGGCCGAGCGACTGAAGGCCATCGGCGCCGACCGCGTCGAGCCCGGCACCAACGTCGCCACCCCCGTGTTCGACGGTGCCCGCGAGGACGAGCTCGCCGGCCTGTTCGAGCACACCATCCCGAACCGCGACGGCGACCGGCTGGTCCTCCCGTCCGGTAAGGCGCGCCTGTTCGACGGCCGCTCCGGCGAGCCGTTCCCGGACCCGATCTCGATCGGGTACATGTACATCCTCAAGCTCCACCACCTGGTCGACGACAAGCTCCACGCGCGGTCGACCGGTCCCTACTCGATGATCACGCAGCAGCCGCTGGGTGGTAAGGCGCAGTTCGGTGGCCAGCGCTTCGGTGAGATGGAGGTGTGGGCGCTGGAGGCTTACGGCGCCGCTTACGCCCTCCAGGAGCTGCTGACCATCAAGTCCGACGACGTCACCGGCCGCGTGAAGGTCTACGAGGCCATCGTCAAGGGCGAGAACATCCCCGAGCCGGGCATTCCCGAGTCCTTCAAGGTGCTCATCAAGGAAATGCAGTCGCTCTGCCTCAACGTGGAGGTGCTGTCCTCGGACGGCATGTCCATCGAGATGCGCGACACCGACGAGGACGTCTTCCGCGCGGCGGAGGAGCTCGGTATCGACCTGTCCCGGCGTGAGCCGAGCAGCGTCGAAGAGGTCTGACGGGCCTGACGGGGGGCTCGCTCAAGAGCCCCCCGTCATCCCCGGGACCGTTCAGACCATGATTGAGACTCGACCCCGAAAGAGGGATTGACGCACAGTGCTCGACGTCAACTTCTTCGACGAGCTGCGGATCGGCCTTGCCACCGCGGACGACATCCGAACCTGGTCGCACGGCGAGGTCAAGAAGCCGGAGACCATCAACTACCGCACCCTCAAGCCCGAGAAGGACGGACTCTTCTGCGAGAAGATCTTCGGTCCTACCCGGGACTGGGAGTGCTACTGCGGCAAGTACAAGCGTGTCCGCTTCAAGGGCATCATCTGTGAGCGCTGTGGCGTCGAAGTCACGCGCGCCAAGGTGCGCCGTGAGCGGATGGGCCACATCGAGCTCGCCGCTCCCGTCACCCACATCTGGTACTTCAAGGGCGTCCCGTCGCGCCTGGGCTACCTGCTGGACCTCGCGCCGAAGGACCTCGAAAAGGTCATCTACTTCGCCGCGTACATGATCACGTTCGTGGACGACGAGCGCCGCACCCGCGACCTCCCGTCGCTGGAGGCCCACGTCTCCGTCGAGCGCCAGCAGATCGAGAACCGCCGTGACGCGGACCTCGAAGGCCGTGCCAAGAAGCTTGAGACCGACCTCGCCGAGCTTGAGGCCGAGGGCGCCAAGGCCGACGTGCGCCGCAAGGTGCGCGAAGGCGCCGAGCGCGAGATGAAGCAGCTCCGTGACCGCGCCCAGCGCGAGATCGACCGCCTCGACGAGGTGTGGACCCGCTTCAAGAACCTCAAGGTCCAGGACCTCGAAGGCGACGAGCTGCTCTACCGCGAGCTGCGCGACCGCTTCGGCACGTACTTCGACGGCTGCATGGGCGCCGCCGCGCTGCAGAAGCGCCTGGAGTCCTTCGACCTCGAAGAGGAGGCCGAGCGCCTCCGCGAGATCATCCGTACCGGCAAGGGCCAGAAGAAGACCCGTGCGCTCAAGCGCCTCAAGGTCGTCTCCGCGTTCCTGCAGACCAGCAACAAGCCCAAGGGCATGGTTCTGGACTGCGTCCCGGTGATCCCGCCGGACCTGCGTCCGATGGTGCAGCTGGACGGTGGCCGCTTCGCGACCTCCGACCTGAACGACCTGTACCGCCGCGTGATCAACCGCAACAACCGTCTGAAGCGACTCCTTGACCTCGGTGCCCCCGAGATCATCGTGAACAACGAGAAGCGCATGCTTCAGGAGGCGGTCGACGCCCTCTTCGACAACGGCCGTCGCGGTCGCCCGGTCACGGGCCCCGGCAACCGTCCGCTGAAGTCCCTCAGCGACATGCTGAAGGGCAAGCAGGGTCGATTCCGTCAGAACCTTCTCGGCAAGCGCGTGGACTACTCCGCGCGTTCCGTGATCGTCGTCGGTCCGCAGCTGAAGCTGCACCAGTGTGGTCTGCCCAAGGCCATGGCGCTGGAGCTCTTCAAGCCGTTCGTGATGAAGCGCCTGGTCGACCTGAACCACGCGCAGAACATCAAGTCGGCGAAGCGCATGGTCGAGCGCGGCCGCACGGTCGTCTACGACGTGCTCGAAGAGGTCATCGCCGAGCACCCGGTGCTGCTGAACCGTGCGCCCACGCTGCACCGCCTCGGCATCCAGGCCTTCGAGCCCCAGCTGGTCGAAGGCAAGGCCATCCAGATCCACCCGCTCGTCTGCACCGCGTTCAACGCGGACTTCGACGGTGACCAGATGGCCGTGCACCTGCCGCTCTCCGCGGAGGCGCAGGCCGAGGCCCGCATCCTGATGCTGTCCTCGAACAACATCCTCAAGCCGGCCGACGGTCGTCCGGTCACGATGCCGACCCAGGACATGGTCCTCGGTCTGTTCTTCCTGACCACCGACGGTGAGCTCCGTGACACCAAGGGCGAGGGCCGCGCGTTCGGCTCCACGGCCGAGGCGATCATGGCGTTCGACGCCGGTGAGCTCGCGCTGCAGTCGTCCGTCGACATCCGCTTCCCGGTGGGCACCATCCCGCCGCGCGGCTGGGTGCCGCCGGTCGCCGAAGAGGGCGAGCAGGAGTTCCAGCCGGGCGACAGCTTCCGTCTGAAGACCTCCCTGGGCCGTGCGCTCTTCAACGAGCTGCTGCCCGAGGACTACCCGTTCGTCGACTACTCGGTGGGCAAGAAGCAGCTCTCCGAGATCGTCAACGACCTGGCGGAGCGCTACCCCAAGGTCATCGTGGCGGCGACGCTCGACAACCTGAAGGCGGCCGGCTTCCACTGGGCGACCCGTTCGGGCGTCACCGTGGCCATCTCCGACGTCGTCGTGCCCGAGGCCAAGAAGGCCATCGTCGCGGGCTACGAGGCGATGGACGAGAAGGTCCAGAAGCAGTACGAGCGCGGTCTGATCACCAAGGACGAGCGCACGCAGGAGCTCATCGCGATCTGGACCAAGGCGACCAACGAGGTTGCCGAGGCGATGAACGCGAACTTCCCCAAGACGAACCCCATCTTCATGATGGTTGACTCGGGTGCCCGAGGAAACATGATGCAGATGCGACAGATCGCCGGTATGCGTGGTCTGGTGTCGAACGCGAAGAACGAGACCATCCCGCGTCCGATCAAGGCGTCCTTCCGTGAGGGCCTCACCGTTCTGGAGTACTTCATCTCCACGCACGGTGCCCGTAAGGGTCTGGCGGACACCGCCCTGCGTACCGCCGACTCGGGCTACCTGACCCGTCGTCTGGTGGACGTCTCGCAGGACGTGATCATCCGCGAGGAGGACTGTGGCACCGAGCGCGGTCTGAAGCTGAAGATCGCCGTTCGCGGCGAGGACGGCGTGCTGCGCAAGGCCGACGACGTCGAGACCTCGGTGTACGCCCGCATGCTGGCCGAGGACGTCGTCATCGACGGCAAGGTCATCGCGCCGGCCAACGTCGACCTCGGTGACGTCCTGATCGACGCCCTGGTCGCCAACGGCGTCGAGGAGGTCAAGACCCGCTCGGTCCTGACCTGTGAGTCCGCGGTCGGCACCTGTGCCTTCTGCTACGGACGCTCGCTCGCCACCGGCAAGCTGGTCGACATCGGTGAGGCGGTCGGCATCATCGCCGCCCAGTCCATCGGTGAGCCCGGTACCCAGCTGACGATGCGTACCTTCCACACCGGTGGTGTGGCCGGTGACGACATCACGCAGGGTCTGCCGCGTGTCGTCGAGCTCTTCGAGGCCCGTACCCCGAAGGGTGTCGCCCCGATCTCCGAGGCCGCCGGTCGCGTGCGGATCGAGGAGACCGAGAAGACGAAGAAGATCGTCATCACGCCGGACGACGGCAGCGACGAGACCGCCTTCCCGATCTCGAAGCGCGCCAAGGTCATCGTGCACGAGGGTGACCACGTCGAGGTGGGCCAGAAGCTCACCGCGGGTGCCACCAACCCGCACGACGTGCTGCGCATCCTCGGTCAGCGTGCGGTCCAGGTCCACCTGGTCGGCGAAGTCCAGAAGGTCTACAACTCGCAGGGCGTGTCGATCCACGACAAGCACATCGAGATCATCATCCGGCAGATGCTGCGCCGCGTGACGATCATCGAGTCCGGCGACGCGGAGCTCCTGCCGGGCGAGCTCGTCGAGCGCTCGAAGTTCGAGACCGAGAACCGTCGTGTGGTCACCGAGGGCGGTCACCCCGCCTCCGGCCGTCCGCAGCTGATGGGTATCACCAAGGCCTCGCTGGCGACGGAATCCTGGCTGTCGGCCGCCTCCTTCCAGGAGACGACCCGAGTCCTGACGGATGCGGCGATCAACGCCAAGTCCGACAGCCTCATCGGCCTCAAGGAGAACGTCATCATCGGTAAGCTCATCCCGGCCGGTACGGGCCTCGCCCGCTACCGCAACATCCGGGTCGAGCCCACCGAGGAGGCGAAGGCAGCGATGTACTCGGCCGTCGGCTACGACGACATCGACTACTCGCCCTTCGGCACCGGCTCCGGCCAGGCTGTCCCGCTGGAGGACTACGACTACGGCCCGTACAACGGCTGAGTCGGACCAGAGCAGTAACCGCAGGGCGGTCACCCGAAAGGGTGGCCGCCCTGCGGCGTTTCCGGGCGCCGCCACCACCGCCACTACAGGTACGGGCGGAGGTGGTGCAGGCGGGTGCGGGGGTGCGGGTGTCCAGTCAGCAGGCGGCCGCGCAGGCCGGTCACCAGGCGGTGGCTCCGGGCCCCGCTCCTGTCAGGCCGTGGTGGGCCGGGACTGTTCGATGAGCTGCAGGACGTCCGGTCGGTTCGGGCGGCGCTGGAACAGGCGGATTACCCCCGGACGCGACTGCGACCGCGGCGGCGGAGGGCGGTGGTGGTGACCGAGGCGAGGGCGAGGAGGCCGAGGGCGGCGGCTGCCAGGCCCGGGATGAGGCCCTTCGGGGTGAACGTGCAGGAGACCTTCTCCGTGCCCGGGGGGAGGGGGAGGGAGACCAGGCCGTGGAAATCGCGGATCGGGGCCGTGCACTGCCAGCCCGGGACGTCGGTCATCGCGAAGACCGCCGTGCCGGTGGCGCCCTTCGGGAGGGTGGCCTCGATGGTGTGGCCGCCCGCCGTGACCTTCGTGGCGCCCGTGGCCTTGAGCCGGGCGACCGCCGTGTCCAGGTCGGCGCGGTTCAGGCAGCCGATGGGGTGTTCCCCGGCCGTGGCGTCCTTGGTGCCGGTCCGCACCGTGACCGTGACCGTGCCGTCGGCGGGGACCGGGCCCAGCTTCATGACCCCGCTCGTCTCGTCCTGCAGCGGGCGCTCCGCGCCGCCGTGCGCGAGGGTGCCGTAGAGGGCGGGGGAGAACCAGTACGCCTCGGAGCCGGGCGTGCACCGGGCCGTGTACGTCTGCTCGCCGGCGCTGCCGCTCCGGGTGGGCTTCGGGACCTGGTAGACGGTCGCGCCCAGCACGTTCTCCTGGCGGGCGTAGACGCTGTCCGCCGGGTTGGGCGAGGTGAAGGGCGCCGGGCGGACCGTCACCAGCGGGGGCGCCGGGAAGCGGCTGCCCGTCCAGGTGTCCTTCGCCGTGCCCGGACGGACGCGGGCACCGATCGAGAAGATCGCGTCGAGCACCGGGTTGTCGGCGCCGAAGAAGGTCCGGCCGTCGTTCTTGAAGCCGTAGCCCAGGGGCTGGAGCGCCTGGTAGGTGGCTTCGGGCAGGTAGCTGCTGTAGTACTGCGGGCCCTCGGCGCGCAGGGCGATGCCGTCGTTGTACGAGGTCTGCGGCGCGCCCGGATCGGTCCGGTACGCGGGCCATCCGTCCACGCCCCGGACGGCGTCGAAGTGCGCGCCGATGGAGCGGTTCGAGGTGGCGACCGGCTTGGCCCAGCGTTCGCGGGAGCGGCGGGCGTCCGCGTTGGCGGCGGCCACCGTGGATTCGGCGAGGACCACGCCGACCATCAATGCGGCGGCCACCGGGATCAGGACCCGGCGCTCCTCGCCCAGGGCGAGCAGGACCAGGGCCAGGAGGGAGACCGCTGTGCCGAGGAGTACCGCCGGCCAGGTCCAGCCGCCGAAGTCGTCGGTGTGGCGCAGTAGGAAGGTGGCGGCCACCAGCAGGGCGGCCGTGAGCCCGAGGTGGAGCGGGCGCGGGCGGTGGGCCAGGGCCAGCCAGGCGAGGACCACCACCATGCCGCTGAAGACGAAGGTCTCGCGGTACGGATTGCCGTTCGGGACCGCCAGGCCGTGCCACACGTACTGGGTCGGCGGGAACTGGAACGAGGCGACGACGAGCAGGGTCGCCGCCGCCCACACCAGGCGGGTCTTCTTCGCGATGGCGGCGTTGAACAGGAATGATCCGGCGAGGATCAGGCCCAGCGAGGCCACGTACAGCCGCGGCCGGCCGCCCCACAGATGGGTGGCCGGGAGCATCCCGGCGAGGAAGACCTCGATCCGCACCGGATCGAAGGCGCCGGCCTGGGTCGGCTGGGCGGAGCCGCTGGAGAGGAAGGACGGCAGCAGGAGCGGCAACGTGAGGAGGACGCCGGTGGCGGTGGCGGTCGATGCCCGCCACAGGACGCGCAGTCGCTGGCGGCCGGTCAGGTCCCGGGTGATCAGGCGGACGGCGAGCAGGACGCAGGCCGCCATGGTGGCCATCATCGCGGTGTAAAAGTTCCCGAACCAGGCGAGTGCGACGAACAGCGCCACGCCCGGCCAGCGGCGCTCCTCCAGGCACCACTCGACGGCGATGCCGAGCAGGGGGAGCGCGACCAGGCCCCACAGCCACATGGGGATGTACGAGGCGTCGCTGAGTGCCCAGCCGCACAGCCCGTAGCAGGCGCCGAGGACCCCGCGCTGCCACCACGGTCCGGGGTGCAGCTTGCCGAGGTAGACGGTCATCACGGCGGCGGCGGTGCCCATCGTGATCGGGGTGATCGCGAAGACGGCGAGATCGACGTGGGCGCGCGGGACCAGGACGGTCAGCCAGGAGAACGGGTTGCCCAGGTAGGTGTAGGAGTCGGACAGGAACTGTTGGCCGAAGCCGGAGTGCCAGGTGAAGAGCACGTCGCCGGCGGCCTGCCCGTGGACCAGGTCCCACAGCGCCCGGTGGAAGGGCACGTACTGGTTGGCCTGGTCGTTGATGGCCCGGCCGGTGTTGCCGAAGGGGAAGGTGCCGCGCGTCACCCAGGCGGCGCAGAACGCGCCCGAGGTGATGAGGAACGCCAGCAGGGGCCCGTACGGACGGCCGAGGCGCGGGTACGGACGGGGGAGGCGCGGGTGTCGGCTGCGGGGCGACGGGCCGACCGGGGTGTCCGCCGCCGTCGGCTCCGAGGTGACCGTCCGCAATGTCCCGCTCCCTGAAGGTCGTGGCGTTTGGGGTGGATCGCTGGGGCAGTTTAGTTCGCGCAGGACGGTCGCCTCCCCCGGTTCGAGTACCACGCCCTTACCACATGCGCGAGTCGGGGCGGCCTCACCCGGCCCTCGCCCGTGCGGCACATGACCGGCGGGGATGTGCCGGTCGTCGTGCCCGGGCTTTTGTTTTGACCGGAGTGGATGCGGTAGGTACGCTCAGACCTTGTGCCTGGGGTGTGCCTGGGCTCCCGTGCGTGTCCATGAGCCGCATGCGAGCCGAATCAGCCACCGCGATCCATGCGTTTCCGTGCTTGCGCGGAGGTCCGCCGGATCCGACACACCCGACCGCGTGGGTCGGCAAAGTTCCAGGTTAGCTTCACTACACGGCACACAGAAACCGGAGAAGTAGTGCCTACGATCCAGCAGCTGGTCCGTAAGGGCCGGCAGGACAAGGTCGAGAAGACGAAGACGCCCGCGCTTGAGGCTTCGCCCCAGCGCCGCGGTGTCTGCACGCGTGTGTTCACGACCACCCCGAAGAAGCCGAACTCGGCGCTCCGTAAGGTCGCGCGTGTGCGTCTGACCTCCGGCATCGAGGTCACCGCTTACATTCCGGGTGAGGGACACAACCTGCAGGAGCACTCGATCGTGCTCGTGCGTGGTGGCCGTGTGAAGGACCTGCCGGGTGTTCGTTACAAGATCATCCGCGGTGCGCTTGACACCCAGGCTGTCAAGAACCGCAAGCAGGCCCGCAGCCGCTACGGCGCCAAGAAGGAGAAGTAAGAATGCCTCGTAAGGGCCCCGCCCCGAAGCGCCCGGTCATCATCGACCCGGTCTACGCATCTCCTCTGGTGACCTCGCTCATCAACAAGATTCTCCTGAACGGCAAGCGCTCCACCGCCGAGCGCATCGTTTACGGCGCCATGGAAGGCCTCCGCGAGAAGACCGGCAACGACCCGGTCATCACGCTGAAGCGCGCGCTGGAGAACGTCAAGCCGTCCCTCGAGGTCAAGTCCCGCCGTGTCGGTGGCGCGACCTACCAGGTGCCGGTTGAGGTCAAGCCGGGTCGCCAGTCGACCCTCGCGCTGCGCTGGCTCGTGGGCTACTCCCGCGCCCGCCGCGAGAAGACCATGACCGAGCGCCTCATGAACGAGCTCCTCGACGCCTCGAACGGCCTCGGTGCGGCCGTCAAGAAGCGTGAGGACACGCACAAGATGGCCGAGTCCAACAAGGCCTTCGCGCACTACCGCTGGTAGTCCCACCCCACATCGAGACCGAGAGAAGACCGAAGCCTTATGGCTACCACTTCGCTTGACCTGGCCAAGGTCCGCAACATCGGGATCATGGCCCACATCGACGCGGGCAAGACGACCACCACCGAGCGCATCCTGTTCTACACCGGTGTGTCGTACAAGATCGGTGAGGTCCACGACGGCGCTGCCACGATGGACTGGATGGAGCAGGAGCAGGAGCGTGGTATCACCATCACGTCTGCCGCTACGACCTGCCACTGGCCCCTCGAAGACGTTGACCACACCATCAACATCATCGACACCCCGGGTCACGTCGACTTCACCGTCGAGGTGGAGCGTTCGCTCCGCGTCCTCGACGGCGCCGTCACCGTCTTCGACGGTGTCGCCGGTGTGGAGCCGCAGTCCGAGACGGTTTGGCGTCAGGCCGACCGTTACGGCGTGCCCCGCATCTGCTTCGTCAACAAGCTCGACCGCACCGGCGCCGAGTTCCACCGCTGCGTCGACATGATCAAGGACCGCCTCGGTGCGGTTCCGATCGTCATGCAGCTCCCCATCGGTGCCGAGGCCGACTTCCAGGGTGTCGTCGACCTCGTCACGATGAAGGCGTTCGTCTGGTCCGCCGAGGCGACCAAGGGCGAGATGTACGACATCGTCGACATCCCGGCCACGCACACCGAGGCTGCTGAAGAGTGGCGCGGCAAGCTGGTCGAGACCGTCGCCGAGAACGACGACGAGATCATGGAGCTCTTCCTGAACGGCGACGAGCCGTCCGTGGAGCAGCTGCACGCCGCCGTCCGTCGCATCATCCTCGGCTCCGGCAAGGGCAAGGGCGAGCCCACGATCACTGCGGTGTTCTGTGGCACGGCGTTCAAGAACAAGGGTGTTCAGCCCCTGCTCGACGCCGTCGTCCGCTACCTGCCGTCGCCCCTGGACATCGAGGCCATCGAGGGCCACGACGTCAAGGACGCCGAGGTCGTCGTGAAGCGCAAGCCGTCCGACGAGGAGCCCCTCGCGGCGCTGGCGTTCAAGATCATGAGCGACCCGCACCTCGGTAAGCTCACCTTCGTCCGGGTTTACTCGGGCCGCCTGGAGGCCGGCACCTCGGTGCTGAACTCCGTCAAGGGCAAGAAGGAGCGCATCGGCAAGATCTACCGCATGCACGCCAACAAGCGTGAAGAGATCGCCGCGGTGGGCGCCGGTGACATCGTCGCCGTCATGGGCCTGAAGCAGACCACCACCGGTGAGACGCTGTGTGACGACAAGGCACCCGTGATCCTGGAGTCCATGGACTTCCCGGCTCCGGTCATCCAGGTCGCCATCGAGCCCAAGTCCAAGGGTGACCAGGAGAAGCTGGGTGTCGCCA
This sequence comes from Streptomyces sp. NPDC006430, assembly GCF_040612395.1. NCBI lineage: Bacteria > Bacillati > Actinomycetota > Actinomycetes > Kitasatosporales > Streptomycetaceae > Streptomyces > Streptomyces sp. NPDC006430. The sequence goes on from NZ_JBEXQA010000025.1 coordinate 49,971, forward strand.
TCCAGCGTCTCGCGGAGGAGGACCCCTCCTTCCACGTTCACTCGGACGAGGAGACCGGCCAGACCATCCTCGGCGGTATGGGCGAGCTGCACCTTGAGGTGCTGGTCGACCGTATGAAGCGCGAGTTCAAGGTCGAGGCCAACGTCGGCAAGCCGCAGGTCGCTTACCGCGAGACGATCCGCAAGGGCGTCGAGCGTCACGACTACACCCACAAGAAGCAGACCGGTGGTACCGGTCAGTTCGCCAAGGTGCAGATCGCGATCGAGCCGATCACGGACGCCGATGGTCCGGCGTACGAGTTCGTGAACAAGGTCACCGGTGGCCGCATCCCGAAGGAGTACATCCCTTCGGTCGACGCCGGTGCGCAGGAGGCCATGCAGTTCGGCATCCTGGCGGGCTACGAGATGACGGGCGTCCGCGTCATTCTTCTCGACGGTGGCTACCACGAGGTCGACTCCTCCGAGCTCGCGTTCAAGATCGCCGGTTCGCAGGCCTTCAAGGAGGCCGCGCGCAAGGCTTCTCCCGTGCTCCTTGAGCCGATGATGGCCGTTGAGGTCACCACGCCCGAGGACTACATGGGTGACGTCATCGGCGACATCAACTCCCGCCGTGGCCAGATCCAGGCCATGGAGGAGCGTCACGGCGCTCGCGTCGTGAAGGGCCTCGTGCCGCTTTCGGAGATGTTCGGCTACGTCGGCGACCTCCGCAGCAAGACCTCGGGTCGCGCCAGCTACTCGATGCAGTTCGACTCCTACGCCGAGGTTCCGCGGAACGTCGCCGAGGAGATCATCGCGAAGGCCAAGGGCGAGTAACTCTTCCGAGTTCACGCTTTAGGCTTGCCACCGGAGCCTCTGGGGCAACAGGAGTAAACCTCCCGTTGCCCCGGGGGAACCGGCTATCCAGCAAAGATCACCTGGCGCCGATGATTCAAGGCGTACAGAACCACTCTCAGGAGGACCCCCGTGGCGAAGGCGAAGTTCGAGCGGACTAAGCCGCACGTCAACATCGGCACCATCGGTCACATTGACCACGGTAAGACGACCCTCACGGCCGCCATTACCAAGGTGCTGCACGACAAGTACCCGGACCTGAACGCGGCTTCGGCCTTCGATCAGATCGACAAGGCTCCTGAGGAGCGCCAGCGCGGTATCACCATCTCCATCGCGCACGTCGAGTACCAGACCGAGGCGCGTCACTACGCCCACGTCGACTGCCCGGGTCACGCGGACTACATCAAGAACATGATCACCGGTGCCGCGCAGATGGACGGCGCGATCCTCGTGGTCGCCGCCACCGACGGCCCGATGCCGCAGACCAAGGAGCACGTGCTCCTGGCCCGCCAGGTCGGCGTTCCGTACATCGTCGTCGCCCTGAACAAGGCCGACATGGTGGACGACGAGGAGATCCTGGAGCTCGTCGAGCTCGAGGTCCGTGAGCTCCTCTCCGAGTACGAGTTCCCGGGCGACGACCTGCCGGTCGTCCGCGTCTCCGCGCTGAAGGCGCTCGAGGGCGACAAGGAGTGGGGCGACAAGCTCCTCGGCCTGATGGACGCCGTCGACGAGGCCATCCCGACCCCGCCGCGTGACACCGAGAAGCCGTTCCTCATGCCCGTCGAGGACGTCTTCACGATCACCGGTCGCGGTACGGTCGTCACCGGCCGTATCGAGCGTGGTGTCCTGAAGGTCAACGAGACCGTCGACATCATCGGTATCAAGGAAGAGAAGACCACCACCACGGTCACCGGTATCGAGATGTTCCGCAAGCTGCTCGACGAGGGCCAGGCCGGTGAGAACGTCGGTCTGCTCCTCCGTGGCATCAAGCGCGAGGACGTCGAGCGCGGCCAGGTCATCATCAAGCCCGGTTCGGTCACGCCGCACACCGAGTTCGAGGCCCAGGCCTACATCCTGTCGAAGGACGAGGGTGGCCGTCACACCCCGTTCTTCAACAACTACCGCCCGCAGTTCTACTTCCGTACCACGGACGTGACCGGCGTCGTGACCCTCCCGCAGGGCACCGAGATGGTCATGCCGGGCGACAACACCGAGATGTCGGTCGCGCTGATCCAGCCGGTCGCCATGGAGGAGGGCCTGAAGTTCGCCATCCGTGAGGGTGGTCGTACGGTCGGCGCCGGCCAGGTCACCAAGATCACGAAGTAATTCGTGTTCTGACCTGGTAGCTCGCGCGAGCGGGCACCATGTTTGACGGGAGGGCCCCGTCCCACTGCTTCGGCGGTGGGGCGGGGCCCTTCGTCGTGCCCGGGGCGGCTCAGGCGTAGCGGGGGAGTCCCTCGGTGGAGATGGTCCATTCGGCGATGGTGACGTCCTCGCCGTAGACGAAGTCCTTGCGGGTGGCGTACCGGGGGCCGTCGGGTGTGCTGTGGATGTCCGTCATGACGGCGCCACTGCCGGTACGCGGATCGAAGACGGCGTAGACGGGAATGCCGAGGAGCGGGTAGTCCCGCATCTTGCCGATCCAGTCGTTGTCGGGGTTGGAGCGGGAGACGATTTCGATGGCGGCGATGAGGGTGCGGGGGTCGAAGGAACCTTCACCCTCCATGTCCTCCAGGGGGATGACCATGATGTCGGGGTGCCGCCTGATGCCTTCTGGCTCGACCTCCACGTCGGGTGTCCCTGTGAACGCCCACGTCCCTTCCGGCATCAGTCGTTCCAGCCGACGGCTCACCAGGCCGGCGGTGAACTCGTGAGGACGCCCCGGGGACATCATGTCGTGCACGATCCCTTCCTTAGTGATCTCCAACTTTCCCGGAACTCTGTGCTGCATGCTGTCGACGGTGTCGCGCAGGGCGCGGTACTGGGGAGAGCTTTGCCGCTCCTCGTTCGACGTGACGGTCATGGCGCTGGCTCCTCGTCTGGTCCCTTGGGGCCGAGTCATCACCTTCATGCTAGGCAGTCTCCTTCAGATCGGGGTGGCAGCTCTGGCAGTGGCCCGGGGCCGGGGCGCGGAACGCGAGGTCGCAGGTCTGGCAGGTCTGGAAGGGATCGGGCGGGACGAAGGCCGGCGCGCGGCGTACGGGCTCCAGTGGCGGTGGGAGCTGGGCGGTCAGCCGGTGGACGATGAGACCGGCGGGGTTGCGGATCTGCGGCGGCAGGTTCGCCGTGAGGACGGCGATGACGGATTCGGGCCGGGCTCCGCGCTCCAGCCAGGCCTCGACGGTGGGTGCGAGCCGGTCGATGTCCTCGGTGCCCAGCAGGAGCCGGTGGTCGACGCGACGCAGCTCGGCGAGGAGAGCGGCGGCCACCTGCCGCCGGAACGGGTCCACGGGGTCACGCGGCTCGGGCAGTGGGGGAGGCGGCGGTGGCGAGGGAGCTGCCTCGGACGCCGGTACGGGGGCCGGTACGGCTGGTTCGGCTGGTTCCCGGTCCTCGGGCAGGCAGCCCGGGCGGTTGTAGGAGACCGTACGGGTGACCATCCGGCCGTTGGGCAGCCGCTCCCGGGTGCGACGCAGGTAGCCGTACGTCTCCAGCTCGCGCAGGGCTCCGGCGATCCGGTGCTCGCTCTCGGGGAACTGCGGGGCCAGGTCCTTGATGCCGATGCGGGCGCCGGTCGGTAGGGACTGGATGTAGAGGGCCAGACCGCGGGCCGTCAGGGACAGTTCGGGGTGCTGGGCGAGGTGGTTGCCGACGACCGTGAAGCGGCGGGTGTGCCGGGCGTTGACGTGGACCACACCGGATCGGGGGGTCTCGTCGGGATTCCGGACCGAGGCGCGCGCGATGACGGTAGGCTGCGGGGCATCCATCGGGAAGGTGCTACTTCCTGGTTGGCCAGGCCCTCGGCCGGGATTGCGAGTCCCGCCGGGGGCCGACGTATGTCTGGGTTGTCGCGGCGAGCATATGCCAGCGAACCCCCTTGAAAGCCAGCCCAGTTGGCCCGGTTCACCCGTGTGAGCTACGGGCCCCCGGTGGGAGGCTGGAGGGGTTCGGCACGGTTCTTTCGCTTCCGGTACTGCCCAGCAAATACGTCTAAGGCGACCGTGAAGCGGTCAGCCGGGACGCGGTACCCGCGTCCCGGTCCGGCCAGGCAACGGCGGGAGCGGAACGGCAGGGGCGGAACGGCAGGAGGGCCGCACCCCCGGGCGGGGTGCGGCCCTCCTGCGTACGGCTCGTACGGCCGTGGTCAGCTCACGCGGAGCGACTCGGTGAACTCGTTGCAGACGGCGTAGTCGGGCAGCAGACCCGTCTCGATGGCCGAGGCCAACGACGGGGCGGCCTCGTCGCGGGCGGACAGCAGCGGGACGTCCGCGGGCCACTCGATGCCCAGATCGGGGTCCAGCGGGTGAACCGAGTGCTCGCCGGTCGGGTTGTACGTCTCCGAGCAGAGGTACGACAGCGTGGCGTCGTCGCTCAGCGCACAGAACCCGTGGCCCAGGCCCTCGGGGATGTAGACCGCGCGGCGGTCCACGTCGTCGAGCCGGACGCCCTCCCACGTGCCGAAGGTCGGGGAACCGACCCGCAGGTCCACGATGACGTCGAGCACAGCCCCGCGCACGCAGGTCACGTACTTGGCCTGGCCGCGCGGGACGTCGGCGAAGTGGATGCCGCGGACCACACCGCGCGAGGAGACCGAGAGGTTCGCCTGCGCCAGGTTCAGCGGGTGGCCGACGACCTCGGACAGCTTGTCGAAGCGGTACCACTCGGTGAACAGGCCGCGCGGGTCCCCGTGCAGCTGCGGGGTGATCTCGTAGGCGCCCTCGATGGACAGCTGGCGGAACTTCACCGGGAGGTCTCCTCTTCGAGCAGGCTCAGCAGGTAGTCGCCGTAACCGCTCTTGAGGAGCGGCTGGGCCAGTTCGCGCAGCTGCGCGGAGTCGATCAGGCCGGCCCGCCAGGCCGCCTCCTCGATGCAGCCGATCTTGAAGCCCTGACGCTCCTCTATCACCCGGACGAACTCCGAGGCCTGGACCATCGAGACGAAGGTCCCGGTGTCGAGCCAGGCGGTACCGCGGTCGAGGATGGTGACATTCAACTCACCGGCCTGGAGGTACGCGTCGTTGACCGCGGTGATCTCCAGTTCGCCGCGGGCGCTGGGCTTCAGGTCGCGGGCGATCTCCACGACGCGGTTGTCGTAGAAGTACAGACCCGGCACCGCGTAACGGGACTTGGGCTTGACCGGCTTCTCCTCGATGGAGATGGCCTGGCCGTTCTCGTCGAACTCGACGACGCCGTACGCCGTCGGGTCCGCCACCGGGTAGGCGAACACCCGGCCGCCCTTGGACTCGGTGTGCGCCGCCAGCCGCGTGCCGAGGCCGCTGCCGTGGAAGATGTTGTCGCCGAGGATCAGGGCGACGGACTCGTCACCGATGAAGTCGGCGCCGAGCACGAAGGCCTGGGCGATGCCCTCGGGGCGCTCCTGGACCGCGTACTCCAGCCGTATGCCGAACTGGGAGCCGTCGCCGAGCAGTCGCTCGAACTGTGCACGGTCCTCCGGCGTGGTGATGACGAGAATCTCGCTGATTCCGGCCATGACCAGGGTGGAGAGCGGGTAGTAGATCATCGGCTTGTCGAAGACGGGGAGCAGCTGCTTCGAGACTGCCCGGGTCAGCGGCCAGAGTCGGGATCCGGTGCCACCGGCCAAGAGAATTCCACGCATGGGGACAACCCTATGCGAGAGCTTCCGGGCGCCGTGGTCCGGGCCGGATCGGTGGTGTACGAGCGGCTAGACTCTTCGTATTATGCGCATCCTCGTGACCGGCGGCGCCGGCTTCATCGGTTCAGAATTCGTCCGCCAGCAGCTCGGTGCAGACGCATCGGCCCAGATCACGGTCTTCGACAAGCTGACCTACTCCGGAGTCGAAGCCAATCTCGCGCCGGTCGCCGACCACGCGGGTTACACGTTCGTCAAGGGCGACATCTGCGACGCCGAGGCCGTCGACCAGGTGATGGCCGGGCACGACGTCGTGGTGCACTTCGCGGCCGAGTCCCACGTGGACCGCTCGATCGCCGGTGCCGGCCCGTTCGTGATGACCAACGTCGTGGGCACGCAGGTGCTGCTGGACGCCGCCCGCAAGCACGGTGTGGGCCGCTTCGTCCACATCTCCACCGACGAGGTGTACGGGTCGATCACCGAGGGCTCCTGGACCGAGGAGTGGCCGCTGGTCCCGAACTCCCCGTACTCCGCCTCCAAGGCCTCCTCCGACCTGCTGGCGCTGGCCTACGCCCGGACGCACGGCATGGACGTGGTCGTCACGCGCTGCTCCAACAACTACGGGCACTACCAGTTCCCGGAGAAGGTCATCCCGCTGTTCGTCTCGAACCTGATGGACGGCAAGAAGGTCCCGCTGTACGGCAACGGCGGCAACGTCCGCGACTGGCTGCACGTCTCCGACCACTGCCGCGGCATCGACCTGGCGATGCGCAAGGGCCGCGCCGGCGAGGTCTACAACATCGGCGGCGGCACCGAGCTCACCAACAAGGAACTCACCGGCGTGCTGCTGGAGGCGGCCGGCCTCGGCTGGGACATGGTCGAGCAGGTCGAGGACCGCAAGGGCCACGACCTCCGCTACTCCATCGACATCAGCAAGATCGGTTCCGAGCTCGGCTACGCCCCGCAGGTCACCTTCGAGGACGGCATCGCCGCCACCATCGACTGGTACCGCGAGAACCGCGCCTGGTGGGAGCCGCTGAAGGCGAAGGCGGCCCTGCAGAAGTGAGCGCGCACGGCACGAACTCCGCCGCCGGGCGCTGGGCCGTCACCGGTGCTGCCGGGATGCTCGGCCAGGACGTCCTGGCCGTCCTGAAGGACGCCGGGATCGAGGCCACCGGCCTCGGCCGCGCCGACCTCGACATCACCGACCCGGCTGCGGTCCGCGCCGCCGTCGAGGGCGTCGCCGTGGTCGTGAACTGCGCCGCGTGGACCAACGTGGACGCCGCGGAGACGGCCGAGGAGGCCGCAACCGCCGTCAACGGCACCGGCGTACGCGTCCTCGCCGAGGCCTGCGCCGCCGCCGGTGCACGCCTGCTGCACGTCTCCACCGACTACGTGCTGCCCGGGGACGCCTCCGAGCCGTACCGCGAGGACGCGGCCACCGGCCCGGTCAACGCGTACGGGCGCAGCAAGCTGGCCGGCGAGCAGGCGGTCGCCGAACTGCTGCCGCAGGACGGCTACGTGGTCCGCACCGCGTGGCTGTACGGCGAGCACGGGGCGAACTTCGTCGCCACCATGCTCAAGCTGGCGGCCCAGCGGGACACCCTGGACGTGGTCGACGACCAGCACGGCCAGCCCACCTGGTCGTACGCACTGGCCCGCCACCTCGTCGAGCTCGGCCTGGCCGCGCTGGCGGGCCGGGCCCCCGGCGGCGTCTACCACGGCACCGCGAGCGGCCGGACCACCTGGCTCGGGCTGGCCCGCGAGAGCTACCGGCTGAGCGGGCTGGACCCCGAGCGGATCCGGCCCACCACCTCCGCCGCGTTCGTCCGTCCGGCCGCGCGCCCCGCGTTCAGCGTGCTCGCGCACGACCGCTGGGCCGAAGCGGGCCTGGCCCCGCTGGCCGACTGGCGCGAGCAGCTCGCCGAAGCCCTCGCCACCCCCGCGTTCACCGCACTGGCCGACTCGGCCAAGAACGGCAGTACGGGATGACGTCCCCGCTGAGCAGGCTCACCGCGGCGCTGCCGCCGGGCACCGTCGCGGTGGCCGGCGGCACCGTCGTGCTCGGTGCGGCCTCGTACGTCCACCTGGGCGTGGCCGGCCACAGCCTGTCCACGGACGCCATGGCGAACGTCTCCGTGCTGTGGACGATCGTCATGGCGCTCGGCCTCGGGATCTTCTTCCCCATCGAGCAGGAACTCACCCGGATCGTCTCCGCGCGCGTGGTGCTGGACCAGGGCGCGGCCCCCGTGCTGCGCCGGGCCACGCTGCTGACCGCGGGGATGCTCGGTGCGACCCTGCTGGTCCTCGCCCTCGGCGCCACCCCGATCGCGGACCTGCTGTTCCGCGGCGACCGCGCTCTGGTGGCGGCCCTCGGCGGCGCCTTCACGGGCATGGCCGTCTGCTACCTGACCCGTGGAGTGCTCGCCGGCCTCGGCCAGTTCGGGGCGTACGGAACTCAGCTCGCCGTCGACGGCGGGCTGCGCATCGCGCTCGCGTTCGGCTGCGCGGTGTTCGGGCTGCACTCCGCGCTCGCCTTCAGCCTGGTGCTGGCCATCGCGCCCGTCATCGCGACCCTGGTCACCCTGCCGACGCTGCTGCGCGCCGTCGGCCCCGGCGAGCAGCTCGCGTGGCGGGAACTGGTCGCCGGGCTGGGCCTGTTGATCTGCTCGACGCTGCTGTCCCAAGTCGTCGTCAACGCGGCGGTCATGAGCACCAAGCTGCTGGCCCCGACCGACAGCGTGCTGATCGCGGCACTGCTGAACGCACTGGTCCTGGCCCGGGTGCCGCTCTTCGTCTTCGGCTCGCTGCAGGCCTCGCTGCTGGGTGGGCTCACCGCCGCCTACACGGCCGGCGACCGGGCGGCCTTCTCGGCGATGCTGCGCCGGATCGGCGTGGTCGTCGGGCTGTTGGGCCTGCTCGGCGGAGTGCCCGCGACCGTGCTCGGCCCCTGGCTCATCAAGGTCCTGTTCGATGCAGGTCCCGTACTGGGCTGCCTCGACTTCTTCCTGTTGTCCGCCGGCACCGTGGCGTACATGTTCGCGATGGTGCTGGGACAGGCGCTGATGGTATTCAAGCGGCACAACCTGCAGTTGCTCTGCTGGGCCATCGGCACCGTCGTCCTGATCGGCGTCACCTTCACCCCGGGCGACGTCGCCCTCCGCGTCATCCTGGCTTACGCTCTCGGCTCCCTCGCCACCGTGCTCGGTATGCTGGCCGTGCTGAGGCTGAGGTTCCCCGGAGCGGCTCCGGGCGCGACCGAGGGCCCTGGGTACGAGGTCGCCGCAAGCCCACTGGGCGCCGGAGCGGTGGGGGAGTGACCATGCCGGCTTCCGACGTCCCATCGATCACCGAGCACGCGAACGTGCCACATTCCGCTGGAGCTACCGTGTCCCAATACGACGATGTCTGGCTGGTCATACCGGCCTATAACGAGGGCCAGGTGATCGCCGATGTGGTCGAGGGAGCGCGCACGACCTTCCCGAACATAGTCGTCGTCGATGACGGCAGCACCGACAACTCGGCGGAGCACATCGCGACCACGGGCGCCCACCTGGTGCGGCACCCGGTCAACCTCGGCCAGGGCGCGGCCCTGCAGACGGGCCTCAAGTACGCCCTCGCCCAGCCCGGCGCCCGCTACTTCGCGACCTTCGACGCGGACGGCCAGCACCAGACGCACGACGTCGAGAAGATGGTGCAGGTGCTGCGCGACGACGAGGCCGACGTGGTCCTCGGCTCGCGCTTCATCGAGCAGAACGGCCAGGTGCCGTGGATCAAGCGCGTCGTGCTGCGCACGGCCGCGACGGTGAGCCCGACCGCCCGCAAGCTCAAGCTCACCGACTCGCACAACGGCCTGCGCGTGCTGAGCCGCAAGGCGGCCGAGCAGCTGGACATCACGATGAACGGCATGGCGCACGCGTCCGAGATCGTCGGTTTCCTGGCCGGGTCCGGACTGCGCGTCACCGAGGTCCCCGTGGACATCCTCTACACCGAGTACTCGCGCGCCAAGGGTCAGTCCCTGATCAACGGCGTCAACATCATCTTTGACATCACGATGCGGGAGCGAAACCGCTGATGAAGTACTTCTGGATCCAGCTGCTGCTCATCGCGGGCTCGGTGTCGATGGCACTGATGTTCATACGGACGTGGAGTCAGGCGAAGAACCGCGCCTGGAAGCGCATCGCGTTCTCGGTGTTCGTCATCGTCAACGTCTACGCCGTGCTGCGGCCCACGGACGTCACCTGGCTGGCCCACCAGCTCGGCGTCGGCCGCGGCACCGACCTGGTGCTGTACGTCATGGTGCTGGCGATGGGATTCCTGACCCTCAACACCTTCCTGCGCTTCCGCTCGCTGGAGAAGAAGATCACCGACCTGGCCCGGACGGTGGCCCTGAGCGAGGGCGCCCGGCACAACGACGAGCGCCTCGGCTCGACCGCCCCCGCGTCCGACGCCGGGGCGAGCGTCGATGCGCACGCCGATGCCGACTCCGACTCCGTGAAGGCCTGACGTCCCGTGGTGACCTTCGACTTCATGCTCCCCTACTACGGGGACGTGCAGCTGATGCAGGACGCCGTCCGCAGCGTCCTGGCCCAGACGGATCCGAACTTCCGCCTCGTCGTCATCGACGACGGCAAGGAGCCGGACGTCCCGGGCTGGTTCGCTTCGCTCGGCGACGAGCGGGTGCACTACACCCGCAACGAGCAGAACCTCGGCATCACGAAGAACTTCCAGAAGTGCGTACGGCTGTCCGAGGCCGACCACGTCGTCATCATGGGCTGCGACGACCTGCTGCACCCGCACTACCTGGAGACCGTCCGCGGGATCATCGAGGCCAACCCGGGCATCGGCATGGTCCAGCCCGGCGTCGAGGTGATCGACGGCGACGGGCAGGTGGCGTACGGGCTGGCCGACCAGACCAAGCGGCGGCTGTACGCCCCGCAGGTCAAGGGACGGCGCCTGATGGGCGGTGAAGAGCTGGCCGCCAGCGTGCTGCGCGGGAACTGGCTGTACTTCCCGTCGATCTGCTGGCGCGGCGAGGCCCTGCGCGGGGTCAACTTCCGCGACGACTACTCGGTGATCCAGGACCTGGCGCTGGTGGTCGACCTCCTGGAGCTCGGCGAGCAGATGCTGATCGACGAGTCCACCACGGTGTTCCAGTACCGGCGCCACGCGGTCAGCGAATCGTCAGTCCAGGCGTTCTCCGGCACCCGCTTCACCGAGGCCGAGCGGTACTTCGCCGCGGTGGCCGCCCGTATGGACGCCCGGGGTTGGCCGAAGGCGGCGCGCGCGGCCCGGTTCCACAGCGCTTCGCGCCTGCACGCGCTCACGATGCTCCCCGGCGCCCTGCGCCGGGGCCAGCGCGACGGTGCGAAGGTCCTCGCCCGGCACGCCCTGACCGCGGGCCAGCGCCACCCGAGCTAAATGCGGCGAGCGGCCGTCTTCGAAACCCAACCGGAACAGGGAGTCACCACCGTGCAGTCGGCAGCCGAATCCGTTGACGTGCCCGACGCGCAGACCCCCGAACGGTCCGATGCATCGGAGACGGCCGTACGACTGCGCGCCCTGTACGAGGCCGCTGCCGTCCGGCCGTGGTTCTGGCCGGTCGTCCTGCTGGCCGGATACGTCATACAGGTGCTCTTCCGGCTCTCGCTGGTGCTCCACAACAGCTACCCCTCCGTCCACGCGGACGAGGCGTCCTACCTGGTGCTGGCCCGGGTCCTGGCCGGGCGGTCCACGACCGAGATGCCGGTCGGGGTGGTGATCCCCGGCGGCTATCCGCTGCTCCTCTCCCCGGCGCTGCGGATCGCGGACGATCCGGTCACGGCCTACCACCTGGTCATGGGCATCAACACGCTGCTCAACGCGTTGGTCTTCCCGCTGGCCTACGTGGCCCTGCGGCGGCTGGACCTGCCCAAGATGCTTTCGGTGCTGATCGCTACGGCAGCCGCACTGATGCCGCCGGTGGTCTTCTACTCCGAGTTCGCCATGTCGGACACCGTCTTCCCGGTGCTCCTGCTCTGCTGGCTGATCACCCTGCACGGCTGGCTCAGCGAGGGTGCGCTGCGCGGACGGGTCCAGTACGGGATCGGCCTCGGCCTCTCCGCCGGCTTCGCGATGGCGGTGCACGACCGCGGTGGCGTGGTGGTGGCCCTCACCGCCGTGGTGCTGCTGGCCGCTCTGGTCTTCACCTGGGCGCCGCGCCGTTCGACGGCCGCGGCGGCGGGGGCGCTCGCCGTCTCCGTACTGGGCGCGAAGCTCATGGCCCGCTGGCTCGAAGCACAGTTCAAGGACGCGCCGCCGAGCTCGGTGGGAACCCAGGTCATCGACAACCTGGTGAACCAGCAGCTACTGCGCCGGACGATCACCCGCTCGGTCGGCCAGCTCTGGTACTTCGCCACCTCCTCGTGGGGCTTCGGGGCGCTGGCCGTCGCGATCTGCGTGTTCGCGGTGTTCAGTGCGCGCATCCCGCGGGCCTCCCGGGTGGTCGCGTTCTGCATGGTCGCCGCGTTGGGCGGGACCGCGCTGGCCTCGGCGGCCGGTCTGCCGACCGACGACCGGATCGACAACTGGGTCTACGCCCGCTACCTGGCCCCCCTCGTGCCGGCGTTCTTCGTGGTGGGCGTCGCGACGCTGTACCGGGCACGGATCGGCTCGCTGCTCAGGCTGGCTGCGGCCTCGGTGCTGTTCGTCGTGGTGACCGCCGAGTTCGTGATCTCCGTGGTCGGCAAGGGCCTCTCCAAGCTGGCCATCATCCCGTGGGGCATGCCGGACGCCCTGTTCCTCGCCTCGGAGTGGTCGAAGCTCCACATGTGGCGGACGATCGCCGGCGCGCTGCTGGTCTTCGGTGCGTGCCTGCTCTTCCGGTTGGCCGGTGGACGCCGGGTGGTCTGGGCCGTCGCCCTGTCGCTCGCCCTGTTCGGGGCCTACGCCACCGTCGCGGTCACCGAGAACGTGGCCGTGCAGCATGCGAAGCACCGGAAGTACCAGGCCACGGGCTTCCCCAAGGCGATGGGCGTCAGCACTGACGACAACCTGGTGATGGACCCTTCCGTCGACTGGGACCTGCGCATGGCGCAGACGTACGAGGTCTACGACGGCCGGGTCTGGACGAAGGACCTCCGAAAGGGCGAGCAGCCGCCGGCGAAGGCGACCGCGGCCGTGCTGAACCTGCCCAAGGGCACGGCCAAGCCCGAGGACAGCTGGGTCCACCGGCCCGCGGGCTGGCGCGTCGCCACGGTGGACGAGAAGCACGGCCTGGTGCTCTGGCGCCGGTCCTGACGGGACCGCGGGCCGAGGGCGCTGTTCGCCAGGGACTTCGCAGGGTGGCGCGGTTTGACCACTCACCGTAGAGGGGTATTCTCTACGGCCCGATTGGCGCAGTACGTGTCTTGTATGGCAGACTACTCAAGTTGCTCGGCTGAGTGCCGATGCTGCGCGCCTCCCGCCGGGAGGACCGGAAGCGAGTCCCACAGTACTCGTCGCCTTTATCTGCCTTTCGGGGCAGCAATGGGGCGGACGTACGGGAATCTTCTGGGAAGCGTCAGCACGGTGCCTGCCAGGCGCTCGGTGGGTGTTTCTCCCCCGAACCGCGGTCCTGGGACCGCACCCCCTTGGACGAGGGAATTTCCGTATGGGAATTTTCTGTAGAGGGAGTGCGACACGCCCGACCGCGTGGGTCGGAGAGAAGCAGTGGAGAGATCCACAGCCGCCCGAGAGCCAGAGCGTTTCCACAACAGACAGGACTACGGAGTAGCCATGGCGGGACAGAAGATCCGCATCCGGCTCAAGGCCTACGACCACGAGGTCATCGACTCCTCGGCGAAGAAGATCGTCGAGACGGTGACCCGCACTGGTGCGTCGGTCGCAGGCCCGGTGCCGCTGCCCACTGAGAAGAACGTGTACTGCGTCATCAAGTCGCCGCACAAGTACAAGGACTCGCGCGAGCACTTCGAGATGCGCACGCACAAGCGCCTGATCGACATCCTCGACCCGACGCCCAAGACCGTTGACTCGCTGATGCGCCTGGACCTTCCGGCCGGCGTTGACATCGAGATCAAGCTCTGAGAGGCGTCGAGAAGATGGCAAAGCAGATCAAGGGCGTCCTGGGCGAGAAGCTCGGCATGACCCAGGTCTGGGACGAGAACAACCGTGTCGTCCCGGTGACCGTCGTCAAGGCCGGGCCCTGCGTCGTTACCCAGGTCCGTACGAACGACATCGACGGCTACGAGTCGGTCCAGATCGCCTTCGGCGAGATCGACCCGCGCAAGGTGAACAAGCCCCTCAAGGGCCACTTCGCCAAGGCCGATGTGACCCCGCGCCGCCACCTGGTGGAGCTCCGCACCTCCGACGCCAGCGAGTACACGCTCGGCCAGGAGATCACTGCTGAGGTGTTCGAGTCCGGCGTCAAGGTTGACGTCACGGGCAAGAGCAAGGGCAAGGGCTTCGCCGGTGTCATGAAGCGGCACAACTTCCGGGGCCTCGGCGCCGGTCACGGTGTGCAGCGCAAGCACCGCTCCCCCGGTTCGATCGGTGGCTGCGCCACCCCTGGGCGTGTCTTCAAGGGCATGCGCATGGCTGGTCGTATGGGCAACGAGCGCGTCACCACCCAGAACCTGACCATCCACGCGGTAGACGCGGAGAAGGGTCTGCTGCTCATCAAGGGCGCAGTCCCCGGTCCGAACGGCGGCCTCGTCCTGGTCCGTACCGCGGCCAAGGGGGCTTGAGGTTAATGAGCACCATTGACATCCTTTCGCCGGCAGGCGACAAGGCCGGTACCGTCGAGCTCCCCGCGGAGATCTTCGACGCGAAGACCAGCGTTCCGCTGATCCACCAGGTCGTCGTCGCTCAGCTGGCTGCTGCCCGTCAGGGCACGCACAAGACGAAGACCCGTGGCGAAGTCCGTGGTGGTGGCAAGAAGCCGTACCGCCAGAAGGGCACCGGCCGCGCCCGTCAGGGTTCGACCCGCGCTCCGCAGTTCGCCGGCGGTGGCGTCGTCCACGGCCCGCAGCCGCGTGACTACTCGCAGCGGACCCCCAAGAAGATGAAGGTCGCCGCCCTTCGCGGTGCCCTCTCGGACCGTGCGCGTCACTCCCGCATCCACGTCGTCACCGGCGTGGTCGAGGGTGCTGCCTCCACGAAGGCCGCCAAGACGCTGTTCGGCAAGATCTCGGAGCGCAAGAACCTGCTCCTGGTCGTCGAGCGTGCCGACGAGGCCGCGTGGCTGTCCGCCCGCAACCTGCCCCAGGTTCACATCCTGGAGCCGGGCCAGCTGAACACGTACGACGTGATCGTCTCTGACGACGTGGTCTTCACCCAGGCCGCGCTTGAGTCCTTCGTGTCTGGCCCCAAGGCCGACGAGACCGAAGGGAGCGACGCCTGATGTCTGAGGCGACCGTTACCAGCAAGACCTTCACTGACCCGCGCGACCTGCTGATCAAGCCGGTTGTCTCGGAGAAGAGCTACGCGCTGCTGGACGAGAACAAGTACACGTTCATCGTCGCGCCCGGCGCCAACAAGACCCAGATCAAGCAGGCCGTCGAGGCGGTCTTCTCGGTCAAGGTCACCGGGGTCAACACGATCAACCGTCAGGGTAAGCGCAAGCGCACCAAGACCGGTTTCGGCAAGCGTGCTGACACCAAGCGCGCCATCGTGACCCTCGCTGAGGGCGACCGTATCGACATCTTCGGCGGCCAGGCCTCCTAACGGAGTCCTGAGTCGTCCGGAATCGGACGAGGACTGAGAAATGGGTATCCGCAAGTACAAGCCGACGACCCCGGGCCGTCGTGGCTCCAGCGTCGCCGACTTTGTCGAGATCACGCGGTCCACGCCGGAGAAGTCGCTGGTTCGCCCGCTGCACAGCAAGGGCGGCCGTAACAACACCGGTCGGATCACTGTTCGCCACCAGGGTGGTGGACACAAGCGCGCCTACCGCGTGATCGACTTCCGTCGTCACGACAAGGACGGCGTGCCGGCCAAGGTCGCGCACATCGAGTACGACCCCAACCGCACCGCGCGCATCGCGCTCCTGCACTACGCGGACGGCGAGAAGCGCTACATCATCGCTCCCCGCGGTCTGTCCCAGGGCGACCGGATTGAGAACGGCCCCACGGCCGACATCAAGCCCGGCAACAACCTGGCGCTCCGCAACATCCCGGTCGGTACCACGATCCACGCGATCGAGCTCCGTCCCGGTGGTGGCGCCAAGTTCGCCCGTTCCGCGGGTGCCTCCGTGCAGCTGCTGGCGAAGGAGGGCACGATGGCCCACCTTCGTATGCCGTCCGGTGAGATCCGTCTCGTCGACGCGCGCTGCCGCGCCACGGTCGGCGAGGTCGGCAACGCCGAGCAGTCGAACATCAACTGGGGCAAGGCCGGCCGCATGCGCTGGAAGGGCGTTCGCCCCTCCGTCCGCGGTGTCGCGATGAACCCGGTTGACCACCCGCACGGTGGTGGTGAGGGCAAGACCAGCGGTGGTCGCCACCCGGTCTCCCCGTGGGGTCAGAAGGAGGGTCGTACTCGTTCGCCGAAGAAGGCTTCGAACAAGTACATCGTCCGCCGCCGCAAGACGAACAAGAAGCGCTAGGAGCGGGTTTAGATGCCGCGCAGTCTCAAGAAGGGACCCTTCGTCGACGGACACCTCGTGAAGAAGGTGGACGCTCAGAACGAAGCTGGTACCAAGAACGTCATCAAGACCTGGTCCCGTCGCTCGATGATCATCCCGGCGATGCTGGGTCACACCATCGCGGTGCACAACGGCAAGACGCACGTCCCGGTGTTCGTCACCGAGTCGATGGTCGGCCACAAGCTCGGCGAGTTCTCGCCGACTCGCACCTTCCGCGGCCACGTCAAGGACGACCGGAAGTCGAAGCGCCGCTAAAGGCGGGGTGGTTACGACTATGACTTACACCGAAGGGACAACCATGGAAGCCAGGGCCCAGGCGCGGTACATCCGCGTCACGCCCATGAAGGCCCGCCGCGTGGTGGACCTTATCCGTGGCATGGATGCCACGGAGGCTCAGGCGGTCCTGCGTTTCGCCCCGCAGGCCGCGAGCGTGCCGGTCGGCAAGGTGCTGGACAGCGCCATTGCCAACGCCGCACACAACTACAACCACCCGGACGCCTCTTCGCTGTTCATCAGCGAGGCGTTCGTGGACGAGGGCCCGACCCTGAAGCGGTTCCGTCCGCGCGCCCAGGGCCGTGCCTACCGGATCCGCAAGCGGACCAGCCACATCACCGTGGTCGTCAGCAGCAAGGAAGGTTCCCGGTAATGGGCCAGAAGGTAAACCCGCACGGGTTCCGGCTCGGCATCACCACCGACTTCAAGTCGCGTTGGTACGCCGACAAGCTGTACAAGGACTACGTCAAGGAAGACGTCGCCATCCGTCGGATGATGACGTCCGGCATGGAGCGCGCCGGCATCTCGAAGGTTGAGATCGAGCGCACCCGTGACCGCGTGCGTGTGGACATCCACACCGCTCGTCCGGGCATCGTCATCGGCCGCCGTGGCGCCGAGGCCGACCGCATCCGCGGTGACCTCGAGAAGCTCACGGGCAAGCAGGTCCAGCTGAACATCCTCGAGGTCAAGAACCCCGAGCTCGACGCTCAGCTGGTTGCTCAGGCCGTTGCCGAGCAGCTCTCCTCCCGCGTCTCCTTCCGTCGCGCCATGCGTAAGAGCATGCAGGGCACGATGAAGGCCGGCGCCAAGGGCATCAAGATCCAGTGTGGCGGTCGCCTCGGCGGCGCCGAGATGTCCCGCTCCGAGTTCTACCGCGAGGGTCGTGTGCCGCTGCACACGCTGCGCGCGAACGTGGACTACGGCTTCTTCGAGGCCAAGACCACCTTCGGCCGTATCGGTGTGAAGGTCTGGATCTACAAGGGCGACGTCAAGAACATCGCCGAGGTTCGCGCCGAGAACGCTGCGGCCCGTGCGGGTAACCGCCCGGCCCGTGGTGCCGGCGCTGGCGACCGTCCCGCCGGCCGTGGTGGCCGCGGTGGCGAGCGCGGCGGCCGTGGTGGCCGCAAGCCGCAGCAGGCTGCTGGTGCCGAGGCCCCCAAGGCCGACGCTCCCGCCGCCGCTCCGGCCGAGAGCACCGGAACGGAGGCCTGACCGACATGCTGATCCCTCGTAGGGTCAAGCACCGCAAGCAGCACCACCCGAAGCGCCGCGGTATGGCCAAGGGCGGTACTGAGGTCTCGTTCGGCGAGTACGGCATCCAGGCGCTCACCCCCGCCTACGTGACGAACCGCCAGATCGAGGCGGCTCGTATCGCGATGACCCGCCACATCAAGCGTGGCGGCAAGGTCTGGATCAACATCTACCCGGACCGTCCGCTGACGAAGAAGCCCGCCGAGACCCGCATGGGTTCCGGTAAGGGTTCTCCCGAGTGGTGGATCGCGAACGTGCACCCGGGTCGGGTCATGTTCGAGCTGTCCTACCCGAACGAGAAGATTGCTCGTGAGGCGCTCACCCGCGCTGCTCACAAGCTTCCGATGAAGTGCCGGATTGTTCGGCGCGAGGCAGGTGAGTCGTGATGGCGACGGGAACCAAGGCGTCCGAGCTGCGTGAGCTCGGCAACGAGGAGCTCGTTGGCAAGCTGCGCGAGGCCAAGGAAGAGCTGTTCAAGCTCCGCTTCCAGGCGGCCACGGGTCAGCTCGAGAACAACGGCCGGCTCAAGTCCGTCCGTAAGGACATCGCTCGCATCTACACCCTGATGCACGAGCGTGAGCTCGGTATCGAGACGGTGGAGAACGCCTGATGAGCGAGAAGAACGTGACTGAGACGAACGAGCGCGGTTTCCGCAAGACCCGTGAGGGTCTCGTCGTCAGCGACAAGATGGACAAGACCGTCGTCGTCGCTGTCGAGGACCGTGTGAAGCACGCGCTGTACGGCAAGGTCATCCGCCGTACGAACAAGCTCAAGGCTCACGACGAGCAGAACGCTGCCGGCGTCGGCGACCGCGTCCTCATCATGGAGACGCGTCCGCTGTCGGCGAGCAAGCGCTGGCGCATCGTCGAGATCCTCGAGAAGGCCAAGTAATCACCTGAGGGGTTTCCCTCAGGTCAGTTCCGCCAGGCTCGGCGAGGGGTTCCGGTAACGGACCCCTCGCCGGGAACCGGCAGACAATCAGGAGATAGACGTGATCCAGCAGGAGTCGCGACTGCGTGTCGCCGACAACACTGGTGCCAAGGAGATCCTTTGCATCCGTGTTCTCGGTGGTTCCGGTCGCCGCTACGCGGGCATCGGTGACGTCATCGTCGCCACCGTCAAGGACGCGATCCCCGGTGGCAACGTGAAGAAGGGTGACGTCGTCAAGGCGGTCATCGTTCGCACCGTCAAGGAGCGCCGCCGCCAGGACGGCTCGTACATCCGCTTCGACGAGAACGCCGCTGTCATTCTCAAGAACGACGGCGACCCTCGTGGCACCCGTATCTTCGGCCCCGTGGGCCGTGAGCTGCGCGAGAAGAAGTTCATGAAGATCATCTCGCTCGCGCCGGAGGTGCTGTAAGCATGAAGATCAAGAAGGGCGACCTGGTCCAGGTCATCACCGGTAAGGACAAGGGCAAGCAGGGCAAGGTCATCGCGGCCATGCCCAGCGAGAACCGCGTCCTGGTCGAGGGTGTCAACCGGGTCAAGAAGCACACCAAGGCCGGCCAGACCGCTGGTGGCTCGCAGACCGGTGGCATCGTGATCACCGAGGCGCCGATCCACGTCAGCAACGTTCAGCTGGTCGTGGAGAAGGACGGCCAGAAGGTCGTTACCCGCGTCGGTTTCCGCTTCGACGACGAGGGCAACAAGATCCGCGTTGCCAAGCGGACGGGTGAGGACATCTGATGGCTACCACTCCGCGTCTCAAGACGAAGTACCGCGAGGACATCGCGGGCAAGCTGCGTGAAGAGTTCTCGTACGAGAACGTCATGCAGATCCCCGGTCTCGTGAAGATCGTGGTCAACATGGGTGTGGGCGACGCCGCCCGCGACTCCAAGCTGATCGACGGCGCCATCCGCGACCTGACGACGATCACCGGTCAGAAGCCGGCCGTCACGAAGGCCCGCAAGTCCATCGCGCAGTTCAAGCTGCGCGAGGGTCAGCCGATCGGCTGCCACGTCACCCTCCGTGGTGACCGCATGTGGGAGTTCCTGGACCGTACGCTGTCGCTCGCGCTGCCGCGTATCCGTGACTTCCGTGGTCTGTCGCCGAAGCAGTTCGACGGCCGTGGCAACTACACCTTCGGTCTCACGGAGCAGGTCATGTTCCACGAGATCGACCAGGACAAGATCGACCGTACCCGGGGTATGGACATCACCGTGGTCACCACGGCGACCAACGACGACGAGGGCCGTGCCCTCCTTCGTCACCTCGGCTTCCCCTTCAAGGAGGCGTAAGCGAGATGGCGAAGAAGGCTCTCATCGCGAAGGCTGCCCGCAAGCCCAAGTTCGGTGTGCGTGCGTACACCCGCTGCCAGCGCTGCGGTCGTCCCCACTCCGTGTACCGCAAGTTCGGCCTGTGCCGCGTCTGCCTTCGTGAGATGGCTCACCGTGGCGAGCTGCCGGGCGTGACCAAGAGCTCCTGGTAATTCCCTTCCGTCCGCAAGGACTTGGGAAGTACCAGAGACTCTCGGTAAGCATCTGGTCGGTGGGTGCCCTGCTCCGCATGCCGTAGGCTTGTGGGGTTGGGCGTCCGCCGTCCATAACGACTTACTACGCCGTAGGTCCCCGCACCGCACCCGTCCCGCCACTGAGTGGGGAGAGGGATGGCGCATACAGGAAACCCCGGCGAGAGAGGCCGAAGGCCACTTCATGACCATGACTGACCCCATCGCAGACATGCTCACGCGTCTGCGTAACGCTAACTCGGCGTACCACGACACCGTCGTGATGCCGCACAGCAAGATCAAGTCGCACATCGCGGAGATCCTCAAGCAGGAGGGTTTCGTCACCGGCTGGAAGGTCGAGGACGCCGAGGTCGGCAAGAACCTCGTCCTCGAGCTGAAGTTCGGGCCGAACCGTGAGCGCTCCATCGCGGGCATCAAGCGGATCTCGAAGCCCGGTCTGCGCGTGTACGCGAAGTCCACCAACCTGCCGAAGGTGCTCGGCGGCCTGGGCGTGGCGATCATCTCCACGTCCCACGGTCTCCTCACCGGCCAGCAGGCAGGCAAGAAGGGCGTAGGTGGGGAAGTCCTCGCCTACGTCTGGTAGTCGGGAACGGAGGAAAAGCAATGTCGCGAATCGGCAAGCTCCCCATCCAGGTTCCCGCCGGTGTGGACGTCACCATCGATGGCCGCACGGTCGCGGTGAAGGGCCCCAAGGGTCTCCTCTCGCACACCGTCGCTGCGCCGATCGAGATCGTCAAGGGTGAGGACGGCGTTCTGAGCGTCACCCGCCCCAACGACGAGCGTCAGAACAAGGCCCTGCACGGCCTGTCCCGCACGCTGGTGGCGAACATGATCACCGGTGTGACCACGGGATACGTCAAGGCTCTCGAGATCAGCGGTGTCGGTTACCGCGTCGCCGCGAAGGGCTCCGCTCTGGAGTTCCAGCTTGGTTACAGCCACCCGATCCTGATCGAGGCGCCCGAGGGCATCTCCTTCAAGGTCGAGTCGCCCACCAAGTTCTCGGTCGAGGGCATCGACAAGCAGAAGGTCGGCGAGGTCGCCGCCAACATCCGCAAGCTGCGGAAGCCCGACCCGTACAAGGCCAAGGGTGTCAAGTACGCCGGCGAGGTCATCCGCCGCAAGGTCGGAAAGGCTGGTAAGTAGCCATGGCATACGGTGTGAAGATCGCCAAGGGCGACGCGTACAAGCGCGCTGCCAAGGCTCGCCGCCACATCCGCATCCGCAAGAACGTCTCGGGTACGGCGGAGCGTCCGCGCCTCGTCGTGACGCGTTCGAACCGCAACATCGTTGCTCAGGTCATCGACGACCTCCAGGGTCACACCCTGGCGTCCGCGTCGACCCTGGACGCTTCGATCCGCGGTGGCGAAGGCGACAAGAGCGCCCAGGCCCAGCAGGTCGGCGCGCTCGTCGCCGAGCGTGCGAAGGCTGCCGGCGTCGAGACCGTCGTCTTTGACCGCGGTGGCAACCGATACGCCGGGCGCATTGCCGCTCTGGCTGACGCCGCCCGCGAAGCCGGGCTGAAGTTCTAAGCCCCGGTTCCGGGACTCACGGACGTAACAGAGAGAGGTAATCCAATGGCTGGACCCCAGCGCCGCGGAAGCGGTGCCGGTGGCGGCGAGCGGCGGGACCGGAAGGGTCGCGACGGTGGCGCTGCCGCCGAGAAGACCGCTTACGTTGAGCGCGTTGTCGCGATCAACCGTGTCGCCAAGGTTGTCAAGGGTGGTCGCCGCTTCAGCTTCACCGCGCTGGTCGTGGTGGGCGACGGTGACGGCACGGTAGGTGTCGGTTACGGCAAGGCCAAGGAAGTTCCCGCGGCCATCGCCAAGGGTGTTGAGGAAGCCAAGAAGAACTTCTTCAAGGTTCCCCGCATCCAGGGCACCATCCCGCACCCGATCCAGGGCGAGAAGGCGGCCGGCGTTGTCCTGCTGAAGCCTGCTTCCCCCGGTACCGGTGTTATCGCCGGTGGCCCGGTGCGCGCCGTTCTGGAGTGCGCCGGCGTTCACGACATCCTGTCGAAGTCGCTCGGCTCCGACAACGCGATCAACATCGTGCACGCGACCGTGGCGGCCCTCAAGGGCCTGCAGCGTCCCGAGGAGATCGCGGCTCGCCGTGGTCTGCCCCTCGAGGACGTCGCCCCCGCGGCTCTGCTTCGTGCACGTGCAGGGGCGGGTGTCTAATGGCTCGCCTCAAGATCACGCAGACGAAGTCGTACATCGGCAGCAAGCAGAACCACCGCGACACGCTGCGTTCGCTCGGGCTCAAGCGCCTGAACGACGTGGTCGTCAAGGAGGACCGCCCCGAGTTCCGCGGAATGGTTCACACCGTCCGCCACCTCGTGACGGTTGAGGAGGTTGACTAATCATGGCTGAGAACAGCCCGCTGAAGGCCCACAACCTCCGTCCCGCCCCCGGCGCCAAGACCGCGAAGACCCGTGTCGGTCGTGGTGAGGCGTCGAAGGGTAAGACGGCCGGTCGTGGTACGAAGGGCCAGAAGGCCCGTTACCAGATCCCGCAGCGCTTCGAGGGTGGGCAGATGCCCCTCCACATGCGTCTGCCGAAGCTCAAGGGCTTCAAGAACCCGTTCCGCACCGAGTTCCAGGTCGTCAACCTGGACAAGCTCGGCGCTCTCTACCCCGAGGGTGGAGAGGTCACGGTGGCCGACCTGGTCGCCAAGGGCGCGGTGCGCAAGAACAGCCTCGTCAAGGTCCTGGGCCAGGGCGAGATCTCCGTGGCGCTGACGGTTTCGGTTGACGCCGTTTCCGCCTCCGCCAAGGAGAAGATTGCCGCTGCCGGCGGCACCGTCACCGAGCTCGTCTAGCACGTACCAGGTGACATATAGCGAGTAAAAACCCGACCGGGGATGCCTCACATATGGGGCATCCCCGGTTGGTCGTTCCACGGGGGGCGCAGTCGCCGGTAAGGTGGCCTGCACCTTTGCTTGTACGTATTCGTCGATCCCTCAGACCGTCACCTCTGACGCAGTAGCGCGGGGGTCGCAGGAGGCACCGTGCTCACCGCGTTCGCCCGGGCGTTCAAGACGCCCGACCTGCGCAAGAAGCTGCTCTTCACGCTCGGCATCATCGTGCTGTTCCGACTCGGGTCCCACATTCCGGTACCCGGCGTGAGCTACAAGAACGTTCAGATCTGTGTCGACCAGGCCGGGAGCAGCAACAGCCTCTTCGGTCTCGTCAACATGTTCAGCGGCGGTGCGCTGCTGCAGATCACGATCTTCGCGCTCGGGATCATGCCCTACATCACGGCGAGCATCATCCTGCAGCTGCTGACCGTGGTCATTCCGAAGCTGGAGAACCTCAAAAAAGAGGGGCAGTCCGGCACCGCGAAGATCACTCAGTACACGCGCTATCTGACGGTCGCACTCGCGATCCTGCAGGGCACCGGCCTCGTCGCCACTGCCCGCACTGGTGCCCTGTTCCAGGGCTGCCAGGTCGCCAGCCAGATCGTTCCGAACCGGTCGATCTTCACCACCATCGTCATGGTCATCACCATGACCGCCGGTACCTGTGTCGTCATGTGGCTCGGTGAGCTCGTGACCGACCGCGGCATCGGCAACGGCATGTCGATCCTGATGTTCATCTCGATCGCCGCCGGCTTCATCGGCGCCCTGTGGCAGATCAAGCTCCAGGGCAAGATCGCCGACGGTTGGGTCGAGTTCGGCGTGGTCATCCTCGTCGGCCTGGCCATGGTCGCCCTGGTGGTCTTCGTCGAGCAGGCGCAGCGGCGGATCCCGGTCCAGTACGCGAAGCGCATGATCGGCCGCCGTGCGTACGGGGGCACCTCGACGTACATCCCGCTCAAGGTGAACCAGGCGGGTGTGATCCCGGTCATCTTCGCCTCGTCGCTGCTGTACATCCCGGCGCTGATCGTTCAGTTCAGCGGTTCGACCGCCGGCTGGGCCACCTGGATCCAGAAGCACTTCGTCAAGGGCGACCACCCGTACTACATCGCGGCGTACTTCCTCCTGATCGTCTTCTTCGCGTTCTTCTACGTGGCGATTTCGTTCAACCCCGAGGAAGTTGCAGACAACATGAAGAAGTATGGTGGGTTCATCCCGGGCATCCGGGCCGGTCGACCCACCGCCGAGTACCTGAGCTACGTGCTCAACCGGATCACCTGGCCGGGGTCGCTGTACCTGGGTCTCATCGCTCTTGTGCCGACAATGGCGTTGGCCGGCTTCGGAGCGAACCAGAACTTCCCGTTCGGCGGGACGAGCATCCTGATCATCGTGGGTGTGGGTCTGGAAACCGTGAAGCAGATCGAGAGCCAGCTCCAGCAGCGCAATTACGAAGGGTTCCTCCGCTGATGCGAATCGTCCTTGTCGGACCGCCCGGTGCGGGCAAGGGAACGCAGGCTGCGTTCCTTGCAAAGAACCTGTCGATCCCGCACATTTCGACGGGCGACCTCTTCCGCGCCAACATCAGCCAGAACACCGAGCTGGGCCAGCGCGCGAAGGCGTTCATGGACGCCGGCGACCTCGTCCCCGACGAGATCACCATCGGCATGGCCAAGGACCGCATGGAGCAGCCGGACGCCGTGAACGGCTTCCTGCTGGACGGCTTCCCGCGCAACGTCTCGCAGGCCGAGGCGCTGGACGAGATGTTGCAGGCGGCGGGCATGAAGCTCGACGCCGTCCTCGACCTGGAAGTCGAGGAGGACGAGGTGGTCAAGCGCATCGCCGGCCGCCGGATCTGCCGCAACGACTCCGCGCACGTCTTCCACGTGACGTACGCCCCGCCGAAGACCGCGGGCGTCTGCGACGCCTGCGGCGGCGAGCTGTACCAGCGCGACGACGACTCCGAGGGCACGGTCCGCAACCGGCTGGAGGTCTACCACACGCAGACCGAGCCGATCATCGACTACTACAAGGCCCAGGGCCTGCTGGTGACCATTCCGGCCCTCGGTGAGGTCGCGGACGTCACGCAGCGCGCGATGGACGCCCTGAAGAAGTAGTACCCCTGTTGTGCAGGTACGGCCGCGGTGTCCCCAGGACCCCGCGGCCGTACTGTTGAGAAGACCTGAACAACGCAGATCCGAAGGTGGAAGGCACTTCCCATGGTCCAGATCAAGACCCCCGAGCAGATCGCGAAGATGCGCGAGGCAGGGCTGGTCGTCGCCGCGATCCACGCGGCGACCCGTGAGGCGGCCGTTCCGGGCGCCACGACGCGGGATCTGGACATGGTGGCCCGCAAGGTCATCGCGGATGCCGGTGCCAAGTCGAACTTCCTCGGCTACGGCGGCTTCCCCGCGACGATCTGCACCTCGGTGAACGAGGTCGTCGTCCACGGCATCCCGGACGACAAGACGGTCCTCAAGGACGGCGACATCATCTCCATCGACGCCGGTGCGATCGTGGACGGCTGGCACGGCGACGCCGCGTACACGGCCTTCGTGGGCACCGGTCACGCTCCGGAGCTCCTGGAGCTCTCCCGGGTGACCGAGGAGTCCATGTGGGCCGGGATCGCTGCCATGAAGCTCGGCAACCGACTCGTGGACATCTCCAAGGCGATCGAGACGTACATCAAGCGCCAGCCGCGTCCGGCCACGGGTGAGCACAGCCTCGGCAAGTTCGGGATCATCGAGGACTACGGCGGCCACGGCATCGGGTCCGAGATGCACATGGACCCCCACCTGCTGAACTACGTCTCGCGCAAGCGGGGCAAGGGGATCAAGCTGGTTCCGGGCGTCTGCCTGGCGATCGAGCCGATGGTTTCGCTGGGCACCCCCCAGACGGAGGTACTGGCCGACGACTGGACGGTCATCACCACGGACGGCACCTGGTCCTCGCACTGGGAGCACTCCATCGCCCTGACGGAGGCCGGTCCCATCGTCCTGACCAGCCCGGACTGCGGCAAGGCGAAGCTGGCGACGTACGGCGTGACCACCGCGCCGGATCCCCTCGGTTAATGATCTAGACTCTGGGGCAAACTTTCCGGATTCGTCTTTCTGGGTGCCCTGACGTAGACTGACTCGTCGGCTTACGTGCATTCCCATGTCCGTCAGCCGATCAAGGTAGCCGATTCGAAAGGCGAAGCGTGGCCAAGAAGCAAGGTGCCATCGAGATCGAGGGCACCGTGATCGAGTCCCTCCCGAACGCGATGTTCAAGGTGGAACTCCAGAACGGTCACAAGGTCCTCGCGCACATCAGCGGCAAGATGCGTATGCACTACATCCGCATCCTCCCGGATGACCGGGTCGTTGTGGAGCTGTCTCCGTACGACCTGACGCGTGGCCGGATCGTCTACCGATACAAGTAGATCTTGTCCTCACTCCTGCCTGGGCATCCGTCCCGGTGCGGGTGGTGGCACTGACCCGGAGAACCTCACCAACATGAAGGTCAAGCCGAGCGTCAAGAAGATCTGCGACAAGTGCAAGGTGATCCGCCGTCACGGCCGGGTCATGGTCATCTGCGACAACCTGCGCCACAAGCAGCGCCAGGGCTGACGCACGCCGACCGACCTGCCTTACGCAGTTCTTCGCGCGACGTAAGAAAACGTACATACGCAGAACCCGCCTAGCCCTGAAGAGGGCCGGCGGCACCTCCGGCGGGGGCCGGGGACCCGGACGTACCACCATCCACCAAGGGTGGTCGGCGGTCGGGAGTGGTTCTGCGGAAGACCCCCGAACACACAGGAGCCATTTGTGGCACGCGTTTCCGGTGTTGACATCCCGCGCGAAAAGCGTGTGGAGATCGCACTCACCTACGTCTTCGGTATCGGGCGCACCCGGTCCAAGGAGATCCTCGCCTCCACCGGCGTGAACCCGAACACCCGCGTTCGTGACCTGGCCGAAGAGGACCTCGTCAAGATCCGCGAGTACGTGGACGCCAACCTCCGTACCGAGGGTGACCTCCGCCGCGAGATCCAGGGCGACATTCGCCGCAAGATCGAGATCCAGTGCTACCAGGGCATCCGCCACCGTCGTGGCCTGCCGGTGCACGGTCAGCGCACCAGCACGAACGCGCGTACCCGCAAGGGCCCGCGTCGCGCGATCGCCGGTAAGAAGAAGCCGGGCAAGAAGTAGTCCTGTTCAGCGGTCTTGCGCTGTAGGACCGACCACCTCCCGTAGGAGATTTAGATGCCCCCCAAGGGTCGTCAGGGCGCTGCCAAGAAGGTGCGCCGCAAGGAAAAGAAGAACGTCGCTCACGGGCACGCCCACATCAAGAGCACGTTCAACAACACGATCGTCTCGATCACGGACCCCTCGGGCAACGTGATCTCCTGGGCCTCCGCCGGCCACGTCGGCTTCAAGGGCTCGCGCAAGTCCACCCCCTTCGCCGCGCAGATGGCCGCCGAGTCGGCCGCCCGCCGCGCGCAGGAGCACGGCATGCGCAAGGTTGACGTCTTCGTCAAGGGTCCGGGCTCCGGCCGCGAGACCGCGATCCGCTCCCTCCAGGCCACTGGCCTTGAGGTCGGCTCGATCCAGGACGTCACCCCCACCCCGCACAACGGCTGCCGCCCGCCGAAGCGCCGCCGCGTCTGACGACTGCCGGACTTTTCGCTTCGTCGAATCGAGGAGCCGCGTCTGACGACTGCCGGACTTCTCGCTTCGTCGAATCGAGGAGCCGCGTCTGACGCAGCGACGCCTGTGCGTCTTTGAGTGTCCGGGCGGTACGACCCTTCGGGGCCGTGCCGCCCGTACCCTTGCAGTACCCAGCAGTACATGTCGGGCGTCAAATAGTGGGCGTCCACGACTGAAGGAACATAGACATGCTTATCGCTCAGCGTCCTTCGCTGACCGAAGAGGTCGTCGACGAGTACCGCTCGCGGTTCGTGATCGAGCCGCTGGAGCCGGGCTTCGGCTACACCCTCGGCAACTCCCTGCGCCGCACGCTCCTCTCCTCGATCCCGGGTGCCGCTGTCACCAGCATCCGCATCGACGGTGTCCTGCACGAGTTCACCACCGTGCCGGGCGTCAAGGAGGACGTGACCGACCTCATCCTCAACATCAAGCAGCTGGTCGTCTCCTCGGAGCACGACGAGCCGGTCGTGATGTACCTGCGCAAGCAGGGTCCCGGCCTGGTCACCGCTGCTGACATCGCGCCCCCGGCCGGTGTCGAGGTGCACAACCCGGACCTGGTCCTCGCCACGCTCAACGGCAAGGGCAAGCTGGAGATGGAGCTGACCGTCGAGCGCGGTCGCGGCTACGTCTCCGCCGTCCAGAACAAGCAGCTGGGCCAGGAGATCGGCCGCATCCCGGTCGACTCCATCTACAGCCCGGTCCTCAAGGTCACCTACAAGGTCGAGGCGACCCGAGTCGAGCAGCGCACCGACTTCGACAAGCTGATCGTCGACGTCGAGACCAAGCAGGCCATGCGCCCGCGCGACGCCATGGCGTCCGCCGGTAAGACCCTGGTCGAGCTGTTCGGTCTGGCCCGCGAGCTCAACATCGACGCCGAGGGCATCGACATGGGCCCGTCCCCGACGGACGCCGCCCTGGCCGCCGACCTGGCGCTGCCGATCGAGGAGCTGGAGCTCACCGTTCGGTCGTACAACTGCCTCAAGCGCGAGGGCATCCACTCCGTGGGTGAGCTCGTCGCCCGCTCCGAGGCCGACCTGCTCGACATCCGCAACTTCGGTGCGAAGTCGATCGACGAGGTCAAGGCGAAGCTGGCCGGCATGGGCCTGGCCCTCAAGGACAGCCCGCCCGGATTCGACCCGACCGCCGCCGCCGACGCCTTCGGCGCCGACGACGACGCCGACGCCGGTTTCGTCGAGACCGAGCAGTACTGATTCTTCCCGCAGCCGGCGGTTGAGGCCCTGCGCCTGAACTGCCGGCCGGGTTCGAACGCACTTTCCCGCGGCGTCCGCCTCGGGGGAACTGACACCGGTACCTGACACGGCCGGTGCAGATATGAAGGAGTAACACCATGCCGCGTCCCGCAAAGGGTGCCCGTCTGGGCGGTTCCGCCGCGCACGAGAAGCACCTTCTCGCGAACCTCGCGAAGGCGCTCTTCGAGCACGGCCGCATCACCACCACCGAGGCCAAGGCCCGCCGCCTGCGTCCCTACGCCGAGCGTCTGGTCACCAAGGCCAAGAAGGGCGACATCCACAACCGTCGCCTGGTGCTGCAGACGATCACGGACAAGAGCATCGTGCACACGCTGTTCACCGAGATCGCCCCGCGCTACGAGAACCGCCCCGGTGGTTACACGCGCATCACCAAGATCGGCAACCGTCGTGGCGACAACGCCCCGATGGCGGTCATCGAGCTCGTCGAGGCCCTGACCGTGGCCCAGCAGGCCACCGGTGAGGCCGAGGCCGCCACCAAGCGCGCGGTGAAGGAGGCGGAGGCCAAGGCCGAGGCCACCGAGACCCCCGCCGAGGAGACCAAGGAGGCCTGATCCCCCGGGATCACGTCTGCTTGATCGGCTCTGAACGGGCCCGCCCCCTTCCGGGGCGGGCCCGTTCTGTTTTTCTTGGCGTTTACGCGATTCTGAGAGGATCGGTCACGTGAGTGACGAGGTGGAGCCCGGGCACGTCCGGGTGCGGCTGGACCTGTCGTACGACGGCAAGGACTTCTCCGGCTGGGCGAAGCAGCGCGTCCTGCGGACCGTGCAGGGCGAGCTGGAGTCGGCCCTGCAGACCGTGATGCGGTTGCCGGACCCGGTCGAGTTGACCGTGGCCGGGCGGACCGACGCCGGCGTGCACGCGCGCGGGCAGGTCGCGCACGTCGACCTGGCCGAGGAGGTGTGGGCCGAGCACCACGACAAACTGCTGCGCCGCCTCGCGGGCAGGCTGCCGCACGACGTACGGGTGTGGCGGGTCGCCGAGGCCCCGGCGGGCTTCAACGCCCGGTTCTCCGCCGTGTGGCGCCGCTACGCCTACCGCGTCGGTGACCATCAGGGCGGTGTCGACCCGCTGCGCCGCGGGCACGTGCTGTGGCACCAGTGGCCACTGGACGTGGACGCCATGAACGAGGCCGCCACTGCGCTGCTCGGCGAGCACGACTTCGCCGCGTACTGCAAGAAGCGCGAGGGCGCCACGACCATCCGCACGCTCCAGCAGCTCAGCTGGGAGCGCGCCGAGGACGGGATCCTCACGGCGACCGTCCGGGCCGACGCCTTCTGCCACAACATGGTCCGCTCGCTGGTGGGCGCGCTGCTGCACGTCGGGGACGGGCACCGGCCCACCGACTGGCCCGGCAAGGTCCTGCGGGCGGCCGTACGGGACTCCTCGGTGCACGTGGTGAAGCCGCACGGGCTCACCCTGGAAGAGGTCGGCTACCCGGCGGACGAGCTGCTGGCCGCCCGCAGCAAGGAAGCACGCAACGTGCGGACCCTTCCGGCCGCCGGCTGCTGCTGACCGGCAGCCGAGCGTTCCAAAACGGTTTGGGCGGATCGCCGCCGGGCCTGGACAATGCCGGGCATGGGACATCTCGAAGTCAGCCACCTGGAGTACTACCTTCCCGACGGGCGGGTACTGCTCCCCGACGTCTCCTTCCGCGTGGGGGAAGGGTCGGTCGTCGCCCTCGTCGGGGCGAACGGGGCGGGCAAGACCACCCTGCTGAAGCTGATCTCCGGCGTTCTCCAGCCGCACGGCGGCGGGGTCACCGTCAGCGGCGGCCTCGGCGTCATGTCCCAGTTCGTGGGGTCCGTACGGGACGAGACGACCGTACGGGACCTGCTGGTCTCGGTGGCCCAGCCGCGGATCCGGGAAGCCGCCAAGGCCGTCGACCACGCCGAGCACCTGATCCTGACGGTGGACGACGAGTCCGCGCAGATGGCGTACGCGCAGGCGCTCAGCGACTGGGCGGACGTCCAGGGGTACGAGGCGGAGACCCTCTGGGACGTCTGCACCACGGCCGCGCTGGGCATCCCGTACGACGCCGCCCAGTTCCGCGAGGTGCGCACGCTCTCGGGCGGCGAGCAGAAGCGGTTGGTGCTGGAGGCACTGCTGCGCGGGCCGGACGAGGTGCTGCTGCTCGACGAGCCGGACAACTACCTCGACGTCCCGGGCAAGCGGTGGCTGGAGGAGCAGCTGGGGGTCACGCGCAAGACGGTGCTGTTCGTGTCGCACGACCGTGAGCTGCTGTCCCGTGCCGCCGAGAAGATCATCAGCCTGGAGCCGAGCCCGACGGGCACGGACGTGTGGGTGCACGGCGCGGGCTTCGGGACGTACCACGAAGCCCGCAAGGAGCGGTTCGCCCGCTTCGAGGAGCTCAAGCGGCGCTGGGACGAGGAGCACGCCCGCCTGAAGGCGCTGGTCCTGCGGCTGCGCAACCAGGCGGCGAGCAGCCCCGACATGGCCTCGCGCTACCGGGCGATGCAGACGCGCTTCCAGAAGTTCGAGGAGGCGGGTCCGCCGCCGGAGCCGCCGCGGGAGCAGGACATCCGGATGCGGCTCAAGGGCGGCCGTACCGGCGTGCGGGCGCTGACCGTGGAGAACCTTGAGCTCACGGGCCTGATGAAGCCGTTCTCGCTGGAGGTCTTCTACGGGGAGCGGGTCGCGGTGCTCGGCTCGAACGGGTCGGGGAAGTCGCACTTCCTGAGGCTGCTCGCGGGCGAGGACGTCAAGCACACGGGCACGTGGAAGCTGGGCGCCCGGGTGCTGCCCGGGCACTTCGCGCAGACCCACGCGCACCCGGAGCTCTTCGGCCGGACCCTGGTCGACATCTTGTGGACGGAGGCCGCGAAGCCCCTCGGCGCGGCGATGGGCGTCCTGCGGCGCTACGAGCTGGAGCGCCAGGGAGACCAACCGTTCGAGAAGCTGTCGGGCGGCCAGCAGGCGCGCTTCCAGATCCTGCTGCTGGAGCTGGCCGGGACGACGGCGCTGCTGCTGGACGAGCCGACGGACAACCTGGACCTGGAATCCGCGGAGGCGCTGCAGGACGGCCTTGAGTCGTACGAGGGGACTGTGTTGTGCGTCACACACGACCGCTGGTTCGCCCGCACATTTGACCGTTTCCTGGTCTTCGGTTCGGACGGTGTAGTACGAGAGACTCAGGAACCCGTCTGGGACGAACGTAGGGTCGAACGGAAACGCTAGGGGGAGACCGCCCCCGAGCGGGTCGATCGGGAGGCGTTGTGCGGCTGCGGCCTGGCACCTGGGTCAGGAGATGGGACACCGTGAGGGAGCCGGCCTTCGGGCAACGGCTGCTGGGCTGGCTACTCAGGCCGGCGTCCCGGTCCTGGCAGGCGGTGTCCCTGGCGGTGGTGCTCGGCATAGCGGTCTCCACGAGTCTGCGGGCGAACTGGGGCTCGGACAACGCCTTCGTGGTCAAGGCGGCCGAAACGCTGCTGGCGGGCGGGTCCCCGTACGAGGACAAGCGGTTCCTCTACCTCCCGAGCGCCGTGATCATGGCGGTTCCCGAGGCGATGCTGCCGCAGTCGATGCTGCGCTGGGTGCTCCCGATGGGAATGTCCGCCCTGCTCGGGACCGGCTGGTGGGCCTCGTTGCGGCTGTTCTCGGTACCGCTGCGGTCCCGCTTCGCGGTCGGCGGGTTCGCAGTTGTAGCCCTGGCCTTCAAGCCGTACGTGAACCTCGTGTTGATCGGGAACTGGACGGCCATCTCAGCCGCCGCCCTGCCGGTGGCGCTGCTGCTTGCGCACCGGCGGTCCTGGGCAGCCGCCGGCCTGGTGGTGGGGCTGGCGATCGCCTGCAAGCCCATGCTGGTGCCGATCGGACTGCTGTTCCTGCTGGCCCGGCAGTGGCGGGGGCTGGCCGTGGCCGTGCTGGTGCCGCTGGGGGTGTCGCTGCTCGGTGCGCTGATGATGCCGAGCCCCTCGTTGTTCTTCACCAAGACGCTGCCGTTCCTGCTCCAGGGGCAGGACGCGTACGCGCTGCCGTGGGACGCCTCGCCGATCGCGGTGCTGCCGCGGCTGGGGATACCGGAGCCGGTTGCCGTACTGCTGGCGGGCGCGGGGGCGCTGGGCGGGCTGTGGGCGGCCTGGCGGCGGTGGCGGCGTACGGACGGCCCCGCGGACGGGGGCGAGCTGCGGCTCGCCGAGACGGCCTGCATGGTGATGCTCGCCGCATTCCTGGTCTCGCGGCCCTCTTTCGACCACTACCTGCTGGTGGTGCTTCCACTGCTGCTGGCCTCGGCGGTGCGTGCGGGATCGATGCCGCGTTCGCCCTGGTTCTGGGCGGGTCTGTTCCCCCAGCTGGCGGGCGTTCCGTGGCCCTCGGAGTTCGAGCACAAGCGCCGGGCGTTCAAGGACTGCTTCACCCTGTGCGTGCTCGCGGGGGTCCTGATGCGGCGGTGTCTGCGTGCGGCGCGGGTTAACCTGGGAGACGTACGAACCGCAGGAACCGTGCCCAGGCCCGGATCGGAGCGCATCGTGGCACCCGCCGAGGTGGGGTCGCGGTCGGCGTTTTGACCCGTCCGGGGCATCGCGGGTATCCTGCTGGTTCGTTATGCGTATTGGCTTGCTCATTCTCACGTGAAAGGGCCTTACGCCGGTCCACCGGGCCGATGACCAGCGGTACACACGGGTTGCGTCCCCGTCGTGGACCAGGGCTGTCGTGATCGTCCGTGGTGGCCTTGTCAGGACCCTTCCCCTTGGGCCGCATGGCTCGGGGGAGAACCCATCACTGAAGAAGCGAAGGCATACGACCGTGCGTACGTACAGCCCCAAGCCCGGCGACATCTCGCGCCAGTGGCTCGTCATCGACGCCCAGGACGTTGTCCTCGGCCGTCTGGCGACCCAGGCCGCTGCCCTCCTGCGGGGCAAGCACAAGCCGACTTACGCCCCCCACATGGACATGGGCGACTTCGTCATCATCGTCAACGCCGACAAGGTTCACCTGTCCGGCAACAAGGCGTCCCAGAAGATGGCGTACCGCCACTCCGGCTTCCCGGGTGGTCTGCGTTCCGTGCGCTACGACGACCTTCTGGCGAACAACCCGGAGAAGGCCGTCGAGAAGGCCGTCAAGGGCATGCTCCCCAAGAACACCCTGGGCCGTCAGATGCTCTCGAAGCTGAAGGTCTACTCGGGCGACCAGCACCCCCACGCTGCCCAGCAGCCGGTGCCGTTCGAGATCACCCAGGTCGCGCAGTAGTTCCGGCCACCCCCTAAGACGTAGAAAATTCTGAGGAGCATCGTGGCCGAGACCACCGCCGAGACCCCCGTCGAAGAGTTCGAGGGCGTCGAGGAGTACACCACCGAGTCTGAGGTCGTCGTCGAGGGCGACTACACCTCCGAGTCCCTTGCCGGCCGCTTCGGCGACCCCCAGCCGGCCGCCGGCCTGGGCCGTCGCAAGAACGCCATCGCCCGCGTCCGGATCGTTCCGGGCACCGGCAAGTGGAAGATCAACGGTCGCACCCTTGAGGACTACTTCCCCAACAAGGTGCACCAGCAGGAAGTCAACGAGCCGTTCAAGCTCCTTGAGCTCGACGGTCGCTACGACATCATCGCCCGCATCGCGGGTGGCGGCGTCTCCGGCCAGGCCGGCGCCCTGCGCCTCGGCGTGGCCCGCGCCCTGAACGAGGCGGACGTCGACAACAACCGCCCGGCGCTGAAGAAGGCCGGCTTCCTCTCCCGCGACGACCGTGCGGTCGAGCGCAAGAAGGCCGGTCTCAAGAAGGCCCGTAAGGCTCCGCAGTACAGCAAGCGTTAATCTGCGCCTGCTGTTCAGCAACAACCGCCCCGGCAGCACTCACCGTGCTGTCGGGGCGGTTCGTTTACCGCCACAAGCGGCAAATACCTGTCACAAGCGGTCTCAAACGAAGCGTGAACTCGGGAGGACAACAGTGGGACAACTCTTCGGGACGGACGGTGTACGCGGCGTCGCCAACGCGGATCTGACGGCTGAGCTCGCGCTCGGTCTGTCCGTGGCGGCTGCCCACGTACTGGCCGAAGCGGGCACCTTCGCGGGCCATCGCGCGACCGCAGTGGTCGGCCGCGATCCCCGCGCGTCGGGCGAGTTCCTGGAGGCCGCGGTCGTCGCGGGCCTCGCGAGCGCAGGCGTGGACGTCCTGCGCGTCGGTGTGCTGCCCACCCCGGCGGTGGCGTATCTCACCGGTGCGCTGGGTGCCGACCTCGGCGTGATGCTCTCCGCCAGCCACAACGCGATGCCCGACAACGGCATCAAGTTCTTCGCCCGCGGCGGCCACAAGCTCGCCGACGAGCTCGAAGACCGCATCGAGGCCGTCTACGACGAGCACCGCACCGGCGCGCCCTGGGACCGGCCCACCGGCTCCGGCGTCGGCCGGGTCTCCGACTACGACGAGGGCTTCGACAAGTACGTCGCCCACCTCATCGGGGTCCTCCCCAACCGCCTGGACGGGCTGAAGGTCGTCCTGGACGAGGCGCACGGCGCAGCGGCCCGCGTCTCGCCCGAGGCCTTCACCCGTGCGGGCGCCGAGGTCATCACCATCGGCGCCGAGCCGGACGGCCTCAACATCAACGACGGCTGCGGCTCCACGCACCTGGAGCTGCTGAAGCAGGCCGTGGTCGAGCACGGGGCCGCCCTCGGCATCGCGCACGACGGCGACGCGGACCGCTGCCTCGCGGTCGACGCCTCCGGGGCGGAGGTCGACGGCGACCAGATCCTCGCGGTGCTGGCCCTGGCCATGCGCGAGGCCGGCCAGCTGCGCGGCAACGCCGTCGTCGGCACCGTGATGTCCAACCTCGGCTTCAAGCTGGCCATGGAGGGCGAGGGCATCGAGGTCGTGCAGACCGGCGTCGGTGACCGGTACGTGCTGGAGGCCATGAAGGAGCACGGCTACGCGCTGGGCGGCGAGCAGTCCGGCCACGTGATCATCCTCGACCACGCGACGACCGGCGACGGCACGCTGACCGGCCTGATGCTGGCCGCCCGCGTCGCGGCCACGGGCCGCTCGCTGGCCGACCTCGCGGGCGTCATGCAGCGGCTCCCGCAGGTGCTCATCAACGTCCCCGACGTGGACAAGTCCCGGGTCGGGACCTCCGCCGAGCTGGCAGCGGCCGTCACCGACGCCGAGCGCGAGCTGGGCACCACCGGCCGGGTGCTGCTCCGTCCGTCCGGTACCGAGCCGCTCGTACGGGTGATGGTCGAGGCCGCCGACATCGAGCAGGCCCGCGCGGTCGCGGGGCGGCTGGCGGACGCCGTGAAGTCGGCGCTCGGCTAAGCGGGTCAGGCCTCGCGGCAGCGACAGCGACAGCGCGTCGGCCCCGCACTCCCCCTCGGGGGGGTGCGGGGCCGACGGCGTTCCTCAGGCCTTCGACGGACGGCGCCAGCGGCCCCGCTGGGTGCGCCAGAGCAGCTTCTGGGTGAGCAGGGTCAGTACGCCCGCGAGCATGATTCCGGACAGGTTCAGCAGCAGCTGTTCCGCCGAGCCCCACATCTGGCCCAGATCGCCGTAGCTGAGGGCGACCGCGGCGTTGGCGCCCGCCGGGACGGTGGTCACCGAGATCGCCACGCCGACCAGCGCTCCGGATTTTGCGGAGGTCAGGGACAGCACCCCGGCCACCCCCGCGAGCAGCGCGACCACGAAGGAGAACGGGTCCGGCTGCCAGATGAAGCTGGTGTTCGGACGCGGGTTCTCCAGCATGTCCTGGTGGAAGAGGCCCAGCGCGTCCATCGCCAGGCTGAACACGGTGGTGGCGGCGATGGCCACGGCGAAACCGACCAGCAGGGCGAGGAGGGACCGGAGAGCGAGTCTGGGCGCCCGCTGGACCAGCGCGGAGCTCACGCCGGCGAGCGGTCCGAACTCCGGCCCGACCGCCATCGCGCCCACGATCAGGACGGCGTTGTCGAGGATCACGCCGCAGGCCGCGATCATCGTCGCGAGGATCATGAACGCGGCGTAGGTGACGCTGAGGGTCGATTCCTCGTGGGTGGCCTCGCTCAGCTGCTCCCACAGCACGGCGTCGGCCGCCTCGCCCGGGGCCTCCTCCTCGGCCTCTTCGGCGCGTTCCGACAGCGACAGGTCGATGTTCTCGACCGCGATCGAGCCCTCTTTGTCGATGCCGAGTTCGCGCAGCTCGTTCAGGAGCTCGTCGCCCGCCTCCCGGGCGACGTCGCACAGCACGATGTCGCCGGGCGGAACCCTGGCGGCGCCGTTCAGCACCGCCAGGTGGGTGGTGCCGACGGTCCTCTCGATGACCTCGACCACGGCGTCCGTCCGGTCGGACGGAGTGATCATCCGTAGATGCAGCATGGCCGAACCCTAGTGCGGTCAGAGTTTGCGCAGGCTCAGCTTCTGCACCTTGTGGTCCGGGCCCTTGCGCACGACGAGGGTGGCGCGGCCCCGGGTGGGAGCCACGTTCTCCAGCAGGTTGGGCTTGTTGATCGTGCGCCACATGGTCTGCGCGTACTCCATGGCCTCCTCCTCGGAGACCTGGGTGTACTTGCGGAAGTAGGAGAAGGGGTTCTGGAAGGCGGTCTCGCGCAGCTTCCGGAACCGGTTGAGGTACCAGCGCTCGATGTCCTCGGGGCGGGCGTCCACGTACACGCTGAAGTCGAAGTAGTCCGCGAGGCCGACGCGGGTGCGGCCGTCCTTGCCGGGCAGGGCCGGCTGGAGCACGTTGAGCCCCTCGACGATCAGGATGTCCGGGCGCCGTACGACGAGCTTCTCGCCCGGGACGATGTCGTAGATCAGGTGCGAGTAGACCGGGGCCGTGACCTCGTCCTTGCCGGCCTTGATGTCGGCGACGAAGCGGGTGAGCGCACGACGGTCGTAGGACTCCGGGAAGCCCTTGCGGGAGGTCAGCCCGCGCCGCTGGAGCTCCTTCATGGGGTAGAGGAAGCCGTCGGTGGTGACCAGCTCGACGCGGGGGTGCTCGGGCCAGCGGGCCAGCAGGGCCTGGAGCAGACGGGCCACGGTGGACTTGCCGACGGCGACGGAGCCGGCGACCCCTATGACGAAGGGGGTGCCCTGTTGGGCGCCGTGGCCGTTGCCGGCGTCGCCGAGGAAGGTGTTGAGGGTGCCGCGGAGGTTGCTCGTGGCGCCGACGTAGAGGTTGAGGAGGCGGGAGAGCGGCAGGTAGACGTCCCGGACCTCGTCGAGGTCGATGACGTCGCCGAGACCGCGCAGCCGCTCGACCTCGTCGGCGGTGAGGGGGAGCGGGGTCCGTTCGCGCAGGGCGCTCCACTCGGCGCGGGTGAGGTCGACGTACGGAGAGACCTCAGCCCGGCGGTGAGGGCGCTCGGGCCGGTCGGGGCGCTCCATCGCGCTGTCCGGCGTGCTTCGTGG
The DNA here is from genome assembly GCF_040612395.1 of Streptomyces sp. NPDC006430. Taxonomy (NCBI): domain Bacteria; kingdom Bacillati; phylum Actinomycetota; class Actinomycetes; order Kitasatosporales; family Streptomycetaceae; genus Streptomyces; species Streptomyces sp. NPDC006430. Next base: position 88,311 of record NZ_JBEXQA010000025.1, read on the forward strand.
CGGCGAAGTGATCACAGGGCCATTGTCGGGGCTCGCGGCCGGATCTGGATGGTGTGGTCGGTCACGTGCCGAATGCCGGTGTCCGCGGCGGGTGCGGAGGGTATCGCCCCGGTCACGATTGGCGGCGCGCCGCGGAAAAGGGGCCGGCCTTGATCGAATCGCCCGTAGATTTGCCGGGCGTTGCGGCCTTTTCGCTGGCTGCCGCCTTTTTCGTTGTTGTTGTGTGTTCTGGGGGAGATCCTTCGTGCGTAGCACCCTTGTCCGTCGTACCGTCCTGACCGCTTCCGCGGTGTCCCTGGTCCTGCTGTCCACCGCCTGCGGTTCCGACAAGGCGGACGACAAGGTGGGCGGCGCCACGCCGACCCCCTCCGGCGTGGCGACGCCGGCGGCGAAGGCGAAGACCGACGCCGAACTGGCCGCGCTGCTGGTGACGCAGACCGAGCTGCCGACCCACGCGGTCCGGGCGGCCACCCCGGCCGAACTCGCGGCGGCGGCCAGTGCCGGGAGCGACAAGCCGGAGTGCCTGCCGCTGGTCAAGGCGCAGTCCACGGCCCCGGTTGGCACCCCGGTGGGCAGGGCGGGCACCAAGGCGGTGGCCGTACCGAAGTCCGCGGGCGACGTCCTGGGCGCCACGGTCACCTCCATCGCTCTCGCCTCGTATGAGGGCAAGGGCGCCGAGGCGGCCTTCGCCTCCGTCAAGGCCGCGGCCACGGCCTGCGCCGGCGGCTACACGGGCAGCCAGGCCGGCGACTCCCTCAAGATCGCCAAGGTGGTCCCGGGCGCCTCGGTCACCGCGGGCGACGAGGCGCTCGCCTACACCGCGGTGGCCGACGTGGACGGTGAGAAGGCTTCCACCGAGCTCGTGGTCGTGCGCAAGGGCAACATCATCGCCACCTTCTCGGCCGTGAGTCCGAGCGGCTCCGCCGAGCAGCCGAAGGCCGTTGTCGAGATCCAGGCCAAGAAGCTCGGCTGAGGTCCGGCCCACTCGGGCGTTCGAGCAGCCGCCAACCCCGCCCCGGTGCAGTCGCCGGGGCGGGCTTTTTCGTCCGGTTCACGTACGGGGCGGGCGGCCGAGTTCGGCGTACGCTGCGCCGTATGTGCGGAATTGTGGGTTACGTGGGAGCGCAATCGGCGCTCGATGTGGTCATTGCCGGACTCAAGCGGCTGGAGTACCGCGGCTACGACTCCGCGGGGGTCGCCGTCCTCGCCGACGGAGAACTCGCCGCCACCAAGAAGGCCGGAAAACTGGTCAATCTGGAGAAGGAACTGGTCGCACACCCGCTGCCGGCGGGTTCCACGGGCCTCGGACACACCCGCTGGGCCACCCACGGCGGGCCCACCGACGTCAACGCCCACCCGCACCTCGACAACGCGGGCCGCGTCGCCGTCGTACACAACGGCATCATCGAGAACTTCGCCGTGCTGCGCGCCGAACTGGCCGAGCGCGGGCACCGGTTGGAGTCCGAGACCGACACCGAGGTCGTCGCCCACCTGCTGGCGGAGCGGTTCGACGCCTGCGGGGACCTCGCCGAGGCGATGCGGCAGGTGTGCCGGCGGCTCGAAGGCGCGTTCACGCTGGTCGCGGTGCACGCCGACGCGCCGGACGTGGTGGTCGGGGCGCGCCGGAACTCCCCTCTGGTGGTGGGCGTCGGGGAGGGCGAGAACTTCCTCGCCTCGGACGTGGCCGCCTTCATCGCCCATACCCGGTCCGCGATCGAGCTGGGGCAGGACCAGGTCGTCGAACTCCGCCGCGACGGGGTTTCGGTGACCGACTTCGACGGTTCGGCCGCGTCCGTGCGGGCGTACCACATCGACTGGGACGCCTCCGCGGCCGAGAAGGGGGGCTACGACTACTTCATGCTCAAGGAGATCGCCGAACAGCCGAAAGCCGTCGCCGACACCCTCCTGGGCAGGATCGACGGGAACGGATCGCTGACGCTGGACGAGGTGCGCATCCCCGTCTCGGTGCTCCGCGAGATCGACAAGGTCATGATCGTCGCCTGCGGTACGGCCTACCACGCGGGCATGATCGCGAAGCTGGCCATCGAGCACTGGACCCGCATCCCGTGCGAGACGGAGCTGGCGAGCGAGTTCCGTTACCGCGACCCGATCCTGGACCAGCGGACGCTGGTGGTCGCGATCTCGCAGAGCGGCGAAACCATGGACACCCTGATGGCGCTGCGGCACGCGCGCGAGCAGGGCGCCAGGGTGCTGGCCATCTGCAATACGAACGGCTCGACGATCCCGCGCGAATCGGACGCGGTGCTGTACACCCACGCCGGTCCCGAGGTGGCCGTCGCCTCGACCAAGGCGTTCCTGACGCAGCTGGTGGCCTGCTACCTGGTCGCGCTGTACCTCGGGCAGGTGCGGGGCACGAAGTGGGGCGACGAGATCCAGGCGTTGATCCGGGAGCTGTCCGACATCGCCGAGGCCGTGGACACCGTACTGGAGACCATGGAGCCGGTACGGCAGCTGGCACGCTCACTCGCGGACAAGAACACCGTCCTGTTCCTGGGACGGCACGTGGGCTACCCGGTGGCCCTGGAGGGCGCGCTCAAGCTGAAGGAGCTCGCGTACATGCACGCCGAGGGCTTCGCGGCGGGCGAGCTCAAGCACGGACCGATCGCCCTGATCGAGAAGGACCTGCCGGTGGTCGTCGTCGTGCCGTCGCCGCGAGGCCGCTCGGTGCTGCACGACAAGATCGTTTCCAACATCCAGGAGATCCGGGCGCGCGGGGCGCGGACCATCGTGATCGCCGAGGAGGGAGACCAGGCGGTCGTCCCGTACGCCGACCACCTGATCCGCATCCCGCCGACGCCGACGCTGCTGCAACCGCTGGTGGCGACGGTGCCGTTGCAGGTCTTCGCGTGCGAGTTGGCGACGGCGCGCGGCAACGAGGTGGACCAGCCACGTAACCTCGCCAAGTCGGTGACCGTGGAGTGAGCGAAGCGAGCGGATCGAGCTGAGCTAACTGAGCGTGCTGAGCAGGGCGCCGGCCGTGGTGGCGCAGTCGTGACGGTGAGTAGTGGGGGGTTGTCGTAGTGATCATCGGTGTCGGGATCGACGTGGCGGAGATCGAGAGGTTCGCGGCGTCGCTGGAGCGCACGCCCGGCATGGCGGCACGGCTTTTCGTCGACTCCGAGTTGACGCTGCCGAGCGGTGAGCGGCGCGGCATCGCCTCGCTCGCCGCCCGGTTCGCGGCCAAGGAAGCGCTCGCCAAGGCGCTCGGCGCGCCCGGCGGGATGCTGTGGACCGACGCCGAGGTGTACGTCGAGGACAGCGGGCAGCCGCGCCTGCGGGTGTCGGGAACCGTCGAGGCCAGAGCGGTGGCGCTGGGCGTGAAGTCCTGGCACCTCTCGCTGAGCCACGATGCGGGCGTGGCGTCCGCCGTGGTGATCGCCGAGGGATAGCGCCGCCCTTCGGGCAGGCTGGTCCCATGCGGACTGCTTACAGCGTGGAGACCGTTCGGGCCGCCGAGCGGGAGTTGATGGCCCGGTTGCCGGAAGGTGCCCTGATGCAGCGGGCGGCGGCCGGGCTGGCCGCCGTGTGCGCGGGGCTGCTCGGCCGGGTGTACGGGGCGCGCGTGGTGCTGCTCGTCGGGCCCGGGGACAACGGGGGCGACGCGCTGTACGCGGGCGCCCGGCTCGCCCGGCGCGGCGCCGGCGTGACCGCGGTGCCGATGGACCCGGAACGAATGCACACGGGCGGGCTCGCGGCCCTGCGGGCGGCCGGCGGGCGGGTGGCCGAGCAGCTGCCGCACCGGGCCGACCTGGTGCTGGACGGGCTGCTCGGCATCGGCGGGCGAGGTGCGCTGCGCCCGGCCGCGGCGGCGCTGGTGGAGCAGATCCCGCCCGGCGCGGTCGTCGTCGCCGTGGACCTGCCGAGCGGGGTGGACGCGGACACCGGGGAGGTGGCCGGGGCGGCCGTCCGGGCCGATGTCACGGTGACCTTCGGGGCGTACAAGCCGGGGCTGCTGATCGACCCGGGGGCATCGCGGACCGGCGCGGTGCGGCTGGTGGACATCGGACTGGAGCTCGCCGCCCCGGACGCGGAGGCCATGCAGCACGCCGACGTGGCGGAACTGCTGCCGGTGCCGACGGCGTCGAGCGACAAGTACCGGCGGGGTGTGGTGGGCATCGTCGCCGGCTCGCTGCAGTACCCGGGCGCGGCGGTACTGGCCGTGGCGGGGGCGCTGCGGGGCGGTGCGGGCGCGGTGCGGTACGTGGGACCGGCGGCGGACGCGGTGCTGGCGCGCTACCCCGAGACCCTGATCGGGCGGGGCCGGGTCCAGGCGTGGGTGGTCGGGCCGGGGCTGGGCGAGGGCCGGGAGGCGGAGGTCGCCCGGTCCCTGGAGGACCCGGTTCCGGTGCTGGTGGACGCGGACGGACTGCGCGGGCTGGACCCGGCGGTGCTGCGCGCCCGACCGGCCCAGACCCTGCTGACCCCGCACGCGGGGGAGGCGGCGGTGCTGCTGGGGGAGTCCCGGGAAGCGGTGGAATCGGCGCGGCTGTCGTCCGTACGGTCCCTGGCGGCGCGGTACGGGGCGACGGCCCTGCTGAAGGGATCGACGACGCTGGTGTCCTGCGGTCGGGGCCCCGTCCGGGTCAACCCGACGGGAACCCCGTGGCTGGCCACTGCGGGCAGCGGCGACGTGCTGTCCGGTCTCGCCGGTTCGCTGCTGGCCTCGGGCCTGTCGGCGGCCGACGCCGCCTCGGTCGCGGCGTACCTGCACGGCCTGGCTGCCCGCCGGGCGTCGTCCGGAGCTCCGGTCCTCGCCCACGAGGTGGCCGAGGCCCTCCCGTCGGCCTGGCGCGACATCCGCCACCCCTGACGGCGGGCCTCGGGCCGTGCCCGAGCCGCCGGCCTGGGCCGGGCTCTGAGAGACTGGGGGCGATGAACGAGACACCGACGCGCGTGTACGCCGAGATCGATCTTGACGCCGTACGGGCGAACGTGCGCGCACTGCGCGAGCGGGCACCCCGGGCCGAGTTGATGGCCGTCGTCAAGGCGGACGCCTACGGGCACGGCGCCCTCCCGTGCGCCCGCGCCGCCCAGGAGGCCGGTGCCAGCTGGCTCGGGACCGCCACCCCCGAGGAGGCGCTCGCCCTGCGCGCCGCCGGCATCCGCGGGCCGATCATGTGCTGGCTGTGGACCCCCGGCGGGCCCTGGCAGGAGGCGGTCGAGGCCGACCTGGACATCTCCGTCAGCGGGATGTGGGCCCTCGACGAGGTGCGCAAGGCCGCGCACGCCGCCGGCCGCCCCGCCAGGATCCAGCTCAAGGCCGACACCGGACTCGGCCGCAACGGCTGCCAGCCCGCCGACTGGGCCGAACTCGTCGGCGCGGCCGTGGCCGCCCAGGCCGAGGGCACCGTCCGGGTCACCGGCCTATGGTCGCACTTCGCGTGCGCCGACGAACCCGGCCACCCCTCCATCGCGCTCCAGCTGGAGGCCTTCCGCGACGTACTGGCGTACGCCGAGAAGGAGGGCATCGAGCCCGAGGTCCGGCACATCGCCAACTCGCCCGCGACCCTGACCCTGCCCGAGAGCCACTTCGACCTCGTGCGCTGCGGGCTCGCCGTCTACGGCGTGTCCCCGGCCCCCGAGCTCGGCACCCCCGAACAGCTCGGACTGCGGCCCGCCATGACGCTCAAGGCCTCCGTGGCGCTGGTCAAGACCGTGCCCGCCGGCCACGGGGTGAGCTACGGGCACCACTACGTCACCGAACGGGAGACGAACCTCGCGCTGATCCCCGCCGGGTACGCCGACGGCATCCCCCGCCACGCCTCCGGCCGCGGGCCCGTCTCCGTCGGCGGAAAGATCCGCCGCATCGCAGGGCGCGTCGCCATGGACCAGTTCGTCGTCGACCTCGGCGGCGATCTCGTACGGGCCGGGGACGAGGTGGTCCTCTTCGGCAGCGGCGAGCACGGCGAGCCCACCGCCGAGGACTGGGCTCAAGCAGCACACACGATCGCCTATGAGATCGTCACCCGTATCGGGGTGCGCGTTCCGCGGGTCTACCGCAACGGCTGAGGGCTGAGTGAGGACGGCGTGAGCGAAAACTGGCGCAGAGCCGGCTGGGCCGGCGCCGCGATCGGCGTGATAGCCGCAGGCGCGGCGGCCGGCGTCGCGGTCGAACGCATCACGGTCGGGCGCGGCATGCGCCGCAAGGCCCGCCTCGCGCTCGACGCCACCGGGGACTACGGGTCCCTGCGCGGGACTGCGGGGGCCTGCTGGGCCGAGGACGGCACCGAGCTGTACTACGAGGTCGACGAGCTGCCCGAGGGCCCGAAGAAGCGGCCCCGGCTACGTCGCAAGGAGCCGCCCCCCGCGACCGTGGTGTTCTGCCACGGCTACTGCCTCGCCCAGGAATCCTGGCACTTCCAACGCGCCGCCCTGCGCGGACTGGTCCGCGCCGTGTACTGGGACCAGCGCAGCCACGGCCGCAGCGCACGCGGGTTCGCCCAGGCCGACGGCGAACGGGTGTCCATCGACCAGCTCGGCCGCGACCTGAAGACCGTCATCGACGCTGCCGCGCCCGAGGGCCCGCTGATCCTGGTCGGTCACTCGATGGGCGGCATGACCATCATGGCGCTGGCCGAGCAGTTCCCCGAGCTCGTCCGCGACCGGGTGATCGGCGTGGCCCTGGTCGGCACATCCAGCGGGCACCTCGACCAGGTGACGTACGGGCTGCCCTCGGTCGGCATGGGGGCCGTGCGCCGCATCCTGCCGCCCGTGCTCAGGGTCCTCGGCTCGCAGGTGGAGCTGGTGGAGAAGGGGCGCCGGGCCACGGCAGACCTCTTCGCGGGCATGATCAAGCTGTACTCCTTCGGCGCCCCCCGGGAGGTGGACCCGGGCGTCGCGCGCTTCGCGGAGCGGCTCATCGAGGCCACGCCGATCGACGTGGTCGCCGAGTTCTACCCGGCCTTCCAGGCCCACGACAAGACCGCGGCCCTCCAGCGGTTCGCCGACATCCCCGTGACCGTCATCGCGGGGGACCGCGACATGGTCACCCCGGCCGCGCACAGCCAGGCCATCAAGGACGCGCTGCCGGCCGCCGAGCTCGTGGTCCTGGACTCCGCCGGGCACCTGATGATGCTGGAGTACCCCGAGACGGTGACCGGACTGCTGGCCGACCTGCTGGCGCGCACCGGTGCGGCGCCCACAGCGACTAACGTTGGCGGGCATGGAAGAAGTACCGCTGGAAGCGCCGCGCAGTCAGGCACCGCAGCAGGGAGCTGAGCCGGCCGACGCCCGAGCGCACATCACCGTCGACTCGCCCGGGGCCATGCAGGAGCTGGGCCGCACGCTCGCCACCCTGCTGCGCCCCGGAGATCTCGTGCTGCTGACGGGAGAGCTCGGCGCGGGCAAGACCACGTTGACCCGGGGCCTGGGAGAAGGGCTGGGGGTCCGGGGCGCCGTGACCTCGCCGACCTTCGTGATCGCCCGGGTGCACCCCTCGCTGCGGGGCGGGCCGGCGCTGGTGCACGTGGACGCGTACCGGCTCGGCGGTGGCCTGGACGAGATGGAGGACCTGGACCTCGACGTCTCGCTGCCCGAGTCCGTGGTCGTCGTGGAGTGGGGCGACGGCAAGGTGGAGGAGCTCTCCGAGGACCGGCTGCACGTGGTGATCGCGCGGGCGGTCGGCCACGAGGAGGTCCTGGACGACGTACGGGAGGTCTCGGTGCGCGGGGTCGGGGCGCGTTGGGCCGCGCCGGACGCACTGGCGGCCCTCTCGGCTCCGTCCCCGGCCCCGGCTCCGGCCCGGTAAACCGCGGTGGCCCGGTGGCCCGCCCCGTCCCGGTGGCTCGCGGCGCAAGGTACCGACAATGCGTCGGGAAGACATTGCGCCGACGGAGGCACCCGTGATGACATGGAGCGGAGGGCTGGTTAGGCGTACCTAAGTACGGCCGGCCCGGGCCAGGAGGCAGCCATGTCGGCAGCAGGAGTGCAGCGCGACCCCCGCCCGTCCGCCGTGTCCGTGGGAGCGCTGCTCGCCGCCGGCGCGGCCGCCAGCGCCGTCTCGACGCCGCCCGGGCGGGAGCACGCCACGGACGCGCCCGGGGGCGCCGAGGCGGCCGTGCACGAGCAGGCCGTCCCGGAATCCGAAGCAGCCTGAGTAGCCCGTAGGGGTGAATCTGCGCCGGTCGCCGCTGGGCGCCGTCACGGGTCCGTCGGAGGCCCGTCAGAGGCCCGTCAGGGCAGCACGACGACCTTCGAGTTGATCGTCGCGAAGGCCCACATCGCGTCGCCGTCGGCCCGCGTCATGCGGATGCCGCCGGTCTTCTTGTTCGGGTCGGGATCCGGCACCTGGCCGTCCACCCGGGCGCTGAACCCGACGACGACTCCCTCCGCCGTGGTGAACAGCACGACGTGCTCGATCGGCACCCCGTCCGAGCCGGTGGCCGCGCCCGTGCGCGAGTTCACCCAGTAGGTGCCCGCCTTCGGGTGCGCCGTGCTCGGTTTGACCGGGAACGACTTCGGTTCCTGCCCGCCCTCGCCGACCAGCCACACCCGCTTCAAGCTCACCGAGTACACGACGCGCGCACCCGTGCCGGACGCGGCCGGCACGGCCACCGGCTTCGCCGGATCGACCGCTGCGGGGGCCGGCTGGCTGGGGGCAGGGGCCGCGGCCTGCGGTGCCTTCGCCGGGTGTGCGGGTGCGGTCGCAGAGGCTTGGTAGCCGAGGAAGCCGACGGCGGCGAGTGCCGCGACGGTGAGCCCGGCCACGATTCCCGAGCTGCTGCGTGCCACCTTGCTCCACCTCTCCCGTGCGTCCCCGGACCGGGGCGCCGACCGGGGGCCACGTGCCCCGGCCCCGACCTCGGCCGATACCTGGGTCGAAGGTAGCAGCCGGGGTGCCCCGCGACCGGCCGCGAGGGCCCCCGCCCCGGAGTCGTAGGCTGTTCGCGTGCTCTTGCTCGCTGTAGATACCGCCACGCCCGCCGTCACCGTCGCCCTGCACGACGGCGAGTCCGTCCTCGCCGAGTCGAACCAGATCGACGCCCGCCGCCACGGGGAGCTCCTGCTGCCCTCCGTCGACACGGTCCTCGCCGAAGCGGGGCTGAAGCTCGACGCCCTCACCGGCATCGTCGTCGGCGTCGGCCCCGGCCCCTACACCGGCCTGCGCGTCGGCCTCGTCACCGCCTCCACTTTCGCCACCGTGCTCGGCATCCCCGTGTACGGCCTGTGCACCCTCGACGGGCTCGCCTACGCGGCGGGTGCTGCCGGGATCGAGGGACCCTTCGTCGTCGCCACCGACGCGCGGCGCAAGGAGGTCTACTGGGCCCGGTACGAGGACCCGCTCACGCGCGTCGGCGAAGCCGCCGTGGACCGCCCGGCCGACATCGCCGAGCAGGTCGCCGGCCTGCCCGCCGTGGGCCAGGGCGCGCTGCTCTACCCGGACGTCTTCACCGACGCACGGGCCCCCGAGCACCAGAGCGCCGGCGCCCTCGCGGGCCTCGCGGTGCACCGCCTGGCAGCCGGGTTGCCCTTCGAGAACGGCGAGGGCCAGCCTCCGACGCCGCTGTACCTGCGCCGGCCCGACGCGCAGGTGCCCAAGAACTACAAGGTGGTCACCCCGCAGTGACGGCAGTTCTGCGTGAGATGCGTTGGTGGGACATCGAGCCCGTGCTGGAACTGGAGCACGAGCTGTTTCCCGAGGACGCCTGGTCCGCGGGCATGTTCTGGTCCGAGCTCGCCCACGCCCGCGGCCCGCACGCCACCCGGCGCTACGTGGTGGCCGAAACGGTTCCCGACAGCGGCTCCGCCGAGGGGACCGGGCGCATCGTCGGCTACGCCGGGCTGGCCACCGCCGGCGGCCTGGCCGACGTACAGACCATCGCGGCCGGGCGCGACCAGTGGGGCACCGGGCTCGGCGCCCGGCTCCTCACCGACCTGTTGCGCGCCGCCACCGCATTCGAGTGCTCCGAGGTGCTGCTGGAGGTACGGGTGGACAACACCCGGGCCCAGAAGCTGTACGAGCGCTTCGGCTTCGAGCCGATCGGCTTCAGGCGGGGCTATTACCAGCCCGGCAACGTCGACGCGCTCGTGATGCGCCTTTCCGATCCCGCACGTTCCGTACCCGTACAAGGTGAGACCCATGGCTGACGAACCGCTCGTCCTCGGTATCGAGACCTCCTGCGACGAGACCGGCGTCGGCGTCGTTCGCGGCACCACCCTGCTGGCGGACGCGATCGCATCGAGCGTCGACGAGCACGCCCGCTTCGGCGGCGTCGTGCCCGAGGTGGCCTCCCGCGCGCACCTGGAGGCCATGGTCCCGACCATCGAACGCGCCCTGAAGGAGGCCGGGGTCAGTGCCCGCGACCTCGACGGCATCGCCGTCACGGCCGGTCCCGGCCTCGCGGGGGCGCTGCTGGTGGGCGTCTCGGCGGCCAAGGCCTACGCGTACGCACTCGGCAAGCCGCTGTACGGGGTCAACCACCTGGCCTCGCACATCTGCGTGGACCAGCTGGAGCACGGGGCGCTGCCGGAGCCGACCATGGCGCTGCTGGTGTCCGGCGGGCACTCCTCGTTGCTGCTCGCCCCGGACATCACCAGCGACGTCCGGCCGCTCGGCGCGACCATCGACGACGCGGCGGGCGAGGCCTTCGACAAGATCGCACGCGTGCTCCAGCTGGGCTTCCCCGGCGGACCGGTCATCGACCGGCTCGCCCGGGAGGGTGATCCGAAGGCGATCAACTTCCCGCGCGGGCTGACGGGGCCGCGCGACGCGGCGTACGACTTCTCCTTCTCCGGGCTCAAGACGGCGGTGGCCCGCTGGATCGAGGCGAAGCGGAACGCGGGCGAGGAGGTGCCGGTGCGTGACGTGGCGGCGTCCTTCCAGGAGGCCGTGGTGGACGTGCTGACCCGCAAGGCGATCCGCGCGTGCAAGGACGAGGGCGTCGACCACCTGATGATCGGCGGCGGTGTGGCCGCCAATTCCCGGCTGCGCTCGCTCGCGCAGGAGCGCTGCGACGCCGCGGGGATCATCCTGCGCGTGCCGCGGCCGGGGCTGTGCACGGACAACGGTGCGATGGTGGCGGCGTTGGGTGCGGAGATGGTCAAGCGGAACCGGCCGGCTTCGGACTGGGACCTCTCGGCGGACTCCTCGCTGCCGGTGACGGACCCGCACGTCCCGGGCGCCGCGCAGGAGCAGGAGCAGGAGCAGGAGCAGGAGCAGGAGCACGGGCACGGGCACGGGCACGGGGCGGAGCACGGGCATGAGCACGGGCATTCCCACGGCCACGACCACGACCACGTGCACGAGTTGAGCAAGGACAACCTGTACTCATGAGCACCGTCGCGCTGATGTGGGAAGCCCGGGCTGCCGACGGCCGGGGCAACGAACTGCTGGAATGGGCCCGTTCGCAGGTGCTGGCACGTGAGCCGGTGCGCCGTGAGGTGCTCCGCGCCCCGCAGGACCGGGTCCTGGTCATCACCTGGTGGGAGGCGGCCGAGGGCGTGGCTGCCGAACTGCCCGAACTGCCCGAGCCCGCCCCGGACTTGATCACGCGAGCGGTGCACCGCTGGCGGTTCGAGTCGGTGGAGGTCGAGGAGGTCTGACGCTCCAGCACCTTCGGAGCGGTCCTGTGGCGGGATGCGGATATGGTCATGTGCATGTCTCGTCTTGACCTGCCGCCTCCGCCTCCTCCCGCCCACCTGCGAGCCTGGCTGGACGAGGGGACCGTACGGGCCGACCGTGCGCGGTTCCTGAAGGAACTGGGCCGGCGCAGCCTGGGCATCGGGCGGCTGCTGCTGCTCTGGGCCGTCGCCGCGGTCTTCGCCCTCGGCTGGACCTTCGTCGGCATGGCCCTGATGGCCTTCGAGGAAGCGGGCGACCCGCTCTCGTACCTCTTCGGCCTCATTTTCGGCGTGCTCGGCACGGGAGTGCTGGTCCCGGCCGGTTTCTGGCTCGCCTGGGGCGCCAAGCGGGACCGGCAGGTGCGCCAACTGCTCTGCGCGTGGGCGGAGTCGGGCCGGGACCCGGCCACCGACGCCCGGGTGCGCGCCCCCGGCCTGAGCGTGACCTGGCTGCTGGCCTCCCTCGCTCTTGGTGCGGTCGGGCTGTGCGTGACCTTCGGGTCCGCGGCGACGGCCCGGCCGGGCTCGGAGACGTACGGCGAGGTCACGTACTACATGGGCCTGGGCATGATCCTGTGGATCACGGGCCTGCTGGGCCTGGGGAAGGCCGGCGCGCACTACCGCTGGGCGGTGCGCGTCTTCCGTGGCGGCCCTACGGCGCGCTGACGGGCGAACCGATCAACATCGACGGAGCCCCCGCGACCCGGGTCAGGAAGACGGTCGCCGCGTGCGGCCCCTGCGGTTTGACCTTCTTGCGCAGCTCCTCCGGCTCGATGGCCGAGCCGCGCTTCTTCACGGTCAGGATGCCGACCTCGCGCTCGCGCAGCAGCGCCTTCAGCTTCTTGAGGCCGAAGGGCAGCACATCGGTGATCTCGTATGCGGTCGCGTACGGCGTCGCGCGCAGTTCGTCGGCAGTGACGTACGCGATGGTCGGGTCGATGAGACGGCCGTCCAGCTGTTGCGCGACCTCGGCGACGAGGTGGGCGCGGATGACGGCGCCGTCGGGCTCGTAGAGGTAGCGACCGACGGGCCCGGCCTCGGGATCGGGTAGCGGATCGGCGGTGTGCAGGGTGCGCGGACCGGGCAGCAGGGTGGCGCGTACGGTGCCGGGCGCGGTCCCGAACCACAGCACGGCCTCCTTCACGTCCCCCTGGTCCGAGATCCACTCGGCTTCGGCCTCATCCGGTACGACCTCGTGCGGGATCCCGGGGGCGATCTTGATGGCGGCGTACCGGGCCGTACGGGCGGCCTCGACGGCCCAGGACAGCGGCGGAGAGTAGCTCTCCGGATCGAAGATCCGCCCGCCCGTCGCCCGACTGCCACCCCTCGCGGACGCGCTGCGCGCGGCCCCTCCTCGATTGCCACCGCGCCGGGCGGGGTCGAGGAAGACGGCGTCGTACCCGGAGGTCTCAACGTCGGTCACGTCCGCCTCGCGGACCTCGACGAGCTCCGCCAGCCCCAGGGCCTCGACGTTCGCGCGGGCGACGGCGACGGTCAACGGGTCGTGGTCCACCGCCAGCACGCGGATGCCGAGCCGGGCCAGCGCGAGGGCGTCCCCGCCGATGCCGCAGCACAGGTCCGCGACGCTGCGCACGCCGAGTTCCGCGAGCCGTCGGGCGCGGTACGAGGCCACCGAAGCGCGGGTGGCCATTTCACCGCCACCGGGCGTGAAGTACATCCGGAACGCGTCCTGTGCGCCGAACTTCGCCACGGCGCGCTGCCGCAGCCGGGCCTGCCCGAGCGCGGCGGAGACCAGGTCGGCCGGGTGTTCGCGGCGCAACCGAGTGGCGACGGCGAGCTCCTGGGACGGGTCGTAGTCGCGGAGCGAGTCGAGGAGGGCGCGGCCCTCAGGGGTGCGGAGCGCGGCGAAGTCTTCGGGGGTCACCGATTCATTGTCGGTCAGTGTGGGCCACTCGATGGAAGGTCGTCTTCCGTTCGCGGTGTCGCCGGGGAGGCGCGCGGGTCGGATGTCAGGATGCGCTGCTATGCAGCTAGTACGACAAAAGGAACATAAGTCGCTTCACGGTCACCGGTCCGCGGCGGGTCCGCGCGGCCGAGTCGGAGTGGCGCTGGCCGCACTCCTGGTCGCCGCCCTCGGAACGGCGTGCGGCTCCTCCACGGACTCCGATGCGCCCACCAAGACCAAGGCCGGCAAGGGCGCCGAGGCCGCGGGCGCGGCGGGCGCCGTCAGCAGCGCCGAGAAGCTCAAGGCTGCCCAGCAGGCTCGGATCGCCGCCGCGAAGAAGTGGAACCTGGCCAAGCCGCCGCTCGTCGCGCCGGCGGCTCCGAAGACGAAACCCGAGATCACCACGCGGGAGGGCTTCGAGGTCGAAGGCGGCGAGAACCTGCCGCCGGTCTTCACCACCGTCCCGACACAGGACAAGGTCGTCTTCCTGACCATTGACGACGGCGCGGAGAAGGACCCCGAGTTCCTGAAGATGATGCAGGAGCTGAAGATCCCGTACACGGCGTTCCTCAGCGACTACCTCATCCGCGACAACTACCCGTACTTCAAGGAGATGCAGGCCGCAGGCGTCACGCTGAACAACCACACCCTCAACCACCGGTACATGCCGGCGCTCTCGTACGAGAAGCAGCACGAGGAGATCTGCGGACAGCAGGACACCATCCAGAAGCAGTTCGGGAAACGGCCGACGCTGTTCCGGCCGCCGTACGGGAACTACAACGAGGACACCCTGCGCGCCGCCAAGTCCTGCGGCATCAAGGCGGTTCCACTGTGGAACGCGGAGGCCTTCCCGAACCGGATGGACTGGCGCGAATGGGACCGTGACCTCCACCCCGGCGATATCATCCTCACGCATTTCCGGGGACGCGAGGACTGGAAGGGCTCCATGCCTGACATGATCCGTAACGTCATGAAGACCGTCACGGACAAGGGGTACGCCGTGGCTCGGCTGGAGGACTACTTGTGAAGCACGCGCGCCGGTTGGTAGCCGGAACGCTGGCGGCCGGCGCGCTCGCGCTGTCCCTGACGGGGTGCGGGAACAGCGTGGACCCGATCGAACGACTGGGTCGCAAGACGACGGAGGAACAGCAGCCGGCTCCGTCGCCGGCGAAAGCCGCGCCGGCGACCTCGTCGGCGGCGACCCCCGGGGACGAGGCGTACCGGAAGTGGGGCCTGTCGGCCCCCCTCCAATTCGCCCCGAAGCCCGCCCAGAAGCCCGCACTCGCACCGGCGACCCCGGGCAAAGCCCAGGTGGTGGACCGAATACCCGTCCCGCCCACGGACAAGGTCGTCTTCCTGACCTTCGACGACGGCGCGGAGAAGGACCCCGAGTTCCTGAAGATGGCGGCCGACCTCAAACTGCCGATCAGCATGTTCCTTACGGACAACATCGCCTCGTCGGACTACGGCCACTTCGAAAGACTCCGCGACAACGGGTCCGGCAGCACGATAAACAACCACACCCTCACGCACCCGAACCTCCGTACCCTGCCCTTCGCGGCGCAGAAGAAGGAGATATGCGGGCAGCAGGAACGCCTGGAGAAGCGTTTCGGCACCAAGCCGACCCGCTTCCGTCCGCCGTACGGCAACTACAACGACGACACCCTCAAGGCCGCCGCGGAATGCGGCATCACACAGGTGGTCCTGTGGCGCGTGTCGATGCAGATCAACAACTTCCAGTACGCAGAGGGCTCCGCCCTCAAGCCGGGCGACATCGTCCTGGCCCACTTCCGCGGTCGCTCGGAACTCAAGGGCACGACGGAGATCCAGATGACGACCCACATGCTCCAGCGCATCCAGGAACAGGGCTACCGGATAGGCCGCCTGGAGGACTACCTGTAGGGGTGGGGTGAGCGGGTTGGGTGGGGTGGGGGTGGAGTGAGCGGGGCGGGTTGGGTGGGGTGGGGCGGGGGCTCGGTTGGGCGGTATCGGGGTGGGCTTGGGGGTTTCCCGTCAGTCCGATCGTCTGTCCGTGTCGTGCCGGGCCCTCAAGGGCGCTCCCTTCGG
>NZ_JBEXQA010000026.1:0-90285 GCF_040612395.1 Streptomyces sp. NPDC006430
GCGTTCACCCCGCCGCCCGGGCCGCCCCGCCCCCCCACACCCCCGCCCCGGCCCCCCCCCCCCCCGGGGGGGGGGCCCCCCCCCCCGGCCGGCCCCCCCTCCCGTTTTCAGCATGACCGTTTTCGGCATGACCATCGGGCCGTTGGCGGCGCCGACACCCACCGGACCCACTTCCCGGCCGTCCGGAGTGCGGTGGTCATTCCCGGCGGGCCAGCGCGACCACCCGTTCCGCCCCCGCCACGACCGCCGGATCGACGAAGCGGCCGTCGGGCAGGGCCACTGCGCCCGGGGTGCGGCGGGCCGCCGCGACGATCTCCTCGGCGGCGGTGACCTCCTCCGGAGCGGGCAGGTAGGCCCGCTCGATCACGGGCAATTGCCGCGGGTGGATCGCAGCCCGCCCCAGGAAGCCCAGCCCTCGGCCGCGGGCACAGGAGACGGCCAGCCCCTCCAGGTCCCGGATGTCCGGGAAGACGGACTGGGCGGGTGGCGCCAGCCCGGCCGCCCGTGCCGCGAACACCACCCGGGAGCGGGGCCAGTCCAGGCCCCCCTCCGCGGTGACCGCGGTGATGCCCAGATCGGCCCGGAGGTCGGACTCTCCGAGGGAGAGCCCGCGCAGGGCGGGGTGTGCGCGGGCGATCTCGTACGCGCGCTCCACGCCCAGCGCCGACTCCAGGAGGGCGTACAGGGCCACCCCGCCGGTGCGTTCGGCGACCGCGGCGATCTGCTCGGGAGCCGAGATCTTCGGCAGTCGCAACCCCGCCAGGCCCCGCAGCCCGGTCAGGGCGGTCAGGTCGGCGCCGGCCCAGGGGGAGCCGAGGCCGTTGACGCGGACGTGGACCGGGACCGGGGGACGCTCGGCCAGCCGCTCCGCCGTGGCGGCGCGGGCGTACTCCTTGCGGGAGGCCGACACCGCGTCCTCCAGGTCGACGATGACGGCGTCCGCCCCGGAATGCAGGGCCTTGGCGACCACCTCCGGTCGGTCGCCGGGCACGTAGAGCCAGGTCAGGATCACAGGACCCCCTCCGTCCGGAGCGCGCTGATCTCGGCTTCGGACAGGCCGAGTTCGCAGAGCACGGCATCGGTGTCCGCGCCGTGCGGGCGGCCCGCCCAGCGGATCCCGCCGGGGGTCCGAGACAGCCGGAACAGGACGTTCTGCATCCGGAGCGGGCCGAGCTCCGGATCCTCGACCTCGGTGACGGTGTCCAGGGCCGCGAACTGCGGATCGGCCATGACGTCCCGTACGTCGTAGACCAGGGCCACTGCGGCCTGGGCCTCCTCGAAGGCGGCGACCACGTCCTCGGCCTTGTGGCGGGCGATCCAACCGCCGACCGCCTCGTCGAGGACGGGCGCGTGGGCGGCCCGGCCGGACCCGGTCGCGAACCACGGCTCGGCGATCAGTTCGGGCCGGCCCACCAGCCGCACCACCCGTTCCGCGATCGACTGGGCCGAAGTGGAGACCGCCAGCCAGCGGCCATCGGCACTGCGGTAGGTGTTGCGCGGGGCGTTGTTGGTGGAGCGGTTGCCGGTGCGCGGCTGGACGTAGCCGAGCTGGTCGTACCAGAGCGGGTGCGGGCCCAGCACGGTGAGGATCGGCTCGATGATGGCCAGGTCCACCACCTGCCCGTGGCCGGTGAGGTCACGGCCGGCGAGCGCGGTCATCACGGCGTAAGCGGTGGTCAGCGCGGCGATCGAGTCCGCGAGCCCGAAGGGCGGCAGGGTCGGCGCCCCGTCCGGTTCCCCGGTGATCGCGGCGAAGCCGCTCATCGCCTCCGCGAGGGTGCCGAAGCCGGGGCGGTGGGCGTACGGGCCCTGCTGGCCGAAGGCCGTGACGCGGGCCAGGATCAGCCGCGGGTTGGCGGCGGACAGCTCGGGCCAGCCCAGGCCCCACCTCTCCAGGGTGCCGGGGCGGAAGTTCTCGATCACCACGTCGGCGGTGGCTGCGAGGCGCAACAGGGTGTCGCGGCCACCGGGCGTGGACAGGTCGAGGGTCATCGTCCGCTTGTTCCGGCCGAGCAGTTTCCACCACAGGCCGATGCCGTCCTTGGCGGGGCCGTGACCGCGCGAGGGGTCGGGGCGGCCCGGATGCTCGACCTTGACGACCTCGGCCCCGAAGTCGCCGAGCAGGGTCGCGGCGAGCGGGCCGGCGAAGAGGGTGGCGAGGTCGAGGACGCGCAACCCCCGCAGGGGCCCCGCCGGCTGCTGCGCCGAAGCCCCGGCCTCCGGGCCCACCCCCGCGCCCGCCACGGACCGGCGACCGTCCCCGCCCCGGGCCCCGGCCCCGGGCGCCGCCGGGGCTCCGCCCGGGGCCACCGCCCCGGGTGTGGGGGTCGTGTGCGGCCGGGGGGTGGTGCTGGTGCGGGGTGCCGTCGGGCCTTCTGCTTTGGGTGTGGGGGTCCTGTCCGGCGGGGGCGTGCTGGTGTGGGGTGCCGTCGGGGCTCCGGCCGGGGAGTCCGTCCTGTTTGCGGAGTGGTCGTTCGGCCGGGGCTCCGGTGCGGGGGCGACGGGGGTCATGCGTCGGCCCCGTGCGCGGGCAGCGGCCGGGCCGCGGGCCCGGGCCCCGGCGGCTGCGCCGCCTGCCGCGCCGCCGGCCCCCGGTCCGGTCCGGTCCCGGTCCCGGCCAGGGCGAAGGCCTCGGTCTCGGCACGGGTCGGCATGGAGTCCTGCGCGCCGGGCCGTAGGACCGACAGGGCGGCGGCAGCGCAAGCCCACGCCAATGCCCCGCGCATCGGCCGGCCCTCGCCCAGGGCCACCGCGAGCGCGCCGACGAACGTGTCCCCGGCGGCCGTGGAGTCCACCGCCCGGACCCGCGGCGCCGGCACCGTGAACGGCTCCTTCCCGCGGGCCGCGTACAGCGCCCCGGCCGCGCCGAGCGTGACCACCACCTCCGGGACCCGCTCCAGCAGCGCCGCTGCGGCCTGACGGGGGTCCGTCAGGCCGGTCAGGGCCGCCGCCTCGTGCTCGTTGGGGACCAGCAGATCGACCGAGGCCAGCAGTTCCACCGGCAGCGGCTGCGCCGGCGCGGGCGTCAGGACCGTCCGTACGCCGTGTGCACGGGCCGCGCGGGCCGCCGCCGTGACCCCGGACAGCGGCACTTCCAACTGGAGCAGCAGTGTTTCGGCCGCGGCGATCCGCGCCGCGTCACCGGCCTCCAGGCCGGTGACCCGGGCGTTGGCACCGGGGACGACGATGATGCTGTTGGCACCCTCGTCGTCCACGGTGATGTGGGCGGTGCCGCTGGCCCCCTCGACCGTGCGCAGGCCCGCGGTCCCGACCCCGGCCGCGGCGAGCGCGGAGCGCAGCCGTGCGCCGAACTCGTCGGCCCCGACCGCGCCGATCATCAACACCTCCGCGCCGCAGCGGGCGGCGGCGACGGCCTGGTTGGCTCCCTTGCCGCCGGGGACCGTGCGGAACGCCCGGCCGGTGACGGTCTCCCCGAGGCGGGGGGCCTTGGGGACGTAGGCGACGAGGTCCATGTTCGTACTGCCGAGCACGGCGATGGCCGTCATGGGCGGGCTGCCTCCTGTGCGGTGAGCTGGGCGAGGGTGTCGAAGCCGATGCCGTCGAAACCCGGGACGGTGGTGGCGAGGCGGTTCTTGAGGGGGGCGGACCAACGGGCCGGGACGCCGTTCCCGTCGACGAGCGCGGCGAGGGAGCCGGCGGTCGCCCCGTTGGAATCGGTGTCCCAACCTCCGGACACGACACGGCAGACGGAACGGGTGAAGTCGCCGTCGCCATGGGTGAGTGCGGCAGCGATCAGGGCGGTGTTGGGGACGGCGTGCACCCAGTGGTAGTGACCGTAGCGGGCGTGCAGACGGTCCACGACGCGATCGAAGTCGGCGTGCCGCTCGGCGGTGTCGATGGCGTGGCGGACGGCCTCGGCCAGCCGCGAACGGGGCGGTACGACGGCCAGCCCGGCCCGGAGCGCGCTGTGGACGTCGGCCTGGCCGGTGGTGGCCTCGGCGATGGCGGCGGCGGTGAAGAGCGCGGCGTAGACGCCGTTGCCGGTGTGGGTGAGGGCGGCGTCCCGGTACGCCTGGGCCGCGGCGGCGGCCGGGTCACCGGGGTTGGTCCAGCCGTGGACGTCGGCGCGGATGAGGGCGCCGATCCACTCCCGGAAGGGGTTGTGGTGGGTGGCGGTGGCCGGCGGCTCCAGCCCGAGCAGCAGGTTCCGGTACGCGAGGCGCTCGGCGGTGAAGGTCCGGCCCGCGGGGAGCTCGTCGAGCCAGAGCCGGGCGACGTCGGCGGTGGTGAAGTGCCGGCCGTGCCGCTGCATCAGCAGCAGGTTCAGGAGTGGGTAGTTGAGGTCGTCGTCCTCGGGAGTGCCGTCGATGTTCTCCGCGAGGGAGGTGGCGGCGGAACGGCGGTTCCACGGGTACGCGGCCAGCAGCTCCGCGGGGACGCCCTCGGCGGTGAACCAGTCGGCCAGCGGCCAGTTCCCGGCGGCCCGGGCCAGCGCGCGGATGCCCTCCAGCGGCAGCTTCTCGACGGGCTTGCCCAGGACGCATCCCACGGCCCGCCCGAGCCAGGCGGCCTCCAGCCGGGCCTGCAGCGCGGGATCGGGCCCCGGCCGGGGGCACCCCCCGGGCCCGAACGCCTCGGCACCCTCCCGGGCCCCGCCCCGCAGGCCCCGGGTGCTCCGGCCTCCCGGGCCGCCGGGGTCCGGGGGCGCCGGGGGGCCGGCCGGGGCCGCTCCGCCCGGTCCGGGGCGGGCGAGCCCGTCGGCCGCCTTCCGGCCGGGGGGTGAGGACCCGGGGTCCGGGGGCTGGCCCCTGGTTCCGGGCAGGGGCGGGGCGGGGGAGCCCTCCCCGCCCGGAGCCGTGGCGCGGGCGCATGCGGCGGTGATGGCCGGCCAGGCGGTCGGCTCGTCCTGCGCCTGGGGAGAAGGGAGTTCGGCCAGTTCGGCCAGCAGGCGCGAGGCCAGGCAACGGAGTTCCGGTGCCGGTGGCGCCGGGGAGGCGCCCGCGCGGGCCGGGGCCAGGTGGCCGCCCGCCGCCAGCCAAGCACGGAGCAGGGGCTCGGCCCGCCGGCCGTCCTCCGCCGCTTGCCGCAGCTCGTGGCCGACCAGGTCCTCCGGATGGACCCAGGTGAGGCGGATCGCCGTGACCGGGCCCACGACCTCCTCACCGGGGGCCGGCGTAGCGACGCCCGAGGGTTTGGCGCCGCCAGTCGGTGCGGGCGCCGCCCGGCGGTCCGTGCCGTGCATCCGCGCGGGAACCGGTGCTGCGGGTGCGGGTGCGGGTGTGGGGGCGCCCGGTGCCGGGCCGGTCACCGGTCGGCCGCGAGGGACGCGAAGGCCGACTCGTGGGTACGGCGGCGAGCCAGGTCCAGGGTGAAGACCTCCCGGGCCACCGCGGCCAGCGCCGCCGCCGGAGCGTGCAGGTCGAGTCGGCTGGCCTCGGCGACCTGTTTGGCCCAGGCGGACGGGACCGCCGAGACGCCGGCGAGGGCTCCGGCGATCGCCCCCGCCATCGTGGCGATGGAGTCGCAGTCCCGGCCGTAGTTGACGGCGCCGAGTACGGAGCCCTCGTACGCCCCGTCGGCGACGATCAGCATGCCGAGCGCGACCGGGAGTTCCTCGATCGAGTGCAGCCGGGACGGCCGCCGGGCGCCCAGGGAGGGCGTGCGGTAGTCCGGGCCGACCGAGTCGTACGGGGCGACCGCCGCACGCAGGGGAGCCAAAGCCGACTCGAAGTCCCGGTGCTGCGCGGCGACTTCGCAGACCGCCCCGATCGCCTGCCGGGTGCCGTCCTTCGCCAGCGCGAGGGCCGTGTCCACCACCGACGACACCGTCGCCCCGGGCGTGCACGCCGCCGCCACCGCCGCCGCGAAGACGCCCGCGGCCTCCCGCCCGTACGAGGACTGGTGCGCCCCGGCGATGTCCAGCGCCTCCGTGTACGCACCGGCCGGATGGCCCGCGTTGACGATGCCGACCGGCGCCATGTACATCGCCGCGCCGCAGTTCACGATGTTGCCGTTGCCCGCCTCGCGCGGGTCCGCGTGCGCGTAGTGCAGCCGGGTCACGATCCACTTCTCGGCGAGGAAGATCCGCTGGAGGGGGAGGGCCTCGGCTTCCAGTTCGGGGATCCAGCGCGGCGTGGTCATCAGGTCCGGGACCAGGTGCTCGGCGATCGCGTACGCGTCCACGTGGTCGCGCACGGCCTCGTAGACCCGTACCAGTGCGTGGGTCATGAGGGTGTCGTCGGTGACGTGACCGTCGCCCTTGTGGTACGGGGCGATGGGGCGGGCGGTGCGCCAGTCCTCGTGCCACGGGCCGACGATGCCGTGCACCCGGCCGCCGTGCCGTTCCACGATCTGGTCCGGCGTCCAGCCCTCCACCGGGCCGCCGAGGGCGTCGCCGACGGCGGCGCCGACGAGGCAGCCGGCCGCCCGTTCTTCCAAAGTGAGCGTCATGTCCGAATCATCCCTTGGGAGAGGTGAGTTCCGTGCGAGCGAGGAGCGCGGCGAGTTCGACCAGATCGGTGCCGGCGAGGCGGGGGAGTGCGCAGCCGGAAAGGGTGCGGCAAGCCTCGCGCCACGCGGTGGGGATCGAGTCGCCGCCGCCGAGGGCGCCGGTGAGTGCGCCGGCGAGGGCGGGGGCGGAGTCCGCGACCCGGGAGAGGCAGGCGGCGGCCGGGACGGCTTCGCCGACCCTGCCGCGGGCGGCGGTGGCGAGGGCGAGGGCCACGGGGACGGTTTCGGCGGCGGCGATGCCGTAGCTGTAGACGTGGTCCACGATCTCGTGTTCGAGGACGGGGACGATGGCGAAGGCGCCGCCGCCGTCCGTGTGGGTACGGGCGAGCTTGACGGCGTGGCGGGCGTTGCGGCCGATCTCGGTGGCCTCGGGAAGCTGGCCGAGGGCGGCGTCGACGGCGGCGTCGGTGTCCGCGCCGGCGAGGGCGACCGCGAGGGCGGCGGCCATGGCGCGGGCGCCGTGGACCCCGTCGCCGTCCTGGGTGTAGCGGGCGTCGAACTCGGCGAGTTCGGCCGCGTCGGCCGGGGCACCGGGGTGGACGCAGGCCAGGACGCAGGCGCGGACGCATGCGGCGTCGTCGAAGTAGTGCGGGTTGTCGTGGCCGGTGGCGGGCGGACGCAGGCCGGCGGCGAGATTGCCGAGGCCTGCGCGTACGGAGATGCGGGCGCGCAGCGGCAGTACGGCCGACTCGACCTCGGGGGCGCGTTCGGCCGCCGCGGCGACCTCGCTGGCCAGGGCGTTCCAGGCGAGGTCGATGGCGGCCCGCATCCGGCGCGACCGGCTGAGGTCGCTGAGCAGCACACCGGCCGCGGTGAGCACCGACTCCGCGGCGAAGGCGGCCCACTCGGCGTCGTCGGAAGGGCCGAGGCGCAGCGGTTCCGGGGGTTGGTTCAGCGCGATGGGCACGGGCAGGGTCGTCGTCGCGTTCTGCTCGGCGAAGGTGTCGAGCTCGCGGGTGAGGCGGCGGGTCCACTCGGGCATGCGGCTGGCCCGGTGGCGGGCGGCGGGCCAGCCCGCGGCGTCCCCGGCGGCCATCCCGAGGAGCAGCCCCTCGATCCGCCGGACCCCTGCGGGAGGCCGGCCGGTGGCACGGGCCGGCGCGGCGGTACGGGGCGGCCCGGCGGTACGGGGCGCGGTGGGTGCGTCGGCCGCGGAGGGCGCCGGCTCCGGGTCCCCGGGACGTCCGCCCGAGGAGCCCGTGGCATCCGCGGAGTCCGCTGCGTCTGCGGAGCCCCTTGCGATCGGGGACGTCGGTGTGCTCGGTGGGGGCTTGTTCGGGGCCGCGTCCGTCGGGGGCCAGGGTGTGCGCGGCGGGGTCACCGGGGGATCTCGGCTTCCGGGGTGAGCAGGTCCGCGATGTCCAGGACGTGGTGGCCCCGCATCGAGGGGAGACAGCTGCCCCGGACCGGGCCGATCGCCGAAGACCAGGCGGTCGGGATCGCGGCGACGCCCGACAGGGCCCCGGAGAGGGCGCCCGCCACGGCGGCCGTGGTGTCCGCGTCGCGCCCCATGTTGACGGCGGTCAGGACGGAGGCGGCGAAGCTGCCGTGGCAGGTGGCGAACGCTCCGAAGGCCAGGCCCACCGCTTCCGGGGCCAGGTCCGTCCATGGGTAGCCCCCGATCACCACCGCGGAGCGCACCGCCCGCTCGCCGCGCGGGGCTGCCGTGACGGCCCGGCGCAGCGAGCGGGCGGTCCAGGAGTCCGAGGGGATGACGGAGAGCGCGGCGGAGACCACGGACGCCGGACTGCCGCCGGCCATCGCCGCGGCGACGCCCGCCGCCACCGCCTGGCCGCCGTAGATGCCCTCCCCGTCGTGGCTCACGCTGCCGTCGATCGCGACCAGCCGGGCCGCTTCGGCGGGGCGGCCCGCCGCGAACACCCCGAAGGGGGCCGCCCGCATGGCCAGGCCGTCCGACCAGGCGTGGCGGTGCTGCGCGGAGATGGGGGCCGCGAGACCACGGCGGAGGTTCTCCAGGGTGCCGCGCTCGCTGAACCCGGCCCCGCGGAACGGTCCTTCGTCGAGGTCGGCGATCCAGTGGTGCCACGCCCGCTCGACGTGGGAGACGGTGAGCGCCGACCCGTGGCGGGCCAGCAGGAGCCCGGAGAAGATCGCGTACTCGGTGTCGTCGGTGCCGGCCGGATCGTCCGACACGAAGCCCTCGATCCGGCCCCATTTCGCCCGGATCTCCGACGGCTTCATGTTCTCGGCGGGGGCGCCCAGCGCGTCACCCACCGCGAGGCCCAGCAGGGCGCCCCTGGCCCGTTCGAGGAGGACCTGCGGATTGCATGCAATCAGCTCCATGGCGCGCCTCTCCATTTGGTGGGGCTCGTCGTGAGCCCATGGGGGATTTGTGCCACGGCATGTGGTTTGTCGGTCGCCGCGAAACACCCCGCCCGTGCCCCCGTCACCCGGTCGCCGACCCGCGAAACCCCAGGTAAGTACGGCCTTCCTTGCTGGCGGGCGACAGAAATCGTGCGTAGTTTCGAGGTGTTCAGGGGGAGTGGATGCCTGCGCGTCGCCTTCGCGTACCCACTCGGAAGAAAAGGGGAGATACGCCGCATGTCCATCATCGACACCGAAGCACCGCTGCACACCGCACACCGCGACAACCACACCCACCGCGACGTCAACGGTGGATGGCTGCGGCCGGCCGTCTTCGGCGCCATGGACGGGCTGGTCTCCAACCTCGCGCTGATGACCGGCGTCGCCGGCGGCGCCGTCTCCCCGCAGACGGTCGTGATCGCCGGGCTCGCGGGCCTGGCGGCCGGCGCCTTCTCGATGGCGGCCGGCGAGTACACCTCCGTCGCCTCGCAGCGCGAGCTGGTCCTCGCCGAACTGGACGTGGAGCGCCAGCAGTTGTGCAAGCACCCCGTCGACGAGATGGAGGAGCTGGCCGAGCTCTACGTATCGCGCGGCGTCGAGCCCGCCCTCGCCCGTGAAGTCGCCATGCAGCTGTCCCGCGATCCCGAGCAGGCGCTGGAGATCCACGCCCGCGAGGAGCTCGGGATCGATCCCGAGGAGCTGCCGTCG
The DNA here is from genome assembly GCF_040612395.1 of Streptomyces sp. NPDC006430. Taxonomy (NCBI): domain Bacteria; kingdom Bacillati; phylum Actinomycetota; class Actinomycetes; order Kitasatosporales; family Streptomycetaceae; genus Streptomyces; species Streptomyces sp. NPDC006430. Next base: position 9,505 of record NZ_JBEXQA010000026.1, read on the forward strand.
CCGATGGTCGCCGCGGTCTCCTCCTTCGGCTCCTTCGCGCTGGGCGCCCTGCTGCCCGTCCTGCCGTACCTGCTCGGTGCCACGTCCCTGTGGCCGGCGGTGCTGCTCGCGCTGGCCGGGCTCTTCGCCTGCGGTGCGATCGTCTCCCGGGTCACCGCGCGGAGCTGGTGGTACAGCGGGCTGCGGCAGCTGCTGCTGGGCGCTGCCGCCGCGGGTGTGACGTACGTCCTGGGAACCTGGATCGGCGGAGCCGTAGGCTGACCGGGCATGGGGTGAGACACTATGCAGTGCGCAGCATAAGTAGTCCGTTACTCGGCGGTTTCGATTCCGTGTCCGCCGGGCATCAGACCAGGGCGCGCCGGGCAACGATGCCCACTCCGCGTCGGGACCTTCGCCCCGTGGTGTGCCCTGATGTGACCGCGAAGGTTTCCACTTTCTGCCTCGTGCCGTGTCCGCATGGTGAAACGCCATATCCGGTTCTCGGGATAGCCGTCATCATGTAACCTGCACGAAATTTCGCAGAGGGCCAACGTCGTCCCTCGGCTATGCACATATGCCACGACGACGACGGGAGAGCCGATGCGTTCCGCATCCACGCACTCCGCGACCGGCCCCAGCACCACCGCCTGGTCGCCCATGGACGGTCGCCCCGCCCAGCAGGGCATGTACGACCCGCGCAACGAGCACGACGCCTGCGGCGTCGGCTTTGTGGCCAACCTCAGCGGCGAGGCCAGCCACACGCTGGTCGAGCAGGCGCTGACCGTACTGCGGAACCTCGAGCACCGCGGCGCCACCGGATCCGAGCCGGACTCGGGCGACGGCGCCGGAATCCTCTCCCAGGTGCCGGACGCCTTCCTCCGCGAGGTGGCCGGTTTCGAGCTCCCCGAGGCCGGCGCGTACGCCGTCGGCATCGCCTTCCTCCCCGCCGACGGCACCGCACAGGCCGTCGCCGTGGAGCAGATCGAGGCCATCGCCGCCGAGGAGAACCTCACCGTTCTCGGCTGGCGCGAGGTCCCGGTCACCCCGGACCTGCTCGGCAACGGCGCCCGCGCCACCATGCCGGCCTTCTCGCAGCTGTTCGTCAGCAACGGGAGCAGCGGCATCGAGCTGGACCGCAAGGCCTTCGTGCTGCGCAAGCGCGCCGAGCGCGAGGTCGGGGTCTACTTCCCGTCGCTCTCCGCCCGCACCATCGTTTACAAGGGCATGCTGACCACCGGCCAGCTGGAGCCCTTCTTCCCGGACCTCTCCGACCGTCGCTTCGCCTCGACGCTGGCGCTGGTCCACTCGCGGTTCTCCACGAACACCTTCCCGTCCTGGCCGCTGGCCCACCCGTACCGCTTCGTCGCGCACAACGGCGAGATCAACACGGTCAAGGGCAACCGCAACTGGATGAAGGCCCGCGAGTCCCAGCTGGCCTCCGACGTCTTCGGCGACGGCGCGCTGGACCGGATCTTCCCGATCTGCACCCCGGACGCCTCCGACTCGGCCTCCTTCGACGAGGTCCTGGAGCTGCTCCACCTCGGCGGTCGCTCCCTGCCGCACAGCGTGCTGATGATGATCCCGGAGGCGTGGGAGAACCACACCTCCATGGACCCGGCCCGCCGCGCGTTCTACCAGTACCACTCCACGCTGATGGAGCCCTGGGACGGCCCGGCCTGCGTCACCTTCACCGACGGCACCCAGGTCGGCGCGGTCCTCGACCGCAACGGTCTGCGCCCCGGCCGCTACTGGGTCACCGACGACGGCCTCGTCGTCCTCGGCTCCGAAGTCGGCGTGCTCGACATCGACCCGTCCAAGGTCGTCCGCAAGGGCCGCCTCCAGCCCGGCAAGATGTTCCTCGTCGACACCGCCCAGAAGCGGATCGTCGAGGACGACGAAATCAAGGCCGAGCTGGCCGCCGCGGCACCGTACGCCGAGTGGCTGGAAACCGGCGAGATCGAGCTGACGGACCTGCCCGAGCGCGAGCACATCGTGCACACCCACGCCTCGGTCACCCGCCGCCAGCAGACCTTCGGCTACACCGAGGAAGAGCTGCGCGTCATCCTCGCCCCGATGGCCCGCACCGGCGGCGAGCCGCTCGGATCCATGGGTACGGACTCCCCGATCGCGGCCCTGTCCGAGCGCCCCCGGCTGCTCTTCGACTACTTCACGCAGCTCTTCGCCCAGGTCACCAACCCGCCGCTGGACGCCATCCGCGAGGAGCTCGTCACCTCGCTGCTGTCCTCGCTGGGCCCGCAGGGCAACCTGCTGGAGCCGACCGCCGCGTCCTGCCGCAGCGTCACCCTGCCCTTCCCGGTGATCGACAACGACGAGCTGGCCAAGCTCATCCACGTCAACGCCGACGGCGACATGCCGGGCATGAAGGCCGCCACCCTCTCGGGCCTCTACCGGGTCTCCGGCGGAGGCGAGTCGCTGGCCGGCCGCCTGGAGGAGATCCGCAGCGAGGTCGACGCGGCCATCGCCAACGGCGCCCACCTGATCGTCCTCTCGGACCGTCACTCGGACGCCGAGCACGCGCCGATCCCGTCGCTGCTCCTGACCGCGGCCGTGCACCACCACCTCATCGCCACCAAGCAGCGCACCCAGGTGGGCCTGCTGGTCGAGGCCGGCGACGTCCGCGAGGTCCACCACGTGGCCCTGCTCATCGGCTACGGCGCCGCCGCGGTGAACCCGTACCTCGCCATGGAGTCCGTCGAGGACCTGCTGCGCGCCGGTACCTTCCTGTCCGGCCTGGAGCCGGAGCAGGCCATCAGGAACCTGATCTACGCGCTCGGCAAGGGCGTCCTGAAGGTCATGTCCAAGATGGGCATCTCCACCGTCGCCTCCTACCGCGGCGCCCAGGTCTTCGAGGCCGTCGGCCTGAACGAGGAGTTCGTCGAGACCTACTTCAACGGCACCGCCACCAAGATCGGCGGCGCCGGCCTGGACGTCATCGCCAAGGAGGTGGCCGCGCGCCACGCCAAGGCGTACCCGGTCTCCGGCATCGCGGCCACGCACCGCGCGCTGGAGATCGGCGGCGAGTACCAGTGGCGCCGCGAGGGCGAGCCGCACCTGTTCGACCCGGAGACGGTCTTCCGCCTCCAGCACGCCACCCGCAACCGCCGGTACGACATCTTCAAGAAGTACACGGACCGGGTGAACGAGCAGTCCGAGCGGCTGATGACGCTCCGCGGCCTCTTCGGCTTCGCCCCGGACCGCCCGTCTATCCCCGTCGACGAGGTCGAGCCGGTCTCCGAGATCGTCAAGCGCTTCTCCACCGGCGCCATGTCGTACGGCTCCATCTCGCGCGAGGCCCACGAGACCCTCGCCATCGCCATGAACCAGCTGGGCGCCAAGTCCAACACCGGTGAGGGCGGCGAGGACCCGGAGCGCCTGTACGACCCGGCCCGCCGGTCCTCGATCAAGCAGGTCGCCTCCGGCCGCTTCGGCGTCACGTCCGAGTACCTGGTCAACGCGGACGACATCCAGATCAAGATGGCGCAGGGTGCCAAGCCCGGCGAGGGCGGCCAGCTGCCCGGCCACAAGGTCTACCCGTGGGTCGCCAAGACCCGGCACTCCACCCCGGGCGTCGGCCTGATCTCCCCGCCGCCGCACCACGACATCTACTCCATCGAGGACCTGGCTCAGCTGATCCACGACCTCAAGAACGCCAACCCGGCCGCACGCATCCACGTGAAGCTGGTCTCCGAGGTCGGCGTCGGCACCGTCGCCGCGGGCGTCTCCAAGGCCCACGCGGACGTCGTCCTCATCTCCGGCCACGACGGCGGTACGGGCGCCTCCCCGCTCACCTCGCTCAAGCACGCGGGCGGCCCCTGGGAGCTCGGCCTCGCCGAGACCCAGCAGACCCTGCTGCTCAACGGTCTGCGCGACCGCATCGTGGTCCAGACGGACGGCCAGCTCAAGACCGGCCGCGACGTGGTCATCGCCGCGCTGCTCGGCGCCGAGGAGTTCGGTTTCGCGACCGCGCCGCTCGTCGTCTCCGGCTGCGTCATGATGCGCGTCTGCCACCTGGACACCTGCCCGGTCGGCATCGCCACCCAGAACCCGGTCCTGCGCGAGCGCTTCTCCGGCAAGCCCGAGTTCGTCGTGAACTTCTTCGAGTTCATCGCGCAGGAGGTCCGCGAGCTCCTCGCCGAGCTGGGCTTCCGGACGATCGAGGAGGCCGTCGGCCACGCCGAACTCCTCGACACCAGCAAGGCCGTCACGCACTGGAAGGCACAGGGCCTCGACCTGGAGCCCCTCTTCTACGTGCCGGAGCTGCCCGAGGGCGCGGTCCGCCACGCCCTGATCGAGCAGGACCACGGCCTGGAGAAGGCCCTCGACAACGAACTGATCGAACTCGCCGCCGAGGCCCTGGGCGCGGCGAGCGCCGAGGAGGCCCGGCCGGTCCGTGCCCAGGTCGCCATCCGGAACATCAACCGGACCGTCGGCACCATGCTCGGCCACGAGGTCACCAAGAAGTTCGGTGGTGCGGGCCTGCCCGACAACACCATCGACCTGACCTTCACGGGTTCGGCCGGCCAGTCGTTCGGCGCCTTCCTGCCGAAGGGCATCACCCTCCGCCTGGAGGGCGACGCCAACGACTACGTCGGCAAGGGCCTGTCCGGCGGCCGGATCGTGGTCCGCCCGGACCGCGGCGCCGACCACCTCGCCGAGTTCTCGACCATCGCCGGCAACACCATCGGCTACGGCGCCACCGGCGGCGAGATGTTCCTGCGAGGCCGCACCGGCGAACGCTTCTGCGTCCGCAACTCCGGTGCCCTGGTCGTCTCGGAGGGCGTGGGCGACCACGGCTGCGAGTACATGACCGGCGGCACGGCGGTCGTCCTCGGCGAGACGGGCCGCAACTTCGCGGCCGGCATGTCGGGCGGCGTCGCGTACGTCGTCGACCTCGCCGAGCAGAACGTCAACGTCGGCAACGTGGCCGCCATCGAGGCCCTCTCCGACACCGACGCGCAGTGGCTGCACGATGTGGTGCGCCGCCACCAGGAGGAGACCGGCTCGACCGTGGCCGCGAAGCTCCTGGCTGACTGGTCCGCCTCGGTGGACCGCTTCAGCAAGATCATCCCGACCACGTACAAGGCAGTGCTCGCCGCCAAGGATGCCGCTGAGCTGGCCGGACTCTCGGAGTCCGAGACCACGGAGAAGATGATGGAGGCGGCGACCCATGGCTGACCCGAAGGGCTTCCTCACCACCGAGCGCGAAACCGCCTGTTCCCGTCCGGTCGCCGAGCGACTGCGGGACTGGAACGAGGTCTACGTCCCGGGCTCGCTGCTCCCGATCATCAGCAAGCAGGCCGGCCGCTGCATGGACTGCGGCATCCCGTTCTGCCACAACGGCTGCCCGCTCGGGAACCTGATCCCGGAGTGGAACGACTTCGCGTACCGCGAGGACTGGTCGGCCGCTTCCGAGCGCCTCCACGCCACGAACAACTTCCCGGAGTTCACGGGCCGCCTGTGCCCGGCCCCGTGCGAGTCCGCGTGCGTCCTCGGCATCAACCAGCCGGCCGTCACGATCAAGAACGTCGAAGTCTCGATCATCGACAAGGCCTGGGACAACGGCGACGTCACCCCGCAGGCGCCGGAGCGCCTCTCCGGCAAGACGGCCGCCGTCATCGGCTCCGGCCCGGCCGGCCTGGCCGCCGCCCAGCAGCTGACCCGGGCCGGCCACACCGTGGTGGTGTACGAGCGCGCGGACCGCATCGGCGGTCTGCTGCGCTACGGCATCCCCGCGTTCAAGATGGAGAAGGTGCACATCAACCGCCGCATCGAGCAGATGCGCGCGGAGGGCACCAAGTTCCGCACCGGCATCGAGATCGGCCGCGACCTGAGCGCGACCGACCTGCGCAAGCGGTTCGACGCGGTGGTCATCGCGGCAGGCGCGACGGTCTCCCGCGACCTGCCGGTACCGGGCCGTGAGCTGGGCGGCATCCACTTCGCGATGGAGTACCTCCCCCTCGCGAACAAGGTCCAGGAGGGCGACTTCATGGCGCCCCCCATCACGGCCGAGGGCAAGCACGTGGTCGTCATCGGCGGCGGCGACACCGGGGCGGACTGCGTGGGCACGGCCCACCGCCAGGGCGCCCTGTCGGTCACCCAGCTGGAGATCATGCCGAAGCCCGGCGAGGAGCGGAACGCCAACCAGCCCTGGCCGACCTTCCCGATGCTGTACAAGGTCACCTCGGCGCACGAGGAGGGCGGCGAGCGGGTCTACTCCGTCTCCACCACCCACTTCGAGGGCGACGAGAACGGCAACGTCCAGGCCCTCCACCTGGTCGAGGTCGAGTTCGTCGACGGCAAGCTGGTCCAGCGCGAGGGCACCGAGCGGGTCATCCCGGCCCAGCTGGTCACCCTGGCGATGGGCTTCACCGGCACCGACCAGGCCAACGGCCTGGTCCAGCAGTTCGGCCTGGAGCTCGACGCGCGCGGCAACATCGAGCGCGACGCCTCCTACGCGACCAACGTGGACGGCGTCTTCGTCGCCGGCGACGCGGGCCGCGGCCAGTCGCTGATCGTCTGGGCCATCGCGGAGGGCCGCTCGGCCGCCCGCGGCGTGGACCGCTACCTCACCGGCAGCAGCACCCTCCCGTACCCGGTCAAGCCGACCGACCGCTCGCTGGTGGTGTAAGCCGGCAGCACCCCTCCCTTCGGGGAGACCCCTCATACGGTCCGTACAACGGAGTGCGGAACTCTGACACGGCGCCCGTCATGTCCCCGACCAGGGATGACGGGCGCTGTGGCGTTCCGTAGTCGTATCAATGCGTTCCGTTGTCCGGTCGGCGCGGCGGGGACTACGCTCTTCGCGGAGCAGGGGCACTGCGGAAGCGGGGAGTTGGCTCATGGCCAAGCCGTCGCCGATGCCCCAGATGTGGCATACACGGAGGGCCCTTTCACCGGTCAGTTGCTCGACGATCCCGCCCTGGTTCGGCGCTACTGGAGGTCATACGATCTGGCCAGGGCCGTCGCATTGCCGCCGGAGGCGTCCCTCACCCTGATCGAATCGGTGGCGGAGGAATACGCGACATGCGTGCAGACGTGAACAGCCTGTCCTGGCGGAAGTCCTCGTACAGCAACGGGGAGGGCGGCAGCTGCGTCGAGGTGTCCGACGACCTCCCCGGTACCTTCCCCGTACGCGACAGCAAGCTCACCGGCACCGGCCCGGTCCTGGTCTTTCCGGCCACCGTGTGGGCGCCGTTCATCCAGGCCTTGAAGGGCCGAGCCTGACCTCGTGCCGCAACCGTGGGCCCTCCCCGCAGGACGGCGGGGGAGCCGGCGCCACGCCCGGGATGCGCGTGTCGCCAGAGCCACCCTTCGGCACCGCGCCGGGGGCCGGAACGCGGCCCGGCCGAGCGGCACCGCCCCGCGCGGCATAGGCCGAACGGGCCATCTGCGCGGCGGATCGACGCAGTTGGGGGAGGTCGGCGTCTGGTAGCTGTGGGCCCCATGCCCACTCGAACCCTGCTGAGCGGCCTCCTCGGCGCCGCCCTGCTGATCCCCGTCCCGACGGCAGCCGGCGGCGGCGCCGGCGCCAACGGCGGACGGACCGTCGACTACCACGGGCTGCACCTCACCGTCCCCGACCACTGGCGGGTCATCGACCTCGACCGGGACCCCCACGCCTGCGTTCGCCTGGACCTGCCCACCCTGTACCTCGGGCACGCCGGCACGCAGGCCCGATGCGCCGGCCGGGCCGTCCGCACCCGCGCCGACACCGTGCACCTGGAGCCACTGGAGGGAGCTCCGTCGCGCGCCGACGTCCCGACCTTCCCGTTCGACGGGCCGGGCGGGATCCCCGAACTCCGGAGCGACAGCCACGAGGTCCGCTACGTCCTGCGCCGGTCCGGGGTGCTGGCCACCGTCTCGTACGGGACCGTGCCCGACTTCGTACGCGACCTGCTGGCTCGGGCCCGTACCGTGGGCGGCGCCGCCCCGGCCGCCCACGGCGGCGCTGTAGACCCGGCGTCGGCCGTGGTCGAACCGAAGCCGGTCACCGCCCAGGAGCCCTTCACCGGCGTCGGCTTCGACGCCTGCACCGCCCCGACGCAGGAGGTCATGGACAGCTGGCGGGCCGAATCCCCGTACGGGGCCGTCGGCATCTACATCGGCGGCCCCGCCCGGGCCTGCGCCCAGCCGCAGCTCACCGCCAGCTGGATCCGCCGGCAGGCCGAGGCGGGCTGGCACCTGATGCCGCTCTGGGTCGGCCCGCAGCCCTGGCACAGCTCCAGCACCGGCCTGTCCACCGACCCCTCCGAGGCCAACGAGCAGGGTTCGGCAGCCGCCGACGGCGCTGCCGCGGCAGCCCGGGCCCTGGGCCTGGGCGAGGGCACCGTGCTCTACAACGACCTCGAAAACTACACGGACCGGACCACCTGGGACCCTCCGGTCGTCGCCTACCTCACCGCCTGGACGGTCCGCCTGCACGCGTTGGGCTTCCGCGCCGCCGCCTACGTCTCGGCGAGCTCCGGCGCCAAGGCGCTGAGCGCCCACCACGACCAGGCCCCCGAGACCATGCCCGACGTGCTGTGGGTCGCCGCCTGGAACGGCAGCGCCTCGGTTTCCGACGCCGACATGGGGCTGCCCGCCGGCACGCACCAGTGGGCCGGGCGGCGCCGCGCCCACCAGTACCGTGGCGATCACGACGACACGTACGGCGGGGTCACGATCAACATCGACCGGAACTGGATCGACCTCGACCCCGCGGCCTTCGGGGGGCCGGCGCGGGGCGAGCCGCACTCCAGGTAGGGCCCGACCTGCCCGCGCACGAGCGGCTCGGTTTCACCGTCACCGAGTCGTGGGACGAGCGGGACGAGTTGGTCTGCATGCAGCGCGCCGTGTGAGCGGTCGCAGCCACGCTTCGCCGTCGGCTACGACCGCACGGCCGCCCGTGGCGGACGGGGGCCGTCGGGCCCTACTGGGCTCCGGCGGGCCCCGGCGGTTCCTCGTGTTCCGCTGTCCCGCCCGGCGTTTCCCCGCCCGGCGTTTCCTCGCGCGGCGGTTCGTCGTCGTTGCCCCGACGGAAGGTGCGCAGACCACCCGCCGGGGTCCACGAGCGCACCACCAGGTCCTCGCCCTCGACGTTGACGCGGACCACCTCCGTCAGATCCGCGTGGAAGAGGTGGAAGGGGTGCGGAGTCTCCGTCTCCTCCGCGTACCGGTGGAGCTCGGGCGGGTCCAGGAGTTCGATCGCGCGCCCGGAGATCCGTACGTCGCCGTCCGGCATCGACTCGCCCTCGCCCGGGTTGGTGTGCAGCGCGAAGCGCGGGTCCCGTTGGAGGTCCTTGGCCTTCAGCGAGCCCGGCATCATGCCGAGCCACAGCTCACCGCCGCGGATGTCGACGTTCAGCCCGGTCAGCCGGGGGGAGCCGTCCTTGCGCAGGGTGCCCAGGACGTGGTGCGGGTACTGCGCGAAGCGGGCCCGGACGGCTGCCGCGAATTCCGGTTCCTGTTTCTCGAACGCTGCCCAGTTGTTCGTCGTCATACGCCCATCAAAGCGCCTGGCACAGGTGGTTTGCGCTCAGACGCGCACGATGCCCGCCGCACGGGCCGCTTCCAGCCAGGACGGGTATTCCATCACCAGGCGGTCGAACAGCACCGGGTCCGGCACCGCGCGCGGGTCCTGCCCGGCGTGGAAGAACCCCGCGTTGTCCACGGCCCGCCGACCCGGTACGGGCAGTTCGTCCAGCCGGCGCAGGAAGTCGAACTGCGTGCTGCGCGTATTGCCGAAGCCGACGAACTGCCAGAACAGCGGGAGCCGGGCGGCCTTGCACAGGTACTTCTCCGCCGCGAGCTTGTTGATCGGCCCGCCGTCCGTCTGGAAGACGACGAGAGCGGGTTTCGTCGATCCCGCGTCCAGATAGTGGTCGATGACCGCGTCCATCGCCGCGTGGTAGGCCGTCTTGCCCATGTGGCCCAGCCGGGAGGCGATCTCGGCGATCTTCCCCTGGTGTCCGGCGAGGGGGATCTCCTCCACCGCGTCGACGTCGGTGGAGAAGAACACCACCGGTACGCGGCCGTCGTCGTCCAGGTGCGCGGACAGGCCCAGCACCCGGTCGGCGAACGCCTGCACGGTGCCGTCCTGGTAGTACGGGCGCATCGACCCCGAGTAGTCCAGGACCAGGTACACCGACGCCCGGCCGCCCTCCAGGCCGTGCTTGCGGAGCGAGACCCCGGCGCTCTTGTAGAGGCTCACGAGCGCCGGAGCGGTCGCTTCCATCGTGCGGAGGTCGATCGCGCTGGCCGTCATGGCCCCGAGGGTACGTCAGCCCGCTGCGCCGTAGCGGTCACGCGGGCGGGAGCCGGCCGGGGGCGCCCGCACCCGTCCCCGGCATGATGTGCTCATGTCGATGTTGCTCCGCAACTTCCTTGTCCTGGCGGTCGAGTTCGGCGCCGCACTGCTGCTGCGCGCACCAGAAGCGCCCTGGATCCCGGTCCTGCTGGCCGTCTTCGTCATCGGATCCGGCGTACTCCACGGCACCGAGGCCGAGTTTGTGCCCCGCTTCGTGGTGGCGCTGGCAGCGGTGGGGGTCGCGGAACTGGGCAGCCGGGCCTGGGCGGCGCCGGACGCCGTCGCGACGGCGGGGACCGGGGCGGCGGTGCTGCTGGTCGTCCAGACGGCGACCCTGGTCCGCTACGCGCTGCGAAGGACCGGTTGAGCCGATGGGCCTGGTCGCAGGTCCGCAGATCGCCAAGAATGGCCACATGACGTCCACGCCACCTGATTTCTCGCAGGGAGTACCGCCCTTCAGGGCGGTAGGGAATGCGTCGTTGGGGCGGAGGTGCGGAGCGCCGGAGTTCTCTGCGTCTCTGTCTTGACGGTCAGACGGGATGGTTTTGCTGTTCGATGTAGCGGCGGACGAGTGCGAGGGGGGCGCCGCCGACGGAGCCGGCGAAGTACGACCCGGCCCACAGCCGTTGTGCTCGCCAGTAGTGCCGGACCAGTTCGGGGTACTCCTGGCGGAGCCTTCGGGAGCTGACGCCCTTGAGGGAGTTGACCAGCTTGGAGACGGCGACCTTGGGTGGGAAGTTCACGAGCAGGTGGACGTGGTTCGCCTCGCCGTTGAACTCGACCAGCTCGCATTCGAAGTCCTTGCAGACCGCCCGCATGATCTCTTCCATGCGGGTCAGGTGCGTGTTGGTGAAGACGTTGTGCCGGTACTTGGTCACGAAAACCAAGTGGGTATGCATGAGGAAGGTGCAGTGCCTACCAGTACGAATGTTCTCATACTCAGCCATAACCCAACTCTAGTAGTGTCGCGAACATGCAGCTTCGTTACCAGTACCGCGTCTACCCGACCCCCGGTCAGCGCTCCAGCGCCGCCCGGGTGTTCGGGTGCCGACGCGTGGTCTGGAACGACGCGCTCGCACAGATCAAGCCGGTGAAAGCGGCGAACAAGCTCCTCGGGAACCCGAAGGAGCGCATCGCGCAGGGCCCGTACCAGCGGGTGCCGAAGAACGCCGACCTGGCCAAAACGCTGGTCACCGCCGCAAAGAAGACCGAGCAGCGGGCGTTCCTGTCCGATGCGCCGGTCGGTGTCCTCCAGCAGACCCTTCGGGACCTGGATGCCGCGTGGAAGGCGCATGAGGACTCCAAGACCGGGCTGCGCAGGGGGCCGAAGGTCCAGTCGCCGCGTTTCAAATCCCGCAAGGACAACCGGCAGTCCGCGCGCTTCACGAAGTCGGACCGCTGGTCGATCACCGAGGACGGCCGGCTGCGCCTGCCGAAGATCGGGGACGTGCGGGTGAAGTGGACCCGCGACCTGCCCTCTGCTCCCACGTCGGTGACGCTGATCAAGGACCGGTCCGGCCGGTACTTCGCAAGCTTCGTCGTGGACACGGACCCGGCCGCCGACATCTGGCCCCCTACCGACGGGGAGCAGGGCATCGACCTCGGGCTGACCCGCTTCGCGGTCCTGGCCGACGGCACGCACATCGCCTCACCGAAGTACCTGCGGCGGGCGGAGAAGAAGCTGAAGAAGCGACAGCAGGAGCTGTCAAGGAAGAAGAAGGGCAGCAACAGCCGGGACAAGGCCCGCACCCGGGTCGCTCGCGCTCACGCCTGCGTGGCGGACGCGCGCCGCAACTTCCACCACCAGTGGTCTCACAAGCTGACGAGCGAAAACCAAGCCGTCTTCACAGAGACCCTGAACGTGAAAGGACTGGCACGCACCCGCCTGGCCAAGAGCATCCACGACGCCGGATGGTCCCAGTTCGTCACCATGCTGGAGTACAAAACCCAACGCCGTGGCCGGTCCTTCGCCAAGGTCGACCGGGCATTCCCCTCGTCCCAGACATGTTCCACCTGCGGCTTCCGCGACGGACCCAAGCCCCTCGACGTGCGGGCCTGGACCTGCCCGAACTGCGACACCCGGCACGACCGGGACTGGAACGCCGGCCGGAACATCCTCTACGAAGGCCGCCGCACCCTCGCGGCCTGAACCACATAACCACCCACCCCCGGACCGGGGGCCCGGCACCGGTAACGGTGACGGTAAACGCCTGCGGAGCGCACGTAAGACCGGGCAGTAGCCCGGCAGCGCGCACAACCCCCACCCCGGTGGGGAAGAACCAGGAACCCACCCGAAGCGGGCAGCCCCAACACAACAGGGCCACCCACAGGCGGAGAATCCCCGTGCTTCAGCGCGGGGAGGCGGAGGTCAAGCACCCGTGCCCGGTCCTTCGACGCCGCCGCCGCGCTGTACGCGGCGAACCGGCCCGGGTATCCCGCGGAGCTGTTCGACGCCGTCGAGGCGCTGGCCGGGCGGGGGCTGCGCGGGGCCCGGGTGGCCGACGTGGGGGCCGGAACCGGGATCGCCACCGGACTGCTGCACGCCCGCGGGGCCGACGTCCTCGCCGTCGAGCCCGGCGACGGGATGGCGGCCGAGTTCCGCCGGGCGCACCCCCGTATCCCGATCGTCCGCGGCGACGGCGACCGGCTCCCGCTCGTCAGCGGGGGCTTCGACTTCCTCACGTACGCCCAGGCCTGGCACTGGACGGACCCCTCCCGCTCCGTTCCCGAGGCCCGTCGCGTACTGCGCCCCGGTGGCGCGCTCGCGCTCTGGTGGAACGACGCGGACCCTGCCGTCCCCTGGATCGCCGAGCAGGACGAGCGGATCCGCGCCTTCTTCCACGCCTCCGGGGACACCTTCCGCAGCCTGCCCGCCGAGCTGACGTTCACCACCCGACAAGTGCGCTGGTCGCGCCGGATCCCGCTCGACGCGCACCTCGCCAACCACGCCAGCCACTCCGCCTTCCTCCTCCTCGGCGCCGACGGCACACGGGAGTTCCTCGAAGCGGAGCGGGCGCGACTGAACCCGCTGTTTCCGGACGGGATCGTCGAGGAGCATTACGTGGTCTCCCTCAGCGTGGCCCTCGTCTGAGCCGGCGGGGCCGCCGCTCCTACCGTTCCCGTTCCCGTTCCCGTTCCCGCAGCACCGCCGCCCGGCACGCGGACGGCGCCCCCCACGCATCGCGCAGCGGGCGGGCCTTGCGCAGCCACAGGGAGAGGTCCAGTTCCTCCGTGTAGCCGACCGCGCCGTGGAGCTGGAGCGCCGTCATGGCCGCCCCGTACGCCGCCTCGCCCGCGGCCAGCTTGGCCGCGGCGATCTCCCACGACGCGAGGGACAACGCCGCCGCCCAGACCAGCGGGCGGGCGAATTCGAGGGCCAGGAGGGTGTCCGCGAGGCGGTGCTTCACCGCCTGGAAGCCGCCGATCGGGCCGCCGAACTGCGTGCGCTGCTTCGCGTACTCCACCGTGCGCGCGAGCAGCGCCTCGCCCACGCCCAGGCACTGGGCCGCCGTGAGCAGGCGCGCCCAGTGGCCCGCCGCCCCGGCCGCCGCCGCGACCGCCGGGCCGGCGGCCAGCAGCTCCCCGTCCGGCCGGGGCCTCGTCAGCCGGCGCACCGGGTCGGTCGACCGCAGTGGCGCGCCCTCGTCACCGTCCCCGCCGCCCCAGCCGGCTCCGCTCTCCGCGAGGCGCAGTTCGCCCGCCGCCGACACCGTGAAGCAGTACGTCGCCGCGTCCGCGTCCAGGGCGTACGGACTTCCGCCCGGCAGCGTCAGCGTGGCCGTCGCCTCGCCCGCCACCAGCCCCGGAAGGAAGCGTTTCGCCAACGTCCGGTCCCAGAGCGTCGACAGGAGGACGGCCGCCGAGGCCGTCTCCACGACCGGTCCCGGCATCCCCGCCCGGCCGCACTCCACCAGGGCCGCCGACAGCTCCACCGGCAGCAGCCCCACTCCGTCGTACGCCTCGTCCGCGGCCAGCGCGAACAGGCCCGCCCCCGCGAGCCGGGACCACAGCGCGCGACCGGGTGCGAGGTCCCCGGCCGCCCAGGCCCGCGCCGCGGCGGGAACGTTCGAGGCGCCCAGCAGGTCGTGCAGGGCACGGGTGAAGTCCGCCTGTTCCCCGGTCGGTAGGAAGCGCATCAGCGGCGGCCCTTCGGGAGGCCGAGCAGGCGCTCGGCGATGATGTCGCGCTGGATCTCGTTCGTGCCGGCGTAGATCGGACCGGCCAGCGAGAAGATCCAGGGCTCCGCCCACGCGCCCTCCGCCAGTTCGGCGTCCGCGCCCAACAGGTCCAGCGCCGTCTCGTGCAGGGCCATGTCGTACTGGGACCAGAACACCTTGTTGAGGCTCGACTCGGCGCCGATGCGCCCGCCCGCCGCGAACCGGGAGGCGCCCGCCCAGGTGAACAGCTCGTACGCGCGCGCCCCGACCACCGCGTCCGCCACCCGGTCCCGCAGCGCGGTGTCCGAGGGATCTCCGGCCGCCCGCCAGAGCGCGACCAGCCGGTTTGCCGCCGCCAGGAACCGGCCCGGCGAGCGCAGCGTCAGCCCGCGCTCGTTGCCCGTCGTCGACATCGCGATCCGCCAGCCCTGCCCGGGCTCCCCGATCACGTCGGCGTCCGGTACGAAGACCTCGTCGAGGAAGAGCTCAGCGAAGGCGGGCTTGCCGTCCAGCCGGCCGATGGGTCGCACCGTCACGCCCGGCGCCCGCAGGTCGAACATCAGGTACGTCAGGCCCCGGTGCGGTCGCGAGGCCTCCGGGTCCGTCCGGAAGATGCCGAACGCCCGGTCCGCGAACGCCGCCCGCGAGGACCAGGTCTTCTGCCCGGACAGCAGCCAGCCGCCCTCCGTGCGGACGGCCCGCGACGTCAGCGAGGCCAGGTCGGAACCCGACTCCGGCTCCGACCAGGCCTGCGCCCAGACCACCTCGCCGCTCGCCATCGGCGGCAGCACCCGCGCCCGCTGCTCGGGCGTTCCGTGGTCGAAGAGGGTCGGCGCGAGGAGGCTGATGCCGTTCTGAGAGACGCGGCCGGGAGCGCCCGCCGCCCAGTACTCCTCCTCGAAGACCAGCCAGTGCTCGATGTCCACGCCCCGGCCCCCGTACTCCTGCGGCCAGGACACCACCGACCAGCGGTCCGCGTGCAGCCGTGCCTCCCACTCCCGGTGCGCCGCGAAGCCTTCCGCCGTCTCCAGGGAGGGGAGGGGAGGGGTCGGGACGCGGTCGGCGAGCCAGGCGCGCGCCTCGGCGCGGAAGGCCTCCACCTCCGGCGCGTGGGTCAGATCCATCAGCTGTTCGCCTCCGTCACCGCAGGACTCCGCAAGCTTCCCTAACAAGTGTTTGGTAGGTTAACGTACGGCCATGAGCATGAACACCCCCGACTACGTGCCGGGCCACGGACTGCTCCAGGGCCGCTCCGCCGTCATCACCGCAGCCGCCGGGGCCGGAATCGGCGGGGCCACCGCCCGCCGCTTCCTGGAGGAGGGCGCCCGCATCGTCATCGGTGATGCGCACGCCCGCCGCCTGAAGGAGACCGAGGGCGCGCTCGCTGCCGAGTTCGGGCCCGACCGCGTCACCTCCCTGCCCTGCGACGTCACCGACGAGGGCCAGGTCCGGGCCCTGCTCGCGCTTGCCGAGCAGATCCACGGCGGCCTGGACGTCGTCGTCAACAACGCCGGCCTCGGTGGCACCGCCGCCCTCGTCGACATGACCGACGAACAATGGGACAAGGTCCTCGACGTCACCCTGAACGGCACCTTCCGCTGCACCCGCGCCGCGCTGCGCTCGTTCCGGTCGGCCGCGGCCGGAACCGCGGCCGGACGTGGGGCCGGACGTGGGGTCATCGTCAACAACGCCTCCGTCGTCGGCTGGCGCGCCCAGACCGGCCAAGCCCACTACGCCGCCGCCAAGGCCGGGGTGATGGCGCTGACCCGGTGCGCGGCACTGGAGGCGGCCGAGTTCGGCGTACGGGTCAACGCGGTCGCCCCGAGCCTGGCCATGCACCCCCACCTGGTGAAGGTGACCAGCGAGGAACTGCTGCGCGAGCTGACGGCCCGCGAGGCCTTCGGCCGGTACGCCGAGCCGTGGGAGGTCGCCAACGTCATCGTGTTCCTGGCCAGCGGCTACTCGTCGTACATGACGGGCGAGACCGTCTCGGTCAGCAGCCAGCACGCGTAGGCCGAGAATGGGCGCGTGCCAACGAACAAGCCGACACAACCGGCAGTCAAGAAGAAGCCCCAGGTGACGGCCTCGCCCGAGCGCCGTCGCGAACTCCTCGACACCGCCGCCGAGGTCTTCGCCGCGCAGGGCTACAACGCCACCACCGTCCGCAAGATCGCCGACGCCGCCGGCATGCTCGCCGGCAGCCTCTACTACCACTTCGATTCCAAGGAATCGATGCTCGACGAGATCCTCTCGGCCTTCCTGAACGAACTGTGGGAGGGCTACGACACCGTCCTCGCCGCCGACCTCGGCCCCAGGGAAACCATCGAGGCCCTCGTCACCGAATCCTTCCGGGAGATCGACCGCCACCGCGCCGCCGTCGCGATCTATCAGAAGGAAGCGCGGCACCTGTCCGTGCAGCCCCGCTTCCGCTACCTGTCCGACTCGCAGCAGAAGTTCGAGAAGGCCTGGCTCGGGACGCTGGAACGCGGGGTCGCCGCCAAGGTCTTCCGGGCCGACCTCGACATCCGCCTCACCTACCGCTTCGTCCGCGACACGGTGTGGGTGGCGGCGTCCTGGTACCGGCCGGGAGGACAGCACAGCCCCGAGGAGATCGCCCGCCAGTACCTGTCGATGGTGCTCGACGGGATCGCCGTACGCAGCTGACCCGACCGATCAGAGGAGTCCCGATGCCCGAGGCCTACATCGTCGACGCGGTGCGCACCCCCGTGGGGCGGCGCGGCGGCGGCCTGTCCGCGGTCCACCCGGCCGATCTGGGCGCGCACGTCCTCAAGGCGCTGGTCGAGCGGTCCGGGGTGGACCCGGCCGCCGTGGAGGACGTGGTGTTCGGCTGCCTGGACACGGTGGGCCCGCAGGCCGGGGACATCGCGCGCACCGCCTGGCTGGCCGCCGGGCTGCCGCAGGAGGTGCCGGGGGTGACGGTGGACCGCCAGTGCGGCTCTTCGCAGCAGGCCGTCCACTTCGCGGCGCAGGGGGTCCTCTCGGGCACCCAGGACCTCGTCGTGGCCGGCGGCACCCAGAACATGTCGATGATCCCGATCGCCTTCGCGTCCCGGCAGGCGGCGGAGCCGCTGGGCTTCACCGAGGGCCCGTACGCGGGCAGCGAGGGCTGGCGGGCGCGGTACGGGGACGCGCCGGTGAACCAGTTCCACGGCGCGCAGCTGATCGCGCAGAAGTGGGGGATCTCGCGGCGGGACATGGAGGAGTTCGCACTGAGCTCCCACCGGCGGGCGATCCGGGCGATCGACGAGGGCCGGTTCGACCGGGAGACCGTGGCGTACGGGGACGTCCGGGTCGACGAGGGCCCCCGCCGGGACACCACCCTGGAGAAGATGGCGGGCCTGCGGCCCGTGGTGGAGGGCGGCACCATCACCGCGGCCGTCTCCTCACAGGTCTCGGACGGGGCGGCCGCGATGCTGATCGCCTCCGAGCGGGCCGTGGCCGAGCACGGCCTGCGACCGCGGGCCCGCATCCATCACCTGTCCGTTCGGGGCGAGGACCCGATCCGGATGCTGTCCGCGCCCATCCCGGCAACGGCGTACGCTCTGAAGAAGTCGGGCATGTCGCTGGACGACATCGACCTGGTGGAGATCAACGAGGCCTTCGCCCCGGTCGTCCTGGCCTGGCTGAAGGAGACCGGCGCGGACCCCGAACGGGTGAACGTCAACGGCGGCGCCATCGCGCTGGGGCATCCGTTGGGAGCGACGGGAGTGAAGCTGATGACCACCCTGCTCCACGAGTTGGAGCGGACGGGTGGCCGCTACGGCCTGCAGACCATGTGCGAAGGGGGAGGCCAGGCCAACGTGACGATCATCGAGCGGTTGTAGCCGTCCGCGGTCGTGTCCGCCCGCTGCGGGCCGGGGTCCTGCTCCCGGCCCGCGCCGAGGTGTGCTAGCTTTAGAGCGTTGCAGTTGTGGTACCCATGAACTTTATGTGCGCCTGACGGGAATGTTCCTCAGGCGCTTTTATTGTTTTGCCGGAATCTCCGGATGGGGCCCTTTGCCGCCTATTCAGGAGATTCAAAATGGCACTTGGCACCGTGAAGTGGTTCAACTCGGAAAAGGGCTTCGGCTTCATCGAGCAGGACGGTGGCGGTCCGGACGTGTTCGCCCACTACTCGAACATCGCCACCCAGGGCTTCCGTGAGCTCCAGGAGGGCCAGCGCGTGTCCTTCGACGTCACCCAGGGCCAGAAGGGCCCCCAGGCGGAGAACATCCTCCCCGCCAACTAAGTATTTCAGCTTGCCGGGGTCCGCACCGTGAGGTGCGGGCCCCGGCTTGTCTGCTGTTTCAACCTTTGTTTTACCTGCCGGTTTCAGGAGGGCTTTCTCGCATGACCAGCTCCAGCTCCGCACGACCCAGCCGCCGCCCCACTCGGGGCCGAGGTGCGGCCCAGGGACGTCCGAAGACTGGCGCGGGACGGCAGAAGTCCGCGCCCGTCGCCAGGCCCCAAGAATTCACCATGCCCGAACCGCTGACCCCGGCGCTGCCGCCGGTGGCCGCGTTCGAGGACATGGACATGCCCGAGGCGCTGCTGAAGACCCTCGCCGCCCAGGGCGTCACCGAGCCGTTCCCCATCCAGGCCGCGACGCTGCCGAACTCGCTCGCCGGCCGTGACCTGCTCGGCCGCGGTCGCACCGGCTCCGGCAAGACGCTGGCCTTCGGCCTGGCACTGCTGTCCCGCACGGCCGGCCGCCGCGCGCAGCCGAAGGCTCCGCTCGCGCTGGTCCTCGTACCGACCCGTGAGCTCGCGCAGCAGGTGACCGACGCCCTGGCCCCGTACGCCACGGCCGTCAACCTGCGCATCGCGACCGTCGTGGGCGGCATGTCGATCAACCGGCAGTCGGGCGCCCTGCGCCGCGGAGCCGAGGTGCTCGTCGCCACCCCCGGCCGTCTCAAGGACCTCATCGACCGCGGTGACGCCGACCTCTCGCAGGTTGCCATCACCGTCCTAGACGAGGCCGACCAGATGACCGACATGGGCTTCATGCCGCAGGTCACCGCGCTGCTCAAGCAGGTCGAGCCCGAGGGCCAGACCATGCTGTTCTCTGCGACCCTCGACAAGAACATCGACAAGCTCGTCAAGATGTTCCTGAACGACCCGGTCGGCCACTCCGTCGACCCGTCGGCCGGCGCGGTCACCACCATGGAGCACCACGTCCTGTACGTCATGGACGAGACCGACAAGAAGGCCGTGGCCACGCGCATAGCCGCCCGCGACGGCCGGGTGATCATGTTCGTGGACACCAAGCGCGGTGTCGACCGCATGGTCAAGAAGCTCCTGGCGGACGGCGTGCGCGCCTCCGGCCTGCACGGCGGGCGCTCCCAGCCCCAGCGCAACCGGACCCTGGACTGGTTCAAGACGGGCGAGGTCACCGCACTGGTCGCCACCAACGTGGCGGCCCGCGGCATCCACATCGACGACCTGGACCTGGTCGTCAACGTGGACCCGCCCACCGACCACAAGGACTACCTGCACCGCGGCGGTCGTACCGCCCGCGCCGGCGAGTCCGGCAGCGTGGTCACCCTGGTGCTGCCCGACCAGAAGCGGGACATGTCCCGCCTGATGCTGGACGCCGGGATCTCCCCGCGCACCGCGCAGATCAAGTCCTCCGACGAGGAGCTGTCCCGGCTCACCGGCGCCAAGGAGCCCTCGGGCATCCCGGTCGTGCTGGAGGTGCCGCAGCCGACGCCCGCGCGTCAGCGCTCCGGCGGCCAGGGCGGTGGCAGCGGCCGTTCCTCGAACCCGCGCCGCCGTACCGGCGGACCCTCCGCCGCACAGGGCGGTACGCCGACCGGCGGTGTCGGCGAGGGCCGTCCGCGTCGGGCCCGCTCCGGCGCGGGCCAGGGCGGCGGTCAGAGCGGCACCCGCGGCCAGGGCGGCCAGCCGGGCACCCGCGGGCAGGGCGGCGGCCAGGGCGGTTCCCGCTCCGGCGGTGCTCCGGCCGGCGCGCGCCGTCGCTCCGGCGGCGGGCGCCCCGCAGCGGGGCGTACGAGCTCCTGAGGCCTTGACGGACGTTCCGGTACGCCGGGCGGCGCGCAGTGCGCCGCCCGGCGCACTGCTGTCCGGACCGTGGCCGCACCGGCGGGAGGGGCCGCACGGGCGGCCCGGGCAGGTGCGGGCGATCCAGTCGGTCCATTCAGTCCGGTCGGTCCAGTCGGTCCAGTCGGTCCAGCACGGTGCGTGCCTCGGCCATCACCCGGGCGACGAGCTCCGCGCAGGAGGGTAGATCCTCGATCACGCCCGCGACCTGGCCCGACGCCATGACGCCGAGGTCCGTACGGCCCTCGACCATGGACGCCTTGAGGAGCATGGGGGTGTTGGCGGCGAGCAGGACCTGGCTCCAGGACAGGTCCTTGCCGTGCTTCATCGCGAGGCCGTCGCGCACCATCTGCGGCCACGACAGACCGGAGACCTTGCGGAAGGCCGCGGCGTGCCGCACCGCCCGGGCCAGCGCCCGGGTGCGGCCCGCCCGCTCCAGGGACGCGACCAACTCGGTACGGAGCATCCGGTGCGGCAGCCCGTCCACGGCCGTCGTGACGGTGACGTCCTTGACGCCGGCCGCCAGGTACCGGGCCTTGACCGCGTCGGGGACCGTGGAGTCGGAGGTCAGCAGGAAGCGGGTGCCCATCGCGATGCCCGCCGCCCCGTAGGACAGGGCCGCGACCAGGCCGCGGCCGTCGTGGAAGCCGCCCGCCGCGACCACCGGGATGTCCACCGCATCGACCACCTGGGGCAGCAGCACCGTCGTGGCCACGTCCCCGGTGTGCCCGCCGCCCTCACCACCCTGCACGATCACCGCGTCTGCCCCCCATGCCGCCACCTTCTCGGCGTGCCGCCGGGCCCCGACCGACGGGATCACCACCACCCCCGCGTCCTTCAACCGGGCGATGAGCTCCCGGGAGGGCGCGAGCGCGAACGAGGCGACCCGGACGCCCTCGTCCACGATCAGCCGGGCGCGCTCGGCCGCGTCCCCCGCGTCCGCGCGGAGATTGACCCCGAACGGGGCGTCCGTACGGGACCTGACCTCGCGGACCGCCGTGCGCAGCTGCTCCAGGGTCATCGTCGCCGAGGCCAAGACGCCCAGGGCGCCCGCGTTGGCGGCGGCCGAGACCAGCCGGGGCCCGGCCACCCAGCCCATGCCCGTCTGCACGATGGGGTACTCGACACCGACCAGCTCGGTGAACGCCGTCGTGAATGCCCTCTCCACCGCCTCAGCCCCGCACTTCCCGGTCGCGCGCGCCCTGCGGGTCGATCACTTCACGGATCAGTCGCAGCTCCTCGGCAGTCGGCTCCCGCGTGTACGGCACGGCCTCGCCGTCTCCGGGGCCGGAACCGATCGCCAGGTCGAACCCGGTGGCCGCCCGCACCTGAGCGACGGTGACGCCCGGATGGACGGAGACGAGCCGCATCGAGTGGTCCGGGCCGGTGAAGTCGAGGACGCCGAGATCGCTGACCACCCGGGGGAGCCGGTGGAACCGGGTCACCCCGGCCGCCTCGGCCCGGTCGTAGCCGACCCCGCTGACCATGTCGACCCGCTCGACGAACACCCGCGGCGAGTGCCTCGGAACCCAGTAACTCACCGGGTTGTTCAAGGTGTTGACGGGCGCGCCGCGCACTCCGAGGAGCTGGCGGGCCGGCCGGCTCCAGTCCCCGATGCAGGAGATGTTCTGGTTGCCGAACCGGTCGATCTGGCTCGCGCCCATCATCACGTGCCGGCGACCCCCGGTGACCATCGTGAGGTGGCGGCGGTACGGGAGCCAGCCCTCGACCTCGCCGTCGAGGCCGACGAGCATGGCCTCGCCGTCGGTCAGCAGCAGATCGGGGGAGAAGGTCCGTTTCGCCAGCCGGGCCCCGATGGAGGGGACGAGGCCCATCGGGCTGGCGAGCACCTCGCCGTTGTCGCGCCAGGCCTCGGCGCAAGCGATCACGCAGTACTCGGCGCGGCTGACGCAGTGCGCGGTAGGGGTCGTGGGCGTGCTCACTGCTGCTCCTCGTGCCAGGCCCGGACGGCCGACTGGTAGGCGTGCTCGCTCGGCCCGGCCAGGAAACGCGCGGCGAACTCGGGCCACGGGGTGGACGCGTAGAGCCTCTGGAAGGCCTCGTCGCGCCCGTAGTCGGGTGCGCAGGAAGTGAAGTGCGCGCCGTTCGGGGTCTCGACGACCCCGGTGACGGAATGCCGGCTGACCAGGAGGGACTGCGGCGGCCCGGCCTTGGCGAGCTCGGCGCTCTCCACCAGCTGCTCGCAGGAGATGTACGCGGCGTCGGCGGCCTCGCAGAACAGGTCGTCGAAGTAAGGGTCCGGGCCCAGGTACTGGCCGTTGCCGAGCCGGTCGGCGCGGTTCACGTGGACCAGTGCGGCGTCCATGCGCAGGGCGGGGACCGCGACGAGCTCCTCGCCGTCGGCGTAGGGGGAAGTGACGGTCCGCAGCTCCGGGTTGACCCGCATGACGTCGGAGCCGAGGCCGGCCCGGACAGGAAGGAAGGGGAGCCGGTTCGCGGCGGCCTGGAGACCCCACATGAACATGGCCTCGTCGAGCTCGGTGAGCGTGAAGGCGCCGCCCTCGCGGGCCGCCCGGAAGTGCGGCTCCAGCGGGATGGAATCGAGGGTGGCGAAGGGGGCCACCAGCCTGCGGATCCGGCCGGCTGCCGCGAGCAGGCCGACATCGGGGCCGCCGTAAGAGATCACGGTGAGGTCGGTGAGCCCGGAGCGGAGCAGCGCCCGCACTAGGGCCATGGGTTTGCGCCGCGATCCCCAACCGCCGATGCCGAGGGTCATCCCGCTGCGCAGCTGCCCGACCACCTCGTCCGGAGTCATGGTCTTGTCGGTCATGCCGGTTCCGCCTTCCCGTCGTTGCGCTCGCTGCGCAGGCCGCCCCCGCCGCGTCCGTCGCCCCCGCCGCCGAAGGCGTCGCGCACCCGGTCGGCGACCCCGCTGAGGTTGGCCTCGAAGGTGAAGCCCTGCTCGAAGCGGTAGCTGCGCCGTACGTCGACGGGGTCGATGCCGTTGATGGCGGCCTTGGCCAGCCGGATCAGATAGCCGTCCTTCTGCGCGATCTCGGCGGCCAGTTCGAGGGCAGCCGCCCGCAGCCGCGCGCGCGGGACCACCTTCCAGACCGAGCCGTGCGCGTGCAGTTCGGCGGCGGTGGCGGTGCGCGAGGTGTAGTACAGGGCGCGCATCAGGTGCTGCGGGACCAGGCGGGCCAGGTGGGTGGCGGCGCCGAGCGCACCCCGGTCGAGTTCGGGCAGTCCGAAGACGGCGTCGTCGGAGGCGACGATCGCGTCGGCGTTGCCGACGAGGCCGATGCCGCCGCCCAGGCAGAACCCGTGCACGGCGGCGACGACCGGCACCTCGCACTCGTACACGGCGGCGAAGGCCTCGTAGCAGCCCCGGTTGGCGCCGATGAGGGCGGCGTGGCCGGCGTCGCGCTGCATCTCCTTGATGTCGACGCCGGCGTTGAAGCCGCGGCCCTCGGCAGCCAGGACGACGCACCGGGTCTCGGGGTCACGGCCGGCGGTGCGCAGTGCGTCGGCGAGGTCGTACCAGCCCTGCACCGGAAGCGCGTTGACGGGCGGGAAGTCGACGGCCACCAGCGCGATGCCCTTGTCGGGGCTTGAGGTGGAGACACCCATGAGAGGATCAGCTACCTTTCCACCAAACATTTGTTAGGTGGGGAAGGTAGCAGCCTATGGAGCTCGATGGGAGGGTTGCCGTCGTCACCGGCGGAACCCGCGGTGTCGGCGCCGGCATCGCCCGGTCGTTCCTGGAGGCGGGTGCGGAAGTCGTCGTCTGCGCGCGTCGCCCGCCGCGGGCACCGGTGTCCGCTGCCGCGCGCACGGCCTCGTACGTCGCCTTGGACCTGCGCGATCCGGCCGCCGTACGGGACTTCTTCGGGGAGGTCGAGCGCCGGTACGGGCGGCTCGACTGCCTGGTCAACAACGCGGGTGGGACCCCCTACCGGTTGCTGGAGGAGGGCGAGGCGCACCGGCACGCCCGGGTCGTCGAGCTGAACCTGCTGGCACCGATGACCGCCTCGCTGGCTGCGTATCCGTACCTGCGCGAGGCGCGCGGCTCGGTGCTGATGATCGGCAGCGTCAGCGGGACCCGGCCCTCGCCCGGGACGGCGGCCTACGGGGCGGCGAAGGCGGGGCTGGAGCACCTGGCCCGGTCCATGGCCGTGGAGTGGGCGCCCGAGGTGCGGGTGAACTCGTTGGTCCTGGGCATGGTGCGGACGGAGCTGGCGCACCTCCACTACGGGGACGAGGCGGGAATCGCGGCCGTGGCCGCGACGGTCCCGCTGGGGAGGCTGGCGGAGCCCGCCGACGTCGGGGCGGCGGCGGTGTTCCTGGCCTCCGGCCGGGCGGGGTACGTCAGCGGGGCGCGCCTGCTCGTGCACGGGGGCGGGGAACGCCCGGCATTTCTGGATGCGGCAACGGTCAACAAGGAGAACTGAGATGGGACTTGCCGAGGGTCGTGTGGTCATCGTGACGGGCGCCGGTCGGGGGCTGGGCCGGGCCCACGCACTGGCCTTCGCGGCGGAGGGGGCGAAGGTCGTGGTCAACGACCTGGGGGTGGGCCTGGACGGGCAGCCGGGGGAGGACAGCCCGGCCGGGCAGGTCGTCGCGGAAATCCGGGCGCTGGGCGGCGAGGCCGTCGCGCACGGCAAGGACATTGCGTCGCCGGAAGGCGCGTCCTCGCTGGTCGGGGCGGCCCTGTCGGCGTTCGGCAGGCTGGACACGCTGGTCAACAACGCCGGGTTCCTGCGGGACCGGATGCTCGTGAACCTGGAGGAGGCGGACTGGGACGCGGTGATGCGCGTCCATCTGAAGGGGCACTTCCTGCCGCTGAAGTATGCGGCGACGTACTGGCGGGCTGAGGCGAAGGCGGGCCGGACGGTCGCGGCCAGGGTGGTCAACACCTCATCGGGCGCAGGCCTGTTGGGCTCGGTCGGGCAGGGCAACTACAGCGCGGCCAAGGCGGGCATCCTGGGCATGACGCTCGTCGCGGCGGCGGAGATGGCCCGGTACGGGGTGCAGGTCAACGCGATCGCCCCGGCGGCGCGGACGCGCATGACGGAGCAGACCTTCGCGGAGGCGATGGCGACCCCCGGTACGGGCGGCTTCGACGCGATGGCCCCGGAGAACGTGTCGCCGCTGGTGGTGTGGCTGGGCTCGGACGCCTCGGCGGGGGTCACGGGCCGGGTCTTCGAGGCGGAGGGAGGCCGGATCACGGTGATGGAGGGCTGGCGCCCGGGCCCGACGGCGGACCGCGGAGCGCGCTGGACCCCGGCCGAAGCGGGCGAGACGGCGACGAAGCTCCTCGCGAAATCCGAGCTCCCGCAACCGGTGTACGGGGCCCAGTAGCCCCGGGGCGGGGCGGGGCGGTATGCCGGACGGGCGGGCAAGCCGCGGGCGGCATCCGCTCCAGCTTTGCCCGGATCCCGTGCGGACGGGGGACCCGTACGGGACGGGACGGCACAGGGAACGGCCCCGGCCCCCTGGCGAGGGGTCGGGACCGGATCCTTCACTCGTGCGATGGAGTATGACTACCCACTCCATCGCTCCGCTGAACCGCTGCCGCCCCCTGATGTTCTCCGTTTCTGAGCCGGAGCCGGTGTGGCCGCCCCGCCGTTGACGGAGGGCCGTCCTCCGGAGGGGCGTTGGCGGACGGGCGTGTTCCGGCCCGCGGGGCCGGGCACACCGTCCGCATGAGTTCAGGCGCGATCGCGGCGTTGGTCGTCTTCGGGATCCCCGGCCTCTGCCTCCTGATCGGCTTCCTCTTCAGCCGGGGCGGTGGCGGCGACCGCAGCGGCAGCGGGGGTTCCGCCGGCTGCGGGGGAGGGGACGGCGGAGGAGGATGCGGCGGTGACGGCGGCTGCGGGGGCGGTTGTGGCGGCTGCGGCGGCTGCGGCGGATGAGCGAGCGGGCTCCCGGTCAGGTGTCGCAGTCCAACACCGTGTGGCACAACCCGCAGCGGGCCCGTACCGGCCCGCGGACCGGCAACCGCAGCCGTTGCCCGCACACCGGGCACGGGAAGCTCACCCGCAGTCCGGCCGGGTGCTGTTCGAAGCGGTACGAGGCCTCCGGCGCGGCGGTGCCCGCCCGCCGGCCCCGGGCGTAACGGCGCCGCTGCGTCCGGTCCGCGGACGCGAGGGGGGCCCGGCGCAGCTCCCGGTGGGCGAGCGCGCGTCCGCGCACGTACGCCTCGTACGCCTGCGGGCTGGTGAACCAGGCGGAGAGGTCCTCGCCGAGCAGGAGGGCGCGCCGGGCGAGGACGTAGCCGAACTCCTCGGGGGTGAGGTAGCCGAGCTTCTGATGGGTGAGCTCGTCCTCGCGGTAGGCGTCGAGCAGCAGCCAGCCGGCCCCGAGGTAGGCGGCGGCGGTGTCGGTGAGGATCTCGTTCTCGGCGGTCGTGGGGAAGCTCAGCTCCAGCCGGTGCAGCAGGACGTGCGTGACCTCGTGGGCGAGGGCGGCCGCCAGATCGCGGCGGTGCGTGCGGAAGCGGTCGTTCACCTCGACGAAGTACTCGGGTCCCGAGGCCAGTTCGACGGTGGCCGCCTCCTCCATCGACCGGAAGGAGATCACCATCCGCGCATCGGGCAGCCGCAGCGCACGCACGATCGCGGAGGCCACGCACTGGGCGCCGAGGTAGAGGTCGTCGGCGGCGGTGAAGGCGGCATCGGCGGGGGCGAAGCTCGTTCCGTACGCCTCGACACCGTCGCGCGAGAGGCGCTGGAACAGCGCGGTGATCGCGGCCCGGACGGTGTCGAGATGGGGAAAACCGTGCTCGACCGGGCTGCTGCGCCGACCGCTCTGCGTCATGCCGCCTCCCGAGCCGTCCGTTGTCCGAAAACGCGTCCTTGAAGCCCGAAGGAGCGCGGGTGTGACATGTACGTGTCATTCACCCGATGACGCGCACGGCCCAACCCCCCACGAAAGGCAGTGTGTTGACTGTGTCCACCCTTGCCGCAATCCTCAAGCGCACCCTCGCCGTCGGTGCGGTCGCCCTCGCAGCCGTCAGCCTCCAGCCCGGCGCCGCCAACGCCGCCCAGGCCCCCGTCGTCGGCGGCACCCGCGCGGCCCAGGGCGAGTTCCCCTTCATGGTCCGCCTCTCCATGGGCTGCGGCGGCGCCCTCTACACCCAGCAGATCGTCCTCACCGCGGCCCACTGCGTGAGCGGCTCCGGCAACAACACCTCCATCACCGCCACCGCCGGAGTCGTCGACCTCAACAGCTCCAGCGCCATCAAGGTCAAATCCACCAAGGTCCTCCAAGCCCCCGGCTACAACGGCTCCGGCAAGGACTGGGCCCTCATCAAACTCGCCAAGCCCATCAACCTGCCCACCCTCAAGATCGCCGAGACCAAGGAATTCGACAACGGCACCTTCACCGTCGCCGGCTGGGGCGCCACCCGCGAGGGCGGCGGCCAGCAGCGCTACCTGCGCAAGGCCACCGTCCCCTTCGTCTCCGACGCCGACTGCCAGAGCGCGTACGGCAGCTCCCTCGTCCCCGGCGAAGAGATCTGCGCCGGCTTCGACGAAGGTGGCGTCGACACCTGCCAGGGCGACTCCGGCGGCCCGATGTTCCGCCGCGACGACGCAGGCGCCTGGATCCAGGTCGGCATAGTCAGCTGGGGCGAGGGCTGCGCCCGCGCCGGCTACCCCGGCGTCTACACCGAGGTCTCCGCCTTCGCCTCCGCGATCAAGTCGGCCGCGGCCGGCCTCTGACCCCGACCCGCCCGACCCCGGCTCGTCCTTCCGGCCCCGGCACGAGGGGCCGGAAGGACGAGCCCCCGCAAGGCCGGCCGCAGTACCGCGCGTCCCCCGCACCGCTGCCCCGACCCACGCAGGCAGCGGGTGCCGGCGCACGGCGATCACAGCGGCCACCGCCGACGACCAGCACAGACCCGTGACCGCCGCGACCGAAGCCGCCGCGTACACGACGGCCTCGCAATCGCCCGGCGACCCCCCGGCTCGGACAGCCCGCGCATCGTGATCGTCACCACCTTCGACCTCGACGAGTACGTCCACACGGCGCTCCGTGCGGGAGCACCCGGCTTCCTCCTCAAGGGACGCGGGCCCGGCCGTACTGGTTGAGACGGTCCGCGTCGCCACGGACGCACGCGTCCCGCTCCCACGCGGCCGACGACACGGCCCGACCGGGCTGCCCCGCCGCCCGGCCGCCCCGCCGAACCATGCACGGACCGCGAACGCGACACCGCCCGCACCGGCCCGTACCCAGTCCTCGCCGGACCGGAGATCCGCAGCCGACGACGGAGGCCACCCCATGCGCCGGGCCGAGAACGCCCGCGCGGGCTCGCGCACCACAGGACCCGCTCCGAAGGAAACCGGACACCGCGACGACCGGGCCCGGCAGGGTGTCCGTCTCACGGACCGGCTGGCCGAGGAACCATCCGCGACCGCCACGTATTCTCGGGAACCATGAACAACAGCGAAACCGACGAGACCGGCGCGATCGACGAGACCGTCACCGCCGAGCTGGCCCGACTGCGCGACAGCATCGACAACATCGACGCGGCCGTCGTCCACATGCTCGCCGAGCGCTTCAAATGCACGCAGCAGGTCGGCCACCTCAAGGCCAAGCACCAGCTGCCCCCGGCCGACCCGACCCGCGAGGCCAGCCAGATCGCCCGGCTCCGCCAGCTCGCCGAGAACGCCAAACTCGACCCCGCCTTCGCCGAGAAGCTCCTCAACTTCATCATCGCCGAGGTCATCCGCCACCACGAGACGATCGCCGCGGGCGAAGACTAGCCGGCCAGGGCCCACCCTTCGGGCAGCATGGGCCCCATGTCCGCACTGACGCGCAACGAAGCGCAGCTCCGAGCCCAACTCCTCGACGTCCACCACTACGCCGTCACCCTCGACCTCACCGGCGGCGACGACACCTTCGAATCCACGACCGTCATCCAGTTCTCCGCCCGTACCACCGCGGACACGTTCGTGGAGCTGAAGCCGGACGCACTGCACTCCGCAGAACTCGACGGCCACCCCCTCGACCCGGCCGACCTCGCCGACAACCGCCTCCCGCTCAACGACCTCGGCGAAGGCCCCCACGAACTGCGCATCGCCACCCGCATGCGCTACTCCCGTACCGGCGAGGGCCTGCACCGCTTCACCGACCCCGCGGACGGCGAAACGTACGTCTACACCCAGATGTTCATGGACGACATCCAGCGGGTGTTCCCGGCCTTCGACCAGCCCGACCTCAAGGCCGTCTTCGAATTCACCGTCACCGCCCCCGCACACTGGACCGTCCTCGCCAACGGCATCACCGAACGCGTCCGCGACCGCGAGGGCGACGGCGCCGGCGTCTGGAAGTCCGCCCCCACCCCCGTCATCTCCACCTACCTCGCCGCCGTCGCCGCAGGCCCCTGGCACAGCGTGCGCACCGAGCACGCCGGACTCCCCTTCGGCATCCACTGCCGGCGCTCCCTCGCGCCCCACCTGGACGCCGACGCCGAGGAAATCCTCTCCCTCACCACCGACTGCTACGACCGCTACCACGAGAAGTTCACCGAGCCCTACCCCTTCGACTCCTACGACCAGGCCTTCGTCCCCGAGTTCAACGCCGGCGCCATGGAGAACCCGGGCCTGGTCACCTTCCGCGACGAATACGTCTTCCGCTCCGCCGTCACCGATTCCGAACGCCAACGCCGCGCCATGACCATCGCGCACGAGATGGCCCACATGTGGTTCGGCGACCTCGTCACCCTGCGCTGGTGGGACGACATCTGGCTGAACGAGTCCTTCGCCGAGTACATGGGCTACCAGACCCTCACCGAAGCCACCCGCTTCACCGGGACCTGGACCGAATTCGGCATGGAACGCAAACCCTGGGGCTACGACGCGGACGAGCGCCCCTCGACCCACCCCGTCGCCCCCGACGCCGTCCCCGACACCGCGAGCGCCCTACTCAACTTCGACGGCATCTCGTACGCCAAGGGCGCCTCCGCCCTGCGCCAACTCGTCGCCTGGATGGGGGAGAAGGCCTTCCTCGCCGGCATCAACACCCACTTCGCCCGCCACAAGTTCGCCAACGCCTCACTCGCCGACTTCGTCGAATCCCTCGCCGCCCACACCGACCGCGACGTCCACGCCTGGGCCGACATCTGGCTGCGCACCACCGGCATCGACACCCTCACCCCCCGGATCGAGGAGATCGCGGACGGCGCCGCAGGCTGGACCCTCACCGTCGACCACCAGGGCAGCCGCCCCCACCACATCGCCGTCGGGCTCTACGACCGCACCCGCGACAACACCCTGGAACCGCGCGAACCGATCACCCTCGACGTCCCGTCCAACGAGGTCGTCGCCGCCAGCGGACTCCGCCCCGACCTCCTCCTCCTCAACGACGGCGACTTCAGCTACGCCAAGATCCGACTCGACGACACCTCCGTCGAGACCGCCCTACGCTGCCTCAGCACCATCCCCGGCGCCCTCACCCGCGCCGTCGTCTGGAACTCCCTGCGCGACATGGTCCGCGACGGCGAACTGGAACCCGCCACCTACCTCGCCACGGCCGACGCCCACCTGCCCGAAGAAGCAGACCTGGCCATCGTCCAAGGCGTCCTCACCTTCGCCCGCCGCCACATCGCCGACCACTACCTCACCCCCGAACACCGCACCGAAGCCCTCGCCACCCTCAGCTCCACCGCCCGAGCCCTGCTGCGCCGCACCGAGGACGGCTCCGAGCCCGGAATGCGGCTCGCCGCCGTACGCGCCCTCATCGACGCCGCCACCCAGCCCGACACCCTCGCCGCCTGGCTGGAGGACGACAGCGTGCCCGGCGGCCCCGAACTCGACCCCGAACTGCGCTGGCGCATCCTCGCCCGGCTCTGCGTGCTCGGCGCCGCCACGGAGAACGACATCGCCGAAGCCCTCGCCGCCGACCCCAGCGCCACCGGCGAGGAAGGCGCCGCCCGCTGCCGCGCCGCGCTCCCGACCGCCGAGGCCAAGGCCGCCGCCTGGAAGCGCCTCTTCCACGAGGACTCCCTCTCCAACTACCTCTTCCGCGCGACCGCCCAGGGCTTCTGGCAGCCCGAACAGGCCGACCTCGTGAAGGACTACGTGCCCCGCTACTACGCCGACGTCGTCTCCCTCGGCGCCCGGCGCGGCCCCGCCATCGCCGAAGCCGCAGGCCAGTGGGCTTTCCCCAGCCACGCCGTGGACGAGGACAACCTCCAGGCCGGCCACGCTTGCCTCGCCGACCCCGGCATCGTCCCGGGCCTGCGCCGCAAGCTCGTCGACCAACTCGACGACCTCGCCCGCGCCCTGCGCATCCGCACCCCCTGATCCCGCGGCCCCCCGGCCCGCTGACCCCGCCCCTTCCCGTGCCGCCACCCCCGGCCGCCGCCCCCGCCCCCACCGGCCGGGGACGGCGGCCGGCCCCGTCCCCAGGCACGTCCCCGGACACGCTGCGGACCCCCAGCCACCCCGGCAAGAAACAACAAGCGGACAAACCCCGACGGTTACCCCATTCGGGTCTGATCGTTGTACCCGTCGGGCATCCACGCCGCCACCGCGGCAGCGCCCACCGCCAGGCACCCCACGACAGGGCCGGCCCCCCGAGCCGCAGAACCGTTCCCGTGAGGACCCCGCATGACAGCGCCGCCCGGAACACCGCCCCCGCTCGCCGGCGGCTGCACGGGCGCCGACGCCCTGCGCCCCCTGCTCGACACCGTCCTCGACGCCCTCCGCACCGGAGCCCGCGAGCGCGGTGGACCCGTCCCCGCAGGCGGCCCCGACACCGTCACCGCACGCGTCACCGCCGCACTGGGCGACGTACTCCCCGACCACGGAACCGGCGACCACGAAGCGCTCCGGACCCTCGTCCACGCCCTCGCCGCAGGTGCCGCCGACCCCGCCGACCCGCTGTGCACGGCCCACCTGCACGGCCCACCCCTCGCCGTCGCCGTCGCCGCCGACCTCGCCGCGGCGGCCCTCAACCCCTCCCTCGACTCCTGGGACCAGGCCCCCGCCGCCTCCACGATCGAAACCCTCCTCGCCCACACCCTCGCCGCCGAGTTCTACGACACCCCAACCCCCGACGCCCTCGTCACCACCGGCGGCACCGAAGCCAACCAACTCGCCCTGCTCCTGGCCCGCGAACGCCACGGGAACAACCTGACCGTCCTACACGGAGCCAACGCCCACCACTCCGTCCCCCGAGCCGCCTGGCTCCTCGGCCTGCCCCCCTCCACCCCCCTCCCCACCCCCACCGGCACCCTCGACCCCGCACGCCTCGCCGAAGCCCTCGCCTCCACCACCGGCCCCACCCTCGTCACCGCCACCGCGGGCACCACCGACGCCGGCCTCATCGACCCCCTCCACCCCATCGCCGACCTATGCCACCAATACGGCGCCGACCTCCACATCGACGCCGCCTACGGAGGCCTGCTCGCCCTCAGCCCCCGCCACCGCCCCCGCCTCACCGGCCTCGAACGCGCCCAGTCCCTCACCATCGACCTACACAAACTCGGCTGGCAACCCGTCGCCGCAGGCCTCCTCGCCGTCCCCGACAGCAGGCTCCTGGCCCCCCTCACGCACCAAGCCGACTACCTCAACGCCCCCGACGACACCGAAGCCGGACTCCCCGACCTCCTCGGCCGCTCCCTGCGCACCACCCGACGCCCCGACGCCCTCAAGATCGCCACCACCCTGCGCTCACTCGGCCGCGACGGCCTCGCCCACCTCATCGACCGCACCTGCGAACTCGCCCACCACCTGGCCCACCTCCTCGAAGCACACCCCGCCTTCGAACTCCACGCGGCACCCACCCTCACCACCGTCCTCTTCCGGCCCATCCAGGCCGACGACACCCATGTCGCCGCCCTGCGCCGCACCCTCCTCTACGACGGTCACGCCGTACTCGGCCGCGCCACCGCCGACGGACGCCTCTGGCTCAAAGCCACCCTGCTCAACCCCCACACCACAGCCCGGGACCTGGACACCCTCATCACCCTCCTGGAAGGCAGCGCCCACCGATGACCGCCCAGCTCGATGCACCCCACGACCTCGTCGGAATTGGTATCGGCCCGTTCAACCTGTCCCTCGCCGCCCTCGCCCACGGCCTGCCCCGCCAAGGGACCGGCGAACTCGCCACCGCCTTCTACGACCAGCGCCACGACTTCCGCTGGCACCCCGGACTCCTCATCGACGGCACCACCCTCCAAGTCCCCTTCCTCGCCGACCTCGTCACCCTCGCCGACCCGGCCAGCCCCTGGACCTTCCTCAACTACCTCAAGCACAAGGAACGGCTCTTCCCCTTCTACTTCGCCGAGCAGTTCCACATCCAACGCGCCGAGTACGACGCCTACTGCCGCTGGGTCGCCGGCCGCCTCCCCGGACTCCACTTCGGCCACCAAGTCGACGCCGTCCGCTGGAACCCCGAACACGACCTCTTCGAAGTCGACTTCACCCAACTCGACACTGCAGGCGAAGCCGTGGCCCTCGGCCGCACCCACACCCGCAACCTCGCCCTCGGCATCGGCACCGCCCCCTACGTCCCCGAACCCCTGCGCCCCCTCGCCGAAGCCCCCACCGTCCCCGTCATCCACTCCGCCGACTACCTCGACAACCGCCAACGCATCCTCGGCGCCGACCACGTCACCGTCATCGGATCAGGCCAGTCCGGCGCCGAAGTCTTCCTCGACCTGCTCCGCGCACGCCCCACCGGCCGCGAACGCCTCACCTGGCTCGCCCGCACCCCCTCCTTCGCCCCGATGGAGTACTCCAAGCTCGGCCTCGAACACTTCACCCCCGACTACACCCGCTACTTCCACGCCCTGCCCGAACCCGTCCGCGACCAACTCGTCCCCGCCCAGTGGCAACTCCACAAAGGCATCGACGCCACCACCATCGCCGCCATCCACGACGAGCTCTACCGCCGCACCCTCCACGGAGACTGGCCCGACGCCGTCCTCACCCCCGGCGTCACCGTCCGTACCGCCGGCCGCGTCGCCACCACCAAGGTCGAACTCCACCTCGAACACACCCAGCAGGGCACCCGCTCCCGCCTCACCACCGACGCCGTCGTCCTCGCCACCGGCTACCGCGACCGCCCCCTCGGTCAACTCCTCGTCGGCCTCGACCCCTACCTGCGCAAGGACTCCTCGGGCCGCCCCCGCATCGACGAGAACCACCGCATGGTCCTCGACCCCAGCGTCACCGGCAGCATCTTCGTCCAGAACGGCGAACGCCACACCCACGGCGTCGGAGCCCCCGACCTCGGCCTCGCCGCCTGGCGCAGCGCCACCATCCTCAACACCCTCACCGGCAATGAGCCCTACCCCCAGCCCACCCGCACCGCCTTCACCACCTTCGGCCTCGAACAGCGGGAACACCCCCGCCCCCAACCCACGGTCGCACTGCTCCCGCTGTTCGAACGCCCCTAGCCCCAGCCCCTAGCCCAGGCCGCTAGAAGACCGGCACACCGGCCCGGACCAGCCGCCAGTCCACGGACGCGAACTGCGCCGGGTCGACGGTCCCCGTCGCCTTCACCCACTGGATGATCGTGTTACGGATTTCGTCCGAATTCGCCCACAACTGCTTCGCCTGCGGCACATGCGGGAAGTTCCCTCCGCCCGACGCCCGGTAGTTGTTCACCGCCAGCACGAACCGCGCCTGCGGATCCACCGCCTTCCCCTGGAAGGACAGCCCCGTGATCCGCGACCCCACCGGCTGCGCGATATCGATGTCGTACGTCAGCCCGTACACCGCGTCATAGTTGTAGTCCGGAACGCCCTCAGAGTTCGTCAGCTTCGCCGGATCCACCACGTCCCCCGGAGCCGTCCGCACGAAGTACCGCGCCGAATACTCCAGGTAATCCTTCACCTGCGCACCCGTCAACAACCGCGCCTCCATCGTGTTCTCGAACGGGTACAGGCCCGCCGCGTCCTTGATGGTCACCTGCCCCGCCGGAATCGACGCCGTCCGAGAAAAGCACGACGCCTGCGACAGTACCGGCAGCGACGCCCACTCCGTACCGGCCAGCGCCCCCCTCACCGTCTCCGCCTGCACGTGGTTGATCAGATCGATGATCGGCACGTCCTTGACCGGACCCTCCGCAGACGACATCGCCTGCGTCGACGTACCGATCACCTGATTGACGTACGCAACCACCTTGCGGTGCTCGTCCGACAGCAACCGCACGATCTTCGGGTCCTCGACCGCCGTATTCGAGTTCAGCACCCTCGCCGACACCTTCGCCACCGACCAGCAGCCCTTCGACCACATCAGCTCGAAATCAAACAAAGTCAGCCGCTGGCCCCACTTCAGCGGCTCCGACAACACCACCTCCTTGCCGGTCGCCCTGTTCTTCACCCGGTACTCCGGGATCTCCGTGTGCGCGTGCCCCACCAGGATCGCGTCGATCCCCGGCACCTGCTCCGCCACCAGACCCGCCGCGTTCTCGATGTACGGCAACTGGTCCCCGTACGAAGACGTACCGCTCGAACCGGAATGCGCAGACACGATCACCACATCGGCGCCCATCGACCGCAGCTTCGGCACGTACTTCGCCGCCTGCTCCTCAAGACCCGGGAACGTCATCTTCCCCTGCACGTTCGCCTTGTCCCAGATCGCGATCCCCGGATTCGTCAGCCCCAGCACCGCCACCTTCACATCCCGCCCGTGCGGCGTCCGCAACCGGTGCATGCTGTACGGCTGGAACGCCGGCCGCAACGACTTCGCATCCAGCGCGTTCGCCCCCAGCAGCGGAAAGTGACACTGCTCCTCGAACTTGCGCAGCACCGGAATGCCGTAATTGAACTCGTGGTTCCCCAACGCCGCCGCGTCATAACCGATCGCATTCATCGCCTGCGCCATCGGGTGCACCGGACCCCGCCGCGCGGTAATCGGATCCACCTTCGCGTAGTAGTACGACAACTGCGTGCCCTGGATGGTGTCACCCGCATCGATCAGCAGCGTATTGCAGCGCCCCTTCTCCGACCGCACCTGCTGCACCAACGTCGAGATCTTCGCCAGACCGACGTCGTTGTGCGCCTTGTCGTCGAACTCCTTGTCCGTGAAGTAGTCCCAGTTGAAGACGTTCCCGTGCAGATCGGTCGT
This sequence comes from Streptomyces sp. NPDC006430, assembly GCF_040612395.1. NCBI lineage: Bacteria > Bacillati > Actinomycetota > Actinomycetes > Kitasatosporales > Streptomycetaceae > Streptomyces > Streptomyces sp. NPDC006430. The sequence goes on from NZ_JBEXQA010000026.1 coordinate 46,053, forward strand.
CCCCATCACCGTGAACGAGTACGTCCGAGGTGCCCGGGCCGCGCCGGCCCCAGCAGCTTCCTCGGCCGCCACTGCCGGGGAGCTCGTGGCCCCCGCCAACGCCACGGCCGCACCCGTCGCAGCCGACGTACCCAAAAACGTCCTACGGTCGAACGCCATGCCATCTCCCCTTGTGAGGCCTGAACAACTCCTGAGGCGTGAACAACGCGCGTAGATTCTGACCGATCAGTAACAACCGGCAACACCCCCACCAGGTTTCGATCCGATGACCAGAGCCCCCCGCGCGACGGTGCGACAGTGAAACCATGACCCAGGACGCATCGCACCAGCCCTACGGAACACCCGAAGTACCCCGCGTCGCCGTCCGAGGCGAAGCCCACCTCGAAGTCGACCCCGAAATCGCCCGCATCGGCATCACCGTCAGCGCCCGCGGCACCGACCGCCGCACCGCCCTCCAAGACCTCACCCGCCGCAACACCGCCGCCCTCGACCTCGTCAAGAGCTACGGCAACGCCGTCGAAAAGGTCGAGACCGGAACCTTCTCCATCAACCCCGAACTCACCCGCCACGGCCGCGCCGAACGCGTCCGCGCCTACCACGGCCGCGTCCACATCACCGCCGAACTCAGCGACTTCACCGCCCTCGGCGAACTCACCACCCGCCTCGCCGACCTCGAACTCACCAGCATCGACGGCCCCTGGTGGGCCCTGCGCCCCACCTCACCCGCCCACGGCGAAGCCCGCCGCCAAGCCGTACTCGAAGCCGTCCAACGCGCCCGCGAATACGCCTCGGCCCTCGGCGCCAACCTCGCCGCCCTCGTCGAACTCGCCGACCTCGGAGCCGAAGACGCCGGACCCCTCAGCCGCTCCGCCGGCGGCGCCATGCGCACCATGGCCTTCTCCGCCACCGAAGAATCCGCAGCCCCACCCCTCGACCTCGAACCCCAACGACAGACCGTCCACGCCCAGGTGAACGCCCGCTTCACGATGACCCCGCCACAGCTCTAAAAACACGTCCGGGGGTGCTCATCAGAGCACCCCCACGCACATTCAAAAATTGTCAACAACCTTTTGCCCAAAGGTTGTTGAGTGGACATCCGGAACCAATTTCCTACTGCCTGGTAGGGGCATACGCTCGCCTCATGCGCCGAGCAAAAATCGTATGCACCCTGGGCCCCGCCACCGACTCATACGACCAGATCAAAGCCCTGGTCGAAGCCGGAATGGACGTCGCCCGCTTCAACCTCAGCCACGGCACCTACGCCGAACACGAGGAGCGCTACCGACACGTGCGCAAGGCCTCCGACGAAACGGGCCGCAGCGTCGGCATCCTCGCAGACCTTCAAGGCCCGAAGATCCGCCTCGCCCGCTTCGCCGAAGGCCCCGTACTCCTTGAACGCGGCGACGAGTTCACCATCACCGTCGACAACGTCCAAGGCGACCGCAACACCTGCGGCACCACCTACAAGGGCCTCGCCACCGACGTCACCACCGGCGAACGCATCCTCGTCGACGACGGCCGCGTCACCCTCCAGGTCACCGCAGTACACGGACCCCACGTCCGCACCACCGTCATCGAAGGCGGCCTGATCTCCGACCACAAGGGACTCAACCTCCCCGGCGTCGCCGTCTCCGTCCCCGCCCTCTCCGACAAGGACATCGAAGACCTCCGCTGGGCCCTGCGCACCGGCGCCGACGTGATCGCCCTCTCCTTCGTCCGCAGCGGCCGCGACATCGAAGACGTCCACCGCATCATGGACGAGGAAGGCCGACGCCTCCCCGTCATCGCAAAGATCGAAAAGCCCCAGGCCGTCGACAACATCGCCGACATCGTCGCCGCCTTCGACGGCATCATGGTCGCCCGCGGCGACCTCGGCGTCGAAATGCCCCTGGAACAAGTCCCCATCGTCCAAAAGCGCGCCGTGAAACTCGCCCAGCGCAACGCCAAGCCCGTCATCGTCGCCACGCAAATGCTCGACTCGATGATCGACAACACCCGGCCCACGCGCGCCGAAGCCTCCGACGTCGCCAACGCCATCATCGACGGCACCGACGCCGTCATGCTCTCCGGCGAAACCAGCGTCGGCAAATACCCCGTGGAAACGGTCAAAACGATGTCCCGCATCGTCGAAGCCGCCGAAGAAGACATCCTGGCCAAGGGACTCCGCCCGCTCACCGAGCTCAGCAAGCCCCGCACCCAGGGCGGGGCCGTCGCCCGCGCCGCCGCCGAGATGGGCGACTTCCTCGGCGCGAAGTTCCTCGTCGCCTTCACCCAGAGCGGAGACACCGTCCGCCGACTCTCCCGCTACCGCTCACCCATCCCCCTCCTCGCCTTCACCCCCGACCCCGCAACCCGCTCCCAACTCAACCTCACCTGGGGCGTCGAAACCTTCCTCGGCCCGCACGTCGACTCCACCGACGCCATGGTCGCCCAGGTCGAGGAGGAACTCCTCCGCATCGGCCGCTGCGTACCCGGAGACGTCGTCGTCATCACCGCGGGCTCGCCCCCCGGCGTCACCGGCTCCACCAACCTGGTCCGCGTCCACCGCATCGGTGACGCCGTCCGCTGACCCCGCCACCCACCGCGTCGGGCGCCGTCCGCCCGACGCGGACCGCAACCGCACCCCGCCACCCTCCACGCCCTCCTCGATACTGCTCGCCCCCACTCGACACCGGCGCGCAGGACATCCCGGGCTGACCCCTCTACGACACCGTGATCTCCGGCTGACGACCCGCCCCAGAGGCCCGCACGCCGGCCGGCCCGTCCACCGGCCCGCCCCGCCCCGGACGCAACAGCACCGCCACCACCACCGCCGTGACAGCCAGAGCGCCGCCACCACAGCGGACCGCCAGGTGCAGCCCCTCCACGAACGCGGCCTCCGTCGCCTCGTGCAACGGCGCGGACATCCGACCCGTGAACACGGCCCCCAGCACCGCAACACCGACGACGCCGCCGACCTCGCGCAGCGTATTGACCGTCGCCGAGGCCATGCCCGCCTGCTCTGGAGCCACGCGCGACATCACCGTGATGGATACCGGCGTGAACGTCATCCCCATGCCGAACCCCATAGTGAGCAACACCCACACGTATTCCGGATAGCGCGCGTCCGCCCCGTACAACGACAGCCCGCCCAGCCCCACCGCACACAGCGCCAGACCGGCCACCAAAGGAACCCGCGGGCCACCGCGCGAGGTCAGCGCGCCTGACAGCGGCGCCGCCACGACGATCACGGCCGTCATCGGCAGCCCCGCCAGCCCCGCGTCCGACGGTGACCACCCCATCAGGCCCTGCATCATCAACGGTAGGAAGAACGTCGCACCGAACATCCCGAAGCTGACCACGAAACCGGTCAGCGCCGCCCCACCAAGCACCCGGTCCCCGAAGAAACGCAGATCGAGCATCGGATCAAGGGCGCGCAACTCGACCATCACGAACGCCCCCAGCGCCAGGACCGCCACCGCCGCGAACACCAACACCCAGCCGTCACCCCACCCGCGCGTCGGCCCCTCGATCAGCGCGTAGACCAGCGAACCGAACCCCAGAGCGGAGAACAACTGCCCCGGCGCGTCGATCCGCCGCGCCCGCGTCGCGAACTCCGGAAGCACCGACACCGCCAGCACCCACCCCGCCACGCCGATCGGCACGTTGATCCAGAACACGCTCGCCCACCCGAACGTATCCACGAGCGGGCCACCCACGACCGGCCCCAACGCCAAACCCAGCGCAGACACACCCGACCACAGCCCGACGGCCCGCGCACGCTCCCTCTCCTCCGTGAACACGTGCCGCAGGATCGCCAGACTGCCCGGCGTCAGCAGCGCAGCGCCCAGCCCCTGCAGCAGACGCGCGGTGACCAGCATCCCGATCGACCCAGACAGCGCGGCAGCCGCCGACCCGGCCGTGAACAGCGCCAGCCCGGTAAGAAAGATCCGCCGGCGCCCGTACAGGTCACCGAGCGTGCCGCCGGTGAGCAGGAGAGCCGCGTACACCAGGCTGTAGCCCTCGACCACCCACTGCAATCCGCTGATCCCCGCATGGAGATCCTCTCCGATGCGGGGCAAGGCGTTGTTGACGATGACGTTGTCGAGCATCGCCATGAACATCGTGGCGCACAGGGCGGCCAGCACGAGCCCCTTGCGTCGGGGGGACGACTCCTCCATCACGCTCCCTAACAGTGTTAGACGTTGACCGATGGGGCAAGAGTGCCTCTAACAGTGTTAGCTTGCAAGTCGGTTCTCACGAAGGAGGCGACCATGGTCGACGAGCCGGTACAAAACACCCCGCCGCCAGCCCTGACCCGCGACGCACTCGTACAAGCAGCCCTTCGCGTACTCGAACGCGAAGGCATCAACGGACTCTCCATGCGCAAGGTCGCCACCGAACTCGGCGTCAAAGCAGCCTCGCTCTACTGGCACGTCCGCAACAAGGAACAACTCCTCGACCTGCTCACCGACGCACTCATGGCCGACGCCGAACCACCACCCCGCGAAGGGGACTGGCGCACGCAGTTCCGCGCGTACTGCATCCGCTACCGCAGCCACCTGCTCGGAAAGCGCGACGCAGCCAGAGTCGTCGCGGGCCGCCTCGCCCCCGGCCCACACCTACTGCGCCTCATGGAAGACCAACTCGACCGGCTCCGGACCGCCGGATTCAACGACGCCGACGCAGCCCTCATCACCTACCTGCTCGGCGCCTACGTCCAGGGCTTCGTCCTCCAAGAACAGGCCCCCATCGCCGCCTCCGAAACCACCGGCACCAGCCGCCGCGACGTCGCCGTCTCCGTGGGAGACCGCTTCCGCGCCCTGCCTCCGGAAACCTTCCCGAACCTGGTCGCCCTCGCCGGCGACCTCACTGACCCCTCCATGGAAGCCCGCTTCACCTTCGGCCTCGAACGCCTCCTCGACGGTATGGCCGCCCTGCTGGACCCGCCCCGCTCCTAGTGCTTCGGCCCGATGTGGGCGTCCATCAACGCGACGGACGCCTTGCGGGCGATGGACACGTTGAACGGGTCGCTGCCCCGCGCCAGGACCGTCCACTGGACCCCCACCTTGGCCAGCGTGTCCGTACAGAGCTTCCGGATGTCGTCGGACTTGTTGGTGAAGAAGTACCGCGGGTACTCGTAGCGCTTGCCGTTCCTGACGGTCCAGTTGATGATCCGACACCCGTCGGAGTGGATCAGCCCCCGGAGGAACTCCCACGGGTGGACATCGACGATCTCCTGCTGCCAGCCCTCCAGGACGATCCGCCGCTCGTGTTTCTTGCCGGGCCCGTGCTGCGGAAACATGCACGTCCAGTGATGCGTGTAGGACTTCACCTCCACGCACCCGGCCTTGTGTCGGCGACCTACCTTGGGCATGGGCATCACGAGGCGCATCGCTTCTTCGGCGGCGTCGATGAGTCCGGTCCAAAGCGCGTCGCAAAAGATGGACAGGTGGTGCTGTTTGGGCTTCGAGATGATGTGGCCGTCGCCGAGGTAGAGCCCTAAGAGGTAGGCGTACGCCACGTGGTCGAACGGGCGGTCTAGGCATCTCGGGCAGTCGGTCGGCTGCGTGTAGGTTTCGCCGCGGCGCTTCCGGTCCTCATGCCGCCACCAGCCCACGGTGCCGCGAGGAATGCCGAAGTGTTCGGCGACGGCGCGATTGGTTTCGCCTCGGCGGAGGAGGATCAGTGCCTGTTCGCGGGTCGAAGGGTTGTGCTCCACGCGTGAAAGCTTCGACGACATTCGCCCGATTGGCTGCAATTCGAAGGTATGTTCACCAGTGCGAGTGAAGATCGCGGAATCGTCTCGCGACCTTTAAATCGAAGGAGAAGTGCCCCGGGTCGGATTCGAACCGACGCTGAATGGGTTTTGAATCCATCGCCTCTACCGCTGGGCTACCGGGGCCCCTTGGAAACAAAGGATACCTGAGACCCTCCGTGCAACAAACATACAGGAGCTAGGTAGGCTCGTGGGAGCTGTTATGCCCCGTAACGAGGAGCCCCCGTGACCGCCGAGCACGAGTCGACGCCCACGCCCGACGCCGACCAGTCGCACGTTCCGCCGCTGACGACCCGTGTCGTCATCGCCGAGGACGAGGCGCTCATCCGTCTCGACCTGAAAGAGATGCTCGAAGAGGAGGGCTACGCCGTCGTCGGTGAGGCCGGTGATGGCCAGACCGCCGTCGAGCTGGCCCGGGAGCACCGGCCCGACCTGGTGATCCTGGATGTGAAGATGCCCGTCCTGGACGGGATCTCCGCGGCCGAGAAGATCGCGGAGGAGTCCATCGCTCCCGTGCTCATGCTGACCGCGTTCTCGCAGCGCGACCTGGTCGAGCGGGCCCGGGATGCGGGGGCCATGGCGTACCTCGTGAAGCCGTTCAGCAAGAGCGATGTCGTGCCGGCGATCGAGATGGCCGTGTCGCGCTTCGCGGAGCTGCGCGCGCTGGAGCAGGAGGTCGCGGACCTCTCGCAGCGTTTGGAGACCCGCAAGCTCGTGGACCGCGCCAAGAGCATCCTGCAGACGCAGTACGGCCTGAGCGAGCCCGCCGCGTTCCGGTGGATCCAGAAGACCTCCATGGACCGTCGTATGTCCATGCAGCAGGTCGCGGAGGCGGTCATCGAGGACGCCGAGGAGAAGAAGAACGCCGCGAAGTAGCGGGAGGACATGCGTGAGGCCCGCCACCGGGGACGGTGGCGGGCCTCACGCATGTGCGGTGGGGAGATCAGTCCTCGCCGAGGTACGCCTTGCGGACGTCCTCGTTGTGGAGGAGCTCCTGGCCGGAGCCGGAGAGCACGATCTTGCCGATCTCCATCACGTGGGCCTGGTCGGCCAGCGAGAGGGCGGCCTGGGCGTTCTGCTCGACGAGCAGGATGGTGGTGCCCGTGGCCTTGAGCTCGGCGATGGTCGCCATGATCTTCTGCATCATCAGCGGGGAGAGGCCCATGGAGGGCTCGTCCAGCATGAGCAGCTTGGGCTGGGACATGAGGGCCCGGCCCATGGCGAGCATCTGCTGTTCGCCGCCCGAGAGGGTGCCGGCGGCCTGCTTGCGGCGTTCACCCAGGATGGGGAACATCTCGTAGGCGCGCTGGATGTCCTTCTCGATGCCCTCCTTGTCGGTGCGCAGGAAGGCGCCGAGCTGGAGGTTTTCGGCGATCGTCAGCCGGGGGAAGATGTGGCGCCCCTCGGGGGAGTGGGCGAGTCCCAGGGAGACGATCTTGTGGGCGGGGACGCTGGTGAGGGGCTGGCCGTCGAAGGTGATGGTGCCGCCGGCGGGCTTGAGGAGCCCGGAGAGCGTGCGCAGGGTGGTCGTCTTGCCGGCGCCGTTGGTGCCGACGAGGCAGACGATCTCTCCTTCGTTGACCGTGAAGGAGATGCCCTTGACGGCTTCGATCTTGCCGTAGGCGACCTTGAGGTCGTTGACCTCGAGTAGTGCGGTCACTTGGCGTCTCCGTCCGTGCTGGTGGTGCTGGTGGTGCTGTCCGCGTCGGGTGCGGCCTCGGCGTCTGCGTCGGCGGCAACCTCAGCGTCCGCGTCGGCCTCGGTCGCAGCCTCGGCCGGCGTCTCAGCTTCGGCCTCAGCCTCGGCCTCAGCCGGCGCCTCGGCCTCAGCCGGCGCCTCGGCCTCAGCCGGCGCCTCGGCCTCAGCCGGCGCCTCGGCCTCGGCCGCCGCGTGTGCTTCGGCGGCTTCCACCTCGGCGACCTCCGCCGCGCCCGGGTCGCCTTCGAAGGGCTCGCCGAGGTAGGCGGCGACGACGCGCTCGTCGCCCTGGACCTCGGCCGCGGTGCCTTCGATGAGCTTTTCGCCCTGGACGAGGCAGGCGACGCGGTCGCAGAGGTTGAAGATGAAGCGCATGTCGTGCTCGATGACGAGTACGGCGATGCCCATGTCGCGGATGGCGAAGATGAGCTCTTCGGCCGCGCGGGTCTCCTGCGGGTTCATGCCGGCGGTCGGCTCGTCCAGGAGGATGAGGCCGGGGTCGCTGGCGAGGGCGCGGGCGATTTCGAGCTTGCGCTGCTCGCCGTAGGGGAGGTTCTTGGCGAGGTGCTGGGCCTTGTTCTGGAGGCCGATGAACTCCAGGAGCTCCATCGCCCGTGCCTCGCTGGCGGCTTCGGCCTTCTTGAAGCCGGGGCCGCGCAGGAGCGCCGACCAGAGGCCTTCCTTGGTGCGGGTGTGGCGTCCGACGAGGACGTTCTCCAGCACCGTCATGTTGTGGAAGAGCCGGATGTTCTGGAAGGTGCGGGCGATGCCGGCGCTGGTGACCAGGTGCGGCTTGGGCGGCAGGACCGTGCCCTTGTAGCTGACGGTTCCCTCGGTGGGGACGTACAGCCCGGTGAGGCAGTTGAAGAAGGTCGTCTTGCCGGCGCCGTTGGGGCCGATGAGGCCGACGATCTCGCCCGCGTTGACCTTGAGGTCCACGCCCTTGACGGCGGTGAGGCCGCCGAAGCGCATGGTGACGCCGCTGGCTTCGAGGACGGTGGTCGCCGTGGTGGTGGTGGTGTCTGTGGTGGTCATGGTGTTCACGCACCCGCCTTGGCGGTGGCCAGGTCCGTGGGGGCCTGGTCAGCGGTGTCGTCGTGGAACTCGAGCTGCGCACGCTTGTTGGCGATGAGGCCTTCAGGGCGGAAGCGCATGAGCAGGATGAGGGCGATGCCGAACGCGAGGAGCTGGTAGTCCTGGAGGAAGGCCAGCTTCGCCGGGATCAGGAAGAGCAGTGCGGCGCCGAGGATGGGGCCGCGGATGGTGCCCATGCCGCCGAGGATGACGGCGGCGAGGAGGAACGCGGAGTTCGGCGGGACGGGCCCGGCGAAGACGTAGTTCTCGGGGACGACCGTGCTGTTCACGTGTGCCTGGACGGTGCCGGCGAGGCCCGCGAGGGTGGCGCCGAGGGCGAAGGCGATGAGCTTGACCTTGAAGCCGTTGATGCCCATGGCCTCGGCGGCGGTCTCGTCCTCGCGGATGGCGACCCAGGCGCGGCCGATGCGGCTGTTGCCGGCTCGGGCGAAGACCAGGACGACCAGGGCCATCACGAGCAGCATCAGGAAGTAGTAGTTGGCGTAGGCGCCGAGGGTGATGCCGCCGACGTCGTGGGACTCCCCGAAGTTCCACCCGAAGAGTTCGAGGTGGGGGATGTTGGGGATGCCGTTGGGGCCGTTGGTGATGTCGGGGCCGGAGGTGCCGTCGAGGTTGCCCATGGCGATGCGGAAGATTTCTCCGAAGCCGAGGGTGACGATGGCGAGGTAGTCGCCGCGCAGGCGGAGCGTGGGTGCTCCGATGACCACGCCGAAGATGAGCGAGGCGAGGGCGCCGACGATGACCGCTGCCCAGAAGGGGAGCTGGAAGCCGAAGGCGGAGGCGGTGCTGCCGGAGACCAGGGCGGCGGCGTAGGCGCCGACGCCGAGGAAGGCGACGTAACCGAGGTCGAGCAGGCCCGCGAGGCCGACGACGACGTTGAGGCCGAGGGCGACGGTCGCGAAGATCAGGATGTTCACCGCGATGAGCGTGTACGTGTCGCCGCTCTGCTGGATGAACGGGAAGGCGATCGCGGCGGCCGCGGTGCCCATCAGGGTGACCTGGCGGTTGTTCGCGGTGATGGCGCTGAACCGGTCGAGGAGGCCGGACTTGAGCAGGGCGAGGGCCGCGAAGCCGACCGTGATCAAGTAGGCGACGAAGAGCTGGGGCTCCTTGTCGTCGGTGTCGATGCCGTAGGTGATGACGTAGAGGCCGAGGGCGAAGACGCCGACGATGATGAGGATTTCGGCCCAGGAGGACAGCTTCTTGGCGGGGGCCGCCTTGTGGCTGTCATCGGGGAGCTTGAGTGAGGCGAGGGCCGGGATGAGCGAGCCGGCGAAGGCGACGTAGGCGCCGGGTTCGAGGTGGACGATGCCGCCGAGGACGACGGTGATGGAGACGACCGTGAAACCTGTGGCCAGGAAGTTGCCGATGGCCAGGAACCCGATGGCCTTGCGGGAGCCGGTGGGGGCGAGCCAGCCGAGGCCCTTCACGTCGAGCGCGGCGAGCGCGTAGACGAGAGTGAGGACTGCGCCGGCGAGGGTGACGAACTGGATCGGGGCCGGGCTGCCGTAGTAGGTGAGGTCACCGGGGAACTTGGCGGTCCAGGTCCAGGCGAGGAAGGCGCTGACGACGGTCAGCAGGCTTCCGCCGATGACCGTGTAGAGCAGGGCGGTCCGGGAGACGGCACCGGTGGTTGCCGCCTCGGCCTCGATCGGGAGGGTTGCTTCGTTGGTCATGGTTCTCACGCCCGATCCGCGACGCGCTCGCCGAGCAGGCCTTGTGGCCGCACGAGGAGGACGACGATGAGGAGTACGAACGCCCAGACGTTGGACCAGGCTCCACCGCCGAGCTGCGACATGCCGGGGATGTCTTCGATGTAGGCGATCGACAGGGCCTCGGCGAGGCCGAGGACGACGCCGCCGACCATGGCGCCGTAGATGTTGCCGATGCCGCCGAGGACGGCCGCGGTGAAGGCCTTGAGGCCGAGGATGAAGCCCATCTCGAAGTTGATCTGGCCCTTGTCGAGACCGTAGGCGACGGCGGCGACGGCGGCGAACGCGGCACCGATGGCGAAGGCCATGACGATGATGCGGTCGGTGTTGATGCCCATCAGCTTCGCGGTGTCGGGGTCCTGCGCGGTGGCCTGCATGGCGCGGCCGCTGCGGCTCTTCTGGACGAAGATGCCGAGGGTGAGCATGCAGAGCGGGGCGAGGATGAGCACGAAGAGGTCCGCGCGCTGGATGGCGAGGCTGTCGGTGAGCTTGAAGGCTTCGCCCTTGAACTCGGGGAAGCTGACGGCCTTCTTGGCGTCCGGGTAGAACTGCCAGACGAGCTGCTGGAGCGCGATCGAGAGGCCGATTGCGGTGATGAGGGGGGCGAGCCGGGGAGCGCTGCGCAGGGGACGGTACGCGAAGCGTTCGGCTGCGGTGGCTACGGCGACGGAGGCGAGTGCGCCTCCGACGATCATGATGGGGATCGCGATCAGCAGGGAGGTGCCGGTCGGGAGGGCGGCGTAGGCGGTGAGCGCGCCGAAGCCGCCGATCATGAAGATCTCGCCGTGGGCGAAGTTGATGAGCTGGACAATGCCGTAGACCATGGTGTACCCGATGGCTATGAGGCCATAAAGGGCACCGAGGGCAAGGCCGTTGGCCAGCTGTTGCGGCAGTTCGTGCACCGCAGGGCCTCCGATGAGCGTGTCGGATAAGACTCCGCGCGAGGGCGCTGTTGCGCCCTCGCGCGGTGGGTTTGGTTCAGGTGCGGCTGGTGGAGCGGGGTCCTACGGGATTACTGGTTGAAGGTGTCGCTCTTGACGTCGACCCACTTGCCGCCCTCGACCTTGTAGACCGTGAGCTGCTTGTTGGTGGTGTCGCCGTACTCGTCGAAGGCGACCTTGCCGGTCACGCCTTCGAAGGAGACCTTGCCGAGGGCCTCGACGACCTTGGCGCGGGCGTCGGTGGGGAGCTTGCCACCGTTGGCGGCGACGACGGCCTTGACGGCCTGGATGACGGACCAGCCGGCGTCGTAGGAGTAACCGCCGTAGGCCGCGTAGGGGTCCTTGTAGCCGCCGGCCTTGTAGTCCTCGATGAACTTCTTGGCGGTGTCGAGCTTCTCGACCGGGTAGCCGATGGAGGTGGAGAGGTCGCCCTCGTTGGCCTCGCCGGAGGCGGTGATGAAGGCGGGGTCCTGGATGCCGTCGCCGCCCATGAGCGGGACGTTGGCGCCGGCCTTCTTGACCTGGTCGGCGAGGAGGCCGCCCTCGGGGTACTGGCCGCCGAAGTAGACGGAGTCGGCGCCGGAGGACTTGACCTTGTCGGCGGTGGAGGAGAAGTCGGTCTCCTTCACGGTGACGTGGTCGGTGCCGACGATCTCGCCGCCGAGCTTCTTGAACTCCTCGGAGAAGATCGCGGCGAGGCCGGCGCCGTAGGTCTGCTTGTCGTCGACGACGAAGACCTTCTTCTTGCCGGCGTCCTTGAAGAGGTACTGGGCGGCGAACTTGCCCTGGACCACGTCGGTGGCGGCGGTGCGGAAGTAGGTCTTGAAGGGCCGCTTGAACTCGCCCTTGCCCCAGTTGTCGCCCTGGCTGAGCGCGGGGTTGGTGTTGGCGGGGGAGACCTGCGCCAGGTTGGCGGAGGCGAAGACGCCCTGCATCTGCTGCGCGACGCCGGAGTTCAGGGGGCCGACGACGCCGACGACGTCCTTGTTGCCGACGAGCTTGGTGGCGTTGGCCTGACCGGAGGCGGGGACCGCCTGGTCGTCGAGGCCCTCGACCTTGAACTCGATGCCCGGGACCTCGTTGTTCTTGTTGGCGGTCTTGGCCGCGAGGTCGACGGAGTTCTTGATGCCCTGGCCGAGCGCCGAGAGCGAGCCGGTGAGGGGGGCGTCCACGCCGATGACGACGACGGTCTTGGAGCCGTCGGACTTGTCCCCGGTCTTCGCCTCATCGCGCGAGCCGCAGGCGGTGAGGGTCAGTGCTCCCGTGGTGATCACGGTGGTGAGGACGAGCAAAGAACGGTGTCGCACGATTCTTCCTTTCCCTGGCGCGGCCCCCTCGATGAGGTGCCGTTTGGTCGCCGGGCCGCACTGGGATCTCCACGGCCGTGCTGGGTTGCGCCCTGCGGCGCGGTGACTGGCCGTGACTCTAGGGCCGAGGTGGCGAGTGCGGGGAGCGGGGAAAGGAGGATGTGACTGTCTTGTTATGCCAAGGCCAAGAATGTGTGGCGGGAGTACGGACAGATCGGGCGTTTGGCGACTTCGGGGAATGTCCGCATGCTGAGAATTCCCCGTTCCTCTAAGGGGCTTGAGGCCCTCATGGTCCTGTCATTGATCGAAGTTGGCGGAATGTCGCAGGCTGTGTCCGAAAGAATCCGTCGGGTGGCATTCCGCCAGGGAAAAAGAGGATTCTGTGGGGCGTGGGCATTACTGAGGGTAATTACCGCCCTTGATCCACTGCACTCTTTTGGATCTTGGTCCTGCGGGTGAAGGGCCCCCGACCTGCGGATCGGCCGTACGTCGACGGGTGCCCGGAAGCCGGACAGCGTGCGCGGGATTCCGGTCACCCGGCCGGGCTCGGCGGTCGCCAGTTCTCCGAGCTCCAGGTGGCCCCGTTCTGCTCGGCGCAGCGTTGTGCCACGAGCCGATCGATCAGCTCAAGTGCCTTGTCCAGTCCGGCTGTTCGCTCTTCGGAGCGGCCTGCGGCGACCGCGTCCTCGTGGATCGCGTACTGGTCGTTGGAGAGCCCCTTCTGCTCCCAGTCCAGACCGGACCACGTGGTGCCCTTGAGGGTCTCCTTCGCCCAGTAGGACACGAGACTTGTACAGATCTGGGCGGGTGAGGAGGGGCTGGATACGGGTGTTGAAGGGGCCTGTCGGGCGTGTGGGGCGGAAGTGGAGCATCCGGGCAGAGCGAGTGCCGCAAGGAGGGCGGCGATGCCGTACCGGGCCGCTTTGTGTGGCTGGGTCCCCATGAGGGGAAGGTAGGCGGTCACCTTCGGTGACACAACAGTCCTGGGGGCTCCGTGCGCGGACTGGCGGATTCCGGGCGGTTGGCCTGGCGTGGGGCGGCCGGGGCGGCCTGGCGGAGGCGGTCGCGGTCCGATGTGGCCGGATGTGGTCCGTCGGGGCGCCGCCGCCGGGACCGGCCCGCACCTGCCGCAGGCCCGGATCCCACCCGGTGGGGCGGCATCCGGGCCTGCGGGGGCTCGGGACGGGAGGCGGCGGAAGGGAGGAGAAGGGGGGAGAGGGGGGATCAGGCGTCGGCGGCCGGTCCGGCGTCGCGCAGCAGGCAGGTCAGGCGGGCGCTGCACACCCTGCGGTCCTGCTCGTCGCTGATCACGATGTCGAAGGTGGCGGTGGTACGGCCGCGGTGCACCGGGGTGGCGACACCGGTGACCGTGCCGGAGCGGGCGCCCCGGTGGTGGGTGCAGTTGAGGTCCACGCCTACGGCGATCTTGTTGATGCCGCCGTGCATCATCGCGCCGACGGAGCCGAGGGTCTCGGCCAGGACGGCGGAGGCTCCGCCGTGCAGCAGTCCGTACGGCTGGGTGTTGCCCTTGACCGGCATGGTGCCGACGACCCGCTCGGCCGAGGCCTCCAAGATGCGGATGTCCATCCGCGCGCCGAGGTCGCCCGCCGAGAACAGCGCGGGCAGGTCGATGCCCAGGGCCGCGTACTCGTCGAGGACTTCCTGCGGGAACTTCACAGCGTGCTGCTCGCCCATGGGCAGGCTCCGTTCGTCAACGATCGTTAACCATATTGTCCTGAGGTCGTTCTATCAGGCCGGTTCGAAGCGGACGACGACGGACTTGCTCGCAGGGGTGTTGCTGGTGTCCGCGGTGGAGTCGAGCGGGACCAGGACGTTGGTCTCGGGGTAGTAGGCGGCCGCGCAGCCGCGGGCGGTCGGGTAGTGCACGACGCGGAAGCCCGGCGCGCGTCGCTCGACCCCGTCCCTCCACTCGCTGACCAGGTCCGTGTACGAGCCGTCGGCCAGGCCCAGCTCCGCCGCGTCCTGCGGGTTGACCATGACGACGCGGCGCCCGCCGGTGATCCCGCGGTAACGGTCGTCGAGGCCGTAGATGGTGGTGTTGTACTGGTCGTGGCTGCGCAGGGTCTGCAGGAGCAGGCGGCCCTCGGGGACCTTCGGGTATTCCACAGGCGCGGCGGTGAAGTTGGCCTTGCCGGTCGTGGTGGGGAAGCGGCGCTCGTCGCGCGGGGCGTGCGGGAGGCGGAACCCCTCGGGGCGGGCCGCGCGGGCGTTGAAGTCCTCGAAGCCGGGGATGACGCGGGAGATCCGGTCGCGGATGGTCGCGTAGTCCCTCTCGAACTCCTCCCACGGGGTGCTGGAGGCCCGGCCGAGGACCGCACGCGCCATGCGGGCCACGATCGCGGGCTCGGAGAGCAGGTGCGGGGAGGCGGGGGTGAGGTTGCCGCGGGAGGCGTGGACCATGCCCATGGAGTCCTCGACGGTGACGAACTGCTTGCCGCTCGCCTGTACGTCCTTGTCGGTGCGGCCGAGGGTGGGCAGGATCAGGGCGCGCCGGCCGGTGACCGTGTGGGAGCGGTTGAGCTTGGTGGAGACGTGCACGGTCAGGGAGGCGCGGCGGATCGCGGCCTCGGTGACCTCGGTGTCGGGGGTGGCGCCGACGAAGTTGCCGCCCATCGCGAAGAGGACCTTGGCCTTGCCGTCGCGCAGGGCTTGGATGGAGCGGACCACGTCGTAGCCGTGCCCGCGCGGCGAGGTGATGCCGAATTCCTTGTCGAGGGCGTCGAGGAAGGCGGGTGCGGGGCGTTCGAAGATGCCCATGGTGCGGTCGCCCTGGACGTTGGAGTGGCCTCGGACGGGGCAGACGCCGGCGCCGGGGCGCCCGATGTTGCCGCGCAGCAGCAGGAGGTTGACGACCTCGCGGATGGTGGCGACGGAGTGCTTGTGCTGGGTGAGGCCCATGGCCCAGCAGACGATGGTGCGCTGCGAGGCCAGGATCATGGCCAGGGCGCGTTCGATCTCGGGCCGGGTCAGGCCGGTGGCGGTGAGGGTGTCGGCCCAGTCGGCTTCCTTGGCGGTGGCCGCGAACTCCTCGTACCCGTGGGTGTGTTCGCGGATGAACTCCTCGTCGGTGGCGCCGTCCGCTTCCAGGACCAGCTTGTTGAGGAGGCGGAAGAGGGCCTGGTCGCCGCCGATGCGGATCTGGAGGAAGAGGTCGTTCAGCGCGGTGCCCTTGAGCATGCCGAGCGGGGTCTGCGGGTTCTTGAAGCGTTCCAGGCCGGCTTCGGGCAGCGGGTTCACCGAGATGATCTTGGCGCCGGTGGACTTGGCCTTCTCCAGGGCGGAGAGCATGCGCGGGTGGTTGGTGCCCGGGTTCTGGCCGGCCACGATGATCAGGTCGGCGTGGTGGAGGTCTTCCAGGGAGACGCTGCCCTTGCCGATGCCGATGGTCTCGTTCAGTGCGGAGCCCGAGGACTCGTGGCACATGTTGGAGCAGTCGGGCAGGTTGTTGGTGCCGAACTCGCGGGCGAACAGCTGGAACAGGAACGCCGCTTCGTTGCTCGTGCGGCCGGAGGTGTAGAAGAGGGCCTCGTCGGGGGAGTCGAGGGCGGTCAGCTCCTCCGCGATGATCTCGAAGGCCCGCTCCCAGGGAACCGCCTCGTACCGGTCTGCGCCCTCCGGCAGGTACATGGGCTCGGTGATGCGGCCCTGCTGGCCCAGCCAGTAGCCGGAGCGGCCGGCGAGGTCGACCAGGGGGTGGGCGGCGAAGAAGTCGGGGGTGACCCGGCGCAGCGTGGCCTCCTCGGCGACGGCCTTGGCGCCGTTCTCGCAGAACTCGGCGGTGTGCCGCTTGTCGCCCTCCGGCCAGGCGCAGCCGGGGCAGTCGAAGCCGTCCTTCTGGTTGACCTTGAGCAGGGTGCGGGCGGTACGGGTCAGCCCCATCTGCTGCTGGGCGATCTTCAGGGTGTGCCCGATCGCGGGCAGGCCGGCGGCGGCGTGCTGGGGGGGCGCGACCTGCGGCGCGTCCTGTACGGGATCACCTGCGGGCGGCTTGGTGGCCATGTCGCTCCCCTTCGAGCAGTCGAGCATCGCAGCGGCGGCGCTGCGGGTGTGGGCGTACGACTTCGATCCTGTCACGCCCTGCGGATATCGCCGACGCCGGAATTGTCAGCGGGGCCGCCTAGGATCGGGGGCGTGGCAGAGAACGCATCGCAGAAGACCGACCAGACGACCGCAGCGGACCGCCCCCGCCTGATGCTCATGGACGGGCACTCCCTGGCGTACCGGGCGTTCTTCGCGTTGCCCGCGGAGAACTTCACGACCGCGACCGGACAGCCGACGAACGCCATCTACGGCTTCGCGTCGATGCTGGCGAACACGCTGCGCGACGAGGCGCCCACGCATTTCGCGGTGGCGTTCGACGTCTCGCGCAAGACGTGGCGCTCGACGGAGTTCCCCGAGTACAAGGCGAACCGCTCGAAGACCCCCGACGAGTTCAAGGGGCAGGTCGAGCTGATCGGCGAGCTCCTCGACGCGATGAACGTGCCGCGGTTCGCGGTCGAGGGCTTCGAGGCCGATGACGTGATCGCGACGCTGGCGACGCAGGCGGAGGCCCTCGGTTTCGAGGTGCTGATCGTCACCGGCGACCGGGACTCCTTCCAGCTGGTCTCCGAGCACACCACTGTGCTGTACCCGACCAAGGGCGTCTCGGAGCTGACCCGCTTCACCCCGGACAAGGTCGAGGAGAAGTACGGTCTCACCCCGCAGCAGTATCCGGACTTCGCGGCGCTGCGCGGCGACCCGTCCGACAACCTGCCCGGCATTCCCGGCGTCGGAGAGAAGACCGCCGCCAAGTGGATCACCCAGTTCGGGTCGTTCGCGGAGCTCGTGGAGCGGGCCGATGAGGTCAAGGGCAAGGTCGGGCAGAACTTCCGCGACCACCTGGAGGCCGTGAAGCTCAACCGGGTCCTGACCGAGATGGTCAAGGACGTCGAGCTGCCCAAGACGCCGGCCGACCTGGCCCGCTCCGCGTACGACCGGAGCGCCGTCACCGGCGTGCTGGACGTGCTGGAGATCCGCAATGCCTCGCTGCGCGAGCGGCTGCTGGCGGTGGACCCGGGTGCGGCCGAGGAAGAGGTCCTGGTTCCGGTCGCCGGTGTGGAGCTGGACGCGAGCGTGCTGGCTGCGGGCGAGCTCGCACCGTGGCTGGAGGCCCACGGGGGCGGGCCCCTCGGCATCTCCACCGTGGACAGCTGGGCGCTGGGCCAGGGCAACGTCAGCGAGATCGCGCTGGCCGCGGCCGGCGGGGCCGCCGCCTGGTTCGATCCGTCCGCACTGGACGCGGCCGACGAGCAGGCCTTCGCGGCCTGGGCCGCCGATGTGACGAAGCCCAAGGTGGTGCACAACGCCAAGGGTCTGATGAGGGTCTTCCCCGAGCACGGCTGGGCGTTGGCCGGCGTCACCATGGACACCGCGCTGGCCGCCTACCTGGTCAAGCCGGGCCGTCGTTCCTTCGCCCTGGACGTGCTGTCCATGGAGTACCTGCACCGGGAGCTGCAGCCCGCCGCGGCGGACGGCCAGCTGGCCTTCGGCGCCGACGAGACCGCCGAGGCGGAGGCCCTGATGGCGCAGGCCCGCGCCGTCCTCGACCTGGGCGACGCCTTCACCGGCAAGCTCGTCGAGGTGGGCGCCGTCGAACTGCTCCACGACATGGAGCTGCCCACCTCCGAGCTGCTGGCCCGGATGGAGCGGTCCGGCATCGCCGCCGACCGCGACCACCTGGAGGCGATGGAGCAGCAGTTCGCCGGGGCGGTGCAGCAGGCGGTGAAGGAGGCGCACGCGGCCGTCGGGCACGAGTTCAACCTCGGCTCGCCCAAGCAGCTCCAGGAGGTGTTCTTCGGCGAGCTGGACCTGCCGAAGACCAAGAAGACCAAGACCGGCTACACCACGGACGCGGACGCGCTGGCCTGGCTGGCCACCCAGACCGACCACGAACTGCCGGTGATCATGCTCCGCCACCGGGAGCAGGCCAAGCTGCGCGTCACCGTCGAGGGCCTGGTCAAGACGATCGCCGCCGACGGCCGCGTGCACACCAACTTCAGTCAGACCGTCGCCGCGACCGGACGGCTCTCCTCCACCGACCCCAACCTGCAGAACGTGCCGGTGCGCACCGATGAGGGTCGGGCCATCCGTCGCGGGTTCGTCGTCGGCGAGGGCTTCGAGTCCCTCATGACCGCCGACTACAGCCAGATCGAGCTGCGCGTCATGGCCCACCTGTCCGAGGACGAGGGCCTGATCGAGGCGTTCCTGTCCGGCGAGGACCTGCACACCACCGTCGCCTCCCAGGTTTTCGGGGTGGAGCGCTCCGCGGTCGACCCCGAGATGCGGCGCAAGATCAAGGCGATGTCGTACGGGCTCGCGTACGGGCTCTCGGCTTTCGGTCTCGCCCAGCAGCTGAACATCGAGCCCGCCGAGGCGCGCGGCCTGATGGATACCTTCTTCGAGCGGTTCGGCGGGGTCCGGGAGTACCTGGGCCGCGTGGTGGACGAGGCCCGGGCCACGGGCTACACGGCGACGATCTTCGGCCGCCGCCGGTACCTGCCCGACCTCAACAGCGATAACCGCCAGCGTCGCGAGGCCGCCGAGCGGATGGCGCTGAACGCCCCGATCCAGGGCACCGCCGCCGATATCGTCAAGGTCGCGATGCTGCGCGTGGACCGGGCGATCACCGGGGCCGGACTGAAGTCGCGGATGCTGCTCCAGGTACACGACGAAATCGTGCTGGAGATCGCCCCGGGCGAGCGGAAGCAGGTCGAGGAGCTGGTGCGCCGCGAGATGGGCGCCGCCGTCGAGCTCCGCGCCCCGCTGGACGTCTCCGTGGGTGTCGGCGCCGACTGGGAGTCCGCCGCGCACTGAGCGCCGCTCACCGCACGCCCGTCCCCGCTAAGCGAGGGGGACGGGCGTGCGCGTCTCCTCGTCCGTGCGCGTCTCCTCGTCCGTGCGGGACCGCTCGCGCCGGTGCAGGAGCCGTACGAGGGCCCCGTACAGCAGCAGGGCCACGGCGAGGCCGCCGCCCGCGCCGAAGCAGACGGTCGGGATGATGTCGAGCGGCGTACGGATCCTGTCGAAGAACGTGAAGAAGCGGAGCACGCGCATCGTCACCCCGGCCGCCACGCACACCGTGACCAGG
Organism: Streptomyces sp. NPDC006430; assembly: GCF_040612395.1. Taxonomy (NCBI): domain Bacteria; kingdom Bacillati; phylum Actinomycetota; class Actinomycetes; order Kitasatosporales; family Streptomycetaceae; genus Streptomyces; species Streptomyces sp. NPDC006430. The sequence continues at coordinate 65,711 of NZ_JBEXQA010000026.1, forward strand.
GCGACCGCGTAAAGGATCTCCGCACGGCCGAGCACCGGCACGGACAGGGGGGCGGCGCAGTCGGGCAGCCGGCGCAGGGCCGTCACCGTGAACCAGACCAGGGCGCAGGCCGCGACCGCCGAAGAGCCGTACTGGAGGAACGAATAGAGGGGAAGGCCGAAGGCGAGCGGCTTCCCGAGCGCGGGCAGCGCGTTCGTCCCCCACCGGTCCAGGTGCGTGAAGCTGTCCCACACCACGTGCGTCAGCGAGCCGACGACCGCCGAGAGGTAGAACCAGAGCGCGAGCGAAGGCAGTCGGCGGCCTCCGCCCCGCCACCGCTCGCCGCGCACGAACGTGTGGACCCGGCCCTGCCGGTGGCGCGGCAGGAGCGCGATCAGCGGTTCGCGCAGCAGCAGCCAGCACGCCGCGAGGACGGCGGTCAGCACCGCGTCCGCGGTGAACACCCCCGGCAGCGAGTGCGTGAACGCGCCGTACGGCATGACGCCCGAGACGACGGCGTCCGCGAAGTAGAACGTGTCGGGCGCGAACGATCCGAGGACGAGCGCCGACGCGACCAGCGGCCCGCGTGCGCGGCCGGCCCGGCGGACGGCCGGCAGGACGGCAGCCGCATGGCTGAGGGTGAACGGCATGGCACCTCTTCCTTACTTCCGGGCCAGTGCGCCCCGAACGGTCCGGACAGTATGCGTGAGCTGCGCGGGAGGCGGAGAAGCCGTGCGGTCCGGACGGCGATCCGTTCAGGGGAAGGGAGTTGGCGCGGGGTCAGGCCGACGTCCAGGCGGACGGGACCCACTGCTCGGACGGTTCTCATCTCGCCCGCGCGTTGCTACGGTGCACCGACCTGACGTCCCATCAGATTCCGGAGCCCGGCATGCGCGCATTCGTCGCCGCCGCCCTCGGCCTTGCCGCCGCGCTGGCCCTCGTGTTCGCCATCACGGCGTTCGGGGTGCCGGAAGGCAAGACCTCGCCCAAGCCGCTGCTCACCACCGCGCCCGCTGCGCCCGGACAGGACTGAGGAGGCCGGCCATGCGACGCAGAGCGAGCCTCGTCCTCCTCGCCCTGGCGGTGTTCTGCGCAGCCCTCGCACCGCTGCTGCGCTGGTACGCGTACCCCCGGCTCGCCAAGATCCCGCCCAACCAGTACCAGGAGGTGGTCCTGGAGGCGAAGGACGCGACCCTCCTCGACTACACCGCCGGCATGGAACCGAAGAAGGTCGACAAGGTCACGATCATCCAGACCCTGAAGGGCAACGTGGAGGCCTCGAAGGAGATCGAGGCGAGCGCCGGCAAGGACGTCGTCGTCTGGGACACGCTGTCCTACATCACGGGCCCGGACGGCAAGATGGTCTCCCAGATACCCGAGCGCTACATCTTCGACGCCCACACCCAGGACCCGGTGCACGCCACCGGCGAGATGGTGGACGGGGACCCGGTCAAGCGCGAGGGCATCGAGTTCAAGTGGCCGTTCTTCACCGAGCCCCGCGACTACCTCTACTTCGACGCGCAGACCCGCACGGCCTCGCCCGTCCACTACGTGGGCCCGCGCAGGTACAAGGGGATGGACGTCTACTACTACGAACAGTCCGTGCCCTGGACGAAGGTCTCCCTGCCGAAGAAGATGCCGATCGAGGGCATCGACCCGGCGACGTTCGAGCAGACGACCGGCACCAGCCTCTGGTACCAGGTCAAGGCGATGTTCTGGGTCGATCCGGTCACCGGGGCGCCCGTCAACGCCGAGCAGATCATCGAGCAGGAGATGCGCGGCGGCATCGCGGCCGGCGCCCCCGACGGCAGGCTCACCGTCTTCGCCGGGCACGTCAGGATGCGCGAGGACTACGGCAAGTACACCGTCGACCTGGTCAAGTCGAACCGTACGAAGGTCCTCGCCCTGCACACCTACGCCCCGAACGGGCTCGCGACCGGCGCACTCGTCCTGTTCGGGCTGGCGCTGTGGCTGGAGGCCCGGAGCCGCCGCGGCCGGGCGGCGCAACGGCTCACCTCCTGAGGCGGGCGTTGGTGTGCCGGGTGGGCTCGGCGGTCGCCGGGTCCTGCGGCCACGGGTGCTTGGGGTAGCGACCGCGCAGTTCGGCGCGCACGGCCCGGTAGCCGCTCTGCCAGAACGAGGCCAGGTCGGCGGTCACCGCGGCGGGTCGCCCGGCCGGGGACAGCAGGTGCACCAGTACGGGCACCCCGGCCACCTTCGGGGACTCGGCCAGCCCGAACAGCTCCTGGAGCTTCACGGCCAGCACCGGCTGCCCGTGCTCGGCGCAATAGTCGAGCCGGATCCGGGAACCGCTGGGCACCTCCAACCGCTCCGGGGCCAGTTCGTCGAGGCGTGCGGCCTCGCCGGTGGCCCAGGGCAGCAACCGGTTCAGCGCCTGCCCGGCGTCGATCCGCCCGAGATCGGCCCGACGCCGGGCCCGGGACAGCTCCGGCTCCAGCCAATCGTCGGCGCGTTCCAGCAAGGCCCGGTCATCCGCCACGTCGGGCCAGGGCGCGCCGAGCGTGCGGTGCAGGAAGCCGAGCCGGTCCCGCAGTCCCCGCGCGTCCGCGGACCAGCGCAGCAGGCCGAGGCCGTCGGAGCGCAGGCCGTCGAGCAGGGCGGCCCGGACGGCCTCCGGGTCGGGATCGCGCAGGGGTCGCGAGGCCAGCTCGATCGCCCCGAGCCGGTCCGCCGCACGGGCGACCAGGTCCCCGGCTTCCCAGTGCACCTCTTCGACCGTGCCGAGCAGGTGCCCAGCGGCGGCCCGGGTGGTGTCCTCGTCGATGACGGCCGCCAGCCGGACCCGTGCGGAGGCGGAGTGCGGGGCCCGGTCGGCGACGGCGACGGCCAGCCAGGGCGCGCTGCGCAGCCGCGACCCTTCGCCGAGCTCGGCCCCGGTGCCGTTGGCCATCAGGAACGCGCCCTCGGCCCTGGCCTTCGCCACCCGCTCCGGAAACGCGAGCGCGGCGACCAGCCCGGCGGCGGCATCGTCCCCCGACGGGGTTCGGGGCGCGACCCCGGTTCCGGGTGGGGGCGGCGCGGGGGAGGGCTCCGCAGCGCGGGGAGAGGGTTCCGTGTCCGCAGAGGTGCGGGCGGGCTCCGCAGGGGCGTGGGCGGCGCGCCTGAGCCGTTCGGCCTCCGCGCGCCAGCGCGTCGCGTAGCCGTCGCCGCCCGCGCGGGCCCGCCGCCAGGCCGCGGCCAGGTCGTCCCCGTACTCCCGCGGGGGTTCTTCGCTCAGCAGCGCCACCACCTCCGCGGCCCGCCGCACCCCCAGCGTCCGCGCTCCGTCCAGCAGTGCCCGCGCCAGCCGCGGATGCAGGCCGAGCCGTGCCATCCGCAGGCCGCGCGGTGTGGGTCGGCCGGTGCGGTCCACCGCGCCCACCGCCACCAGCACCTCGCGCGCCGCCGCCATCGCCCCCGCCGGCGGCGGGTCCAGCAGTGCCAGGCCCGAGGCGTCCGGGTCGCCCCAGCACGCGGCCTGGAGCGCGAACTGCGTCAGGTCCGCGATGCGTATCTCCGGGGAGGGGAAGGCGGGCAGCCGGCCGTCCTCGGCCTCGGCCCAGCAGCGGTACACCGTCCCGGGTGCCTCGCGGCCGGCCCGGCCCGCCCGCTGGCGCCCGGCCGCGCGGGACGCCCGTACGGTCGCCAGCGCGCCCAGCCCCCGGGCATGGTCCACCCGGGGCTCGCGGGCCAGCCCGCTGTCCACGACCACCCGCACCCCGGGCACGGTCAGGCTCGACTCCGCCACGGCGGTGGAGAGGATCACCCGGCGGTGGTCGGCGGCCGTCAGCGCCGCGTCCTGGACCGCGGCCGGGGCCCGGCCGTGGACCTGGAGGACCTCCGCGTCCACTCCGCCGAGCTGCCCCGCTACCCGGGCGATCTCGCCGACGCCGGGCAGGAAGCACAGCACGTCGCCGGAGCGTTCCGCCAGGGCCCGCCGCACCACCGAGGCCACGTGCGTCAGCTGCGCCGGGTCGACCCGCATCCCGTGCGGTGGGCGCACCGGCCGGGCCGGAGGGGCCCAGACCGTCTCCACCGCGTACGAGACCCCCGCGGCCTCGACCACCGGCGCGCCGCCCAGCAGCCGGGCCCAGCCGGCGGCGTCGGTCGTCGCCGAAGCCGCCACGATCCGCAGCTCCGGGCGCAGGGTTTCCCGTACGTCCAGGAGGAAGGCGGCGACGGTGTCGGCGTCCAGGTGCCGCTCGTGGCACTCGTCCAGGACCACCACGTCGACCCCGCTCAGCTCCTGGTCCCGCTGGAGGCGCTGCAACAGCACGCCGGTGGTCACCACCTCGACCACGGTGGCCGGCCCCGCCACCCGCTCCCCGCGCACCGTGAAGCCCACCGAGCCGCCGACCTTCCCGCAGCCTTCGGCCGGGGAACCCTCCATCGCGCTCCGCTCGCCCAGCAGCCACGCCATCCGGCGCGCCGCCGCCCGGGCCGCGATCCGCCGGGGTTCGGCGACGACGACGCGGCGCCGCGGCCCGCCGCCCACCAGCCCGGCCAGGACCAGCGGCACCAGCGTGGTCTTGCCGGTGCCGGGCGGGGCGCAGAGCACGGCGGTGCCGTGGGCGTCCAGCGCCGACAGGAGCGCCGGCACGGCCTGCCGTACGGGAAGGGAGTCGAGGGCGGCCTGGCGGATCAAGGGATCAGTCCCTCTCGCACACGAAGATCGCGGTGCCGGGGATCAGGTTGCCGCGCAGCGGGGACCAGCCGCCCCACTCCTGGCTGTTCCACTCGGGCCACTCGGGCTCGACCAGGTCGATCAGCCGGAACCCGCCGGCCACCACGTCGCGGACCCGGTCGCCGATGGTGCGGTGGTGCTCGACGTACACCGCGCGGCCCTGCTCGTCCTGCTCCACGTACGGGGTCCGGTCGAAGTAGGAGGCGGCGACGGACAGCCCCTCGGGGCCCGGCTCGTCGGGGAAGGCCCAGCGGACGGGGTGGGTGACGGAGAAGACCCAGCGCCCGCCGGGACGCAGGACGCGGTGCACCTCGCGCATGACGTTGACCGGGTCGGCGACGAAGGGGACGGCCCCGTACGCGGAGCAGGCCAGGTCGAAGGAGCCGTCGCGGAAGGGGAGCCGGCCCGCGTCGGCCTCCACCAGCGGGACGTCGTCGCCGATGCGCAGGGCGTGCTGGAGCTGGCGGTGGGAGAGGTCCAGGGCCACCGGGCGGGCACCCTGGGCGGCGAGCCAGCGCGAGCACTGCGCGGCGCCCGCGCCGATCTCCAGGACGTCCTTGCCCTGGAGGGAGGGGGCCGGACCCAGCAGGGCGGCCTCCGCCTCGTCCAGGCCTTCGGGCCCCCACACGAAGCGGTCGTCGCCGAGGAACGCACCGTGCTCGCTCTGGTACTCGTCGGCGTTGCGGTCCCACCAGCCGCGGCTCGCCCGACTGCTCTCCGCATCGTCGGCGTCACGCCGGGTGGCCTCGGCGTCCTCGCCGGCGCCGCCGTCGGCTCCGTACGGTTCTTCGGGGGCGTAGTCCTCTTGGTTCATGGGGCCTGTCGTCGTAGTCTGCGGAAGAAGACGGGAAGGGCCATCGGCACCTGCCCGCCCATGAATTGTGCCGGTTGTGCGGTGATCCGCCCGGGCTGTGCGCCTTCGCGCATTGACCCTGTCCGGCTGCCCCCGTATGCTACAAGTTGCGCTGCGAGCCTGTGCTCCTCAGACCTAGCAGGCTGCGCTTGCATCTGTTGATGTCCCCTCGGTTTTCGAGGCCCGATCCGCTTGCGCGGGGTATGGGCTTCCTTGGCTGTCCGGCTTCTTCGGCAGATGCCGATAAGGGCTCCCGGCGTAGCAGTACCTACGACTTTCTGTCCGTAACCGGAGCCCTTTCCCACATGACGAGCAGCACCGAGACCACCTCTACCACTCCGCAGGTAGCGGTCAACGACATCGGTAACGAGGAAGCCTTCCTCGCCGCGATCGACGAGACGATCAAGTACTTCAACGACGGCGACATCGTCGACGGCGTCATCGTGAAGGTCGACCGGGACGAGGTCCTGCTCGACATCGGTTACAAGACCGAAGGCGTGATCCCGAGCCGTGAGCTCTCGATCAAGCACGACGTCGACCCGAACGAGGTCGTCAAGGTCGGCGACGAGATCGAGGCCCTGGTTCTCCAGAAGGAGGACAAGGAAGGCCGTCTGATCCTGTCCAAGAAGCGCGCTCAGTACGAGCGTGCCTGGGGCACGATCGAGAAGATCAAGGAAGAAGACGGCATCGTCACCGGTACCGTCATCGAGGTCGTCAAGGGTGGTCTCATCCTCGACATCGGCCTTCGTGGCTTCCTGCCGGCCTCCCTCGTCGAGATGCGTCGCGTCCGCGACCTCCAGCCCTACGTGGGCAAGGAGCTCGAGGCGAAGATCATCGAGCTGGACAAGAACCGCAACAACGTGGTCCTGTCCCGCCGCGCCTGGCTGGAGCAGACCCAGTCCGAGGTTCGCCAGACGTTCCTCACCACCCTGCAGAAGGGTCAGGTCCGCTCCGGCGTCGTTTCCTCGATCGTCAACTTCGGTGCCTTCGTGGACCTGGGTGGCGTCGACGGTCTCGTCCACGTCTCCGAGCTGTCCTGGAAGCACATCGACCACCCGTCCGAGGTCGTCGAGGTCGGTCAGGAAGTCACCGTCGAGGTCCTCGACGTGGACATGGACCGCGAGCGCGTCTCCCTGTCGCTGAAGGCGACGCAGGAGGACCCGTGGCAGCAGTTCGCCCGGACCCACCAGATCGGTCAGGTCGTCCCGGGTAAGGTCACCAAGCTGGTTCCGTTCGGTGCGTTCGTCCGCGTGGACGAGGGCATCGAGGGCCTGGTCCACATCTCCGAGCTGGCCGAGCGCCACGTGGAGATCCCGGAGCAGGTCGTCCAGGTCAACGACGAGATCTTCGTCAAGGTCATCGACATCGACCTTGAGCGTCGCCGGATCTCGCTGTCGCTGAAGCAGGCCAACGAGTCCTTCGGTGCCGACCCGGCGTCGGTCGAGTTCGACCCGACCCTGTACGGCATGGCCGCGTCCTACGACGACCAGGGCAACTACATCTACCCCGAGGGCTTCGACCCCGAGACCAACGACTGGCTCGAGGGCTACGAGACCCAGCGCGAGACCTGGGAGCGCCAGTACGCCGAGGCGCAGGTCCGCTTCGAGCAGCACCAGGCGCAGGTCATCAAGAGCCGCGAGGCCGACGAGGCCGCTGCTGCCGAGGGCGCTGCCGCCCCGGCCGCCGGTGGCAACGCCGGTGCGGGCATCTCGGGCGGTTCGTACTCCTCGGAGTCGGACGAGACCTCGGGCGCCCTGGCCTCCGACGAGGCCCTGGCCGCGCTCCGCGAGAAGCTGGCCGGCGGCCAGAGCTGATCGCAGCGCATCGCACCACGGTGTGAGCTGAGCTGAAAGGTGAGGCCCGTCCCCTCCGGGGGCGGGCCTCACTGCTGTTCCCGGACCCCGGCACCCGGCCCCCTGGCCCCCGGACCTTTGGCCGCCGGCGGTCGGCGGTCGGAGTCGCCCCCTGCCGGGATCGTGCCCGGTTCGTGTTGCGTTCCTGTGAAAGGGGCCAACTGGGGAATGGTGCAGCCGCCTTGGACGTTCTTGGCAGGGAAGACGGCGAGGAGGAGTGGTGACGGTGCTTGATCCGCGGGGTTTGTACGAATGGGACGCCAAGGGCCTGGCGGTGGCGGACCTGGCGCTCGCCCAGGACTCGGCCGGGCTGGTCATGCTCTACCACTTCGAGGGGTACATCGACGCGGGCGAGGCCGGGGAGCAGATCGTCGAGCGGCTCCTCGACACCCTGCCCCACCAGGTCGTGGCCCGGTTCGACGCGGACCGGCTGGTCGACTACCGCGCCCGGCGCCCGCTGCTGACCTTCCAGCGCGACCACTGGACCGAGTTCGAAGAACCCCGGCTGGAGCTGCACCTCGTACAGGACGCCACCGGCGCACCGTTCCTGCTGCTGGCCGGCCCCGAGCCGGACGTGGAGTGGGAGCGCTTCGCCGTCGCCGTCCGGCAGATCGTCGAACGCCTCGGGGTCCGGCTCTCGGTCAACTTCCACGGCATCCCCATGGGCGTCCCGCACACCCGGCCCGTCGGGATCACCCCGCACGGCAACCGGACCGACCTCATGCCGGGCCACCGCAGCCCGTTCGACGAGGCGCAGGTGCCGGGCAGCGCGGAATCGCTCGTCGAGTTCCGCCTCGGCCAGGCCGGGCACGACGTGTTGGGCGTCGCCGCGCACGTACCGCACTACGTCGCGCGCTCCCCGTACCCGGACGCCGCGCTGACGGTGCTGGAGGCCATCACCGCCGCGACCGGGCTGGTCCTGCCCGCGGTGGCGCACTCCCTGCGCACCGAGGCCCACCGTACCCAGACGGAGATCGACCGGCAGATCCGCGAAGGAGACGAGGAACTGGTCACGCTGGTGCAGGGCCTTGAGCACCAGTACGACGCCGCGGCCGGAGCCGAGTCGCGGGGCAACATGATCGCCGAGCCGCAGGAGATCCCGTCGGCGGACGAGATCGGCCGCGAGTTCGAGAAGTTCCTGGCGGAACGCGAGGGCGAGGGCTGACGGGCACCCACGGCCGGGGGGCACGGGCAGGTGGCCGGGGGGCCGTACGCGGGCCGGGGCGCGGGGTCTAGTCTGCTGGGCATGTTGAAGGTGGGCCTGACAGGCGGAATCGGTGCCGGCAAGAGCGAGGTCTCGCGGCTGCTGGCGGGGTACGGGGCGGTCGTCGTGGACGCCGACCGCATCGCGCGGGAGGTCGTGGAACCCGGTACGCCCGGGCTCGCCGCCGTCGTCGCGGCCTTCGGAGAGTCCGTACTGACCGCCGAGGGAGCGCTGGACCGGCCGAAGCTGGGGTCGATCGTGTTCGCCGACCCGGCGAAGCTGCAGACCCTCAACGCGATCGTGCACCCGCTGGTCGGGGCCCGGTCGGCAGAGCTGGAGGCCGCCGCAGGGCCCGACGCGATCGTGGTGCACGACGTACCGCTGCTCGCGGAGAACGGCCTGGCACCGCTGTACGACCTGGTGGTCGTCGTGGACGCCGCCCCGGGGACGCAGCTGGCCCGGCTGACCGCCCTGCGCGGCATGAGCGAGGAGGAAGCGCGGGCCCGGATGGCCGCGCAGGCCACCCGGGAGCAGCGGCTGGCGGTGGCCACGCTCGTGATCGACAACGACGGCCCGCTGGAGGCGCTGGAGCCGCAGGTGCGCAAGGTGTGGGCGGAGCTCAAGGAACGCGTGGAAGCGGCCACCGGGGCCGGCGAGGGCTGACGTGCACACGAAATAGCGGCCACGGTGCGGGGCGTTGAATGCGTGAACAGAGGGAAGGAACAGACCGTGTCCGACACCACGCCGCAGTCCGTGCCGCCGCAGCCTTCGCCGTCCGGGCCGTCCCCGGAGACGCACGTCATCGACTACCGGGCCGCCGAACAGCTGCTGGCCGCGCGCGACCCGCGCGGCGCCGTGAAGCTGCTCGACTCGGTCATAGCCGCACACCCGGAGAACACGGCGGCCCGGCTGCTGCGCGCCCGGGCCTTCTTCGCTGCCGCCCAACTGCGTCCGGCAGCGCTGGAGTTCGAACTGGTGCTGGAACGGGAGCCGGACAACGCCTTCGCGCACTTCGCGCTGGCCCGCACCCACGAGCGCTCCGGCCGGCCCGAGCAGGCGCGTAGGCACTTCCGCCTCGCCGCCGCCCTGGACCCCCAGCCGGACTACCTGGCGGCGGCCCGCTTCGAGGACTGAGCCCTACGCGAGGGCTGGGCCCCGCCCCGCGCTCGCCCCGCCGGTACGGCACTAGCCTCCGTGAGTCGGGGGCTCGTACGGGGGGACGTCCGGGCCGGGCTGGTAGTGCGGGCCCTGGTGGATGTGGTGCAGCACCACGAACAGATCGACGATCGCGAGGACCGCGACCACCGCGCAGGCGACCGCCCACCCGGGGCGGCCCACCAGGAAGAACGCGGCCGTCCCGGCAGCGGCCCACACCAACCCCCACAGACTCAGCCAGAACCGAAGCCGCAGCGGGCTGCGGGCTGTCACCGGCTCGTTTCCGGAACGCATGACCATCGCCTCACGTCCATGGTCCCACCAGCAGGGCCGGACGTCATGGGCCCAGGCGCTGCACGGTCGTCGTTCGTGCAGCTCAGCGGCCATTGTCGGTGCACCCGCCTAAACTCGACGGCAGACGAGATCCGTCTGGCCGGAGCGCAGTGGGGAAGGGGGCCGCCGTGACAGCGCACGCGTACGCCGCCCCGCACGCCCTCCTCCGCCACCCCGCCGTCTTCCTCCCCGCCCCCGTGCCCCGCGAGGCCCGCATCGCCTTCTGGTCCCCCGAGGGCGATCCCCTCCCCGAGATCCCGGCAGGGACGCCGGCTCCGCTCACCGTCGTGCGCCCGCACGGACAGGGCGTCCGCACCCGCACCGTTCCCGCCCTGACCCTCTCCGTCACCACCGCCCTGCCGCTGCTCGCCCGGGCCCCGCGGAGCGCCGTCACGCACCCCGCCACCCGGGCCTGGGGCACCGCCGCGCTCCACGCGCTGGCGCTCGTCGCCCGCGGCCGACTGCTGCCCGGACTCACCCCCGAAGGCGTCGACGCCTGGCGCGCCGGTCCGCTCGACGCCGAGGACGTCAGCCACCTCCGCGCGGTGGCCGCCGCGCTCCCGTACGAGGGGTACGCCACGCCGCTGGCCGGCCGGCGCCCGCTCCAGCTGCCCGAACCGGAGGCCCTGGTCCGGGCGTTCCTCGATGCCGTCGCCGACAGCCTGCCCCGCACTCCGGCCGCGCCCGTGGCCGCCGGGCGGCCCTTCGCCGCCCAGGAGCCGCAGCGGGTGCCCGGGATACAGGACTGGGCCGCGCAGGTCGCGGCCGGCGCCGATACCGGTGTCGGGATCTCGCTGCGGCTCGACCTATCCTCCTTCCACCTCTTCGACGCGGCGGAGGAGACGGACGGGGCGGACGAGGCGGAGCGGGTGGAGGTTCGGCGTGCGGGCGCCGCCGTCGTTCAGGTGCACAGCCTCGCCGACCCCACCCTCATCACCGACGCCGGACTGCTGTGGGCCGGTGCCGCCGCCGCCGGTTTCGGGCCGCGCGCCCGGGTCGACGCCGTGCTGGCCCTGCGTCGGGCCGCCCGGACCTGGCCGCCGCTGCTGCGCCTGCTGGACCAGCCGGTTCCCGACGTCCTCGCCCTGTCCGACCCGGAGCTCGAAGACCTGTTGGGCACGGCCGCCCCCCGGCTGGCCGCTGCCGGGGTCCTGGTCCACTGGCCGCGCGAACTGGCCCGTACGCTGTCCGCGACCGCGGTCGTACGGTCCACCGCGCCCGGTTCCGCCACCGACGGCACGGCCTTCTTCGATGCCGGACACCTCTTCGCCTTCTCCTGGGAACTCGCGTTGGGCGGCGACCGGCTCACCCTGGGGGAGATGGATGCGCTCGCGCAGGCCCACCGGCCCGTGGTGCGGCTGCGCGACCAGTGGGTACGGGTCGATCCCGAGCTGGTGCGCAAGGCGCGCAAGCGGCAATTGGGGCTGCTCGACCCGGTGGATGCGCTGGCCACCGTACTGACGGGGACGGCCGAGGTCGACGGGGAGCCGGTGGCGGCGGTCCCGGTGGGTGCGCTGGCCGCCCTGCGGGAACGGCTGACCGGCGAGCTGGCGCCGTTGCCGCAGCCCGTCGGGCTGAAGGCCACCCTGCGCGACTACCAGGCCCGCGGTCTGGCCTGGCTCGACCTGATGACCTCGCTCGGCCTCGGCGGCTGCCTCGCCGACGACATGGGTCTCGGCAAGACGGTCACCCTGATCGCACTCCACCTGCACCGGGACCGCCCCGAGCCGACGCTCGTCGTGTGCCCCGCGTCGCTGCTGGGCAACTGGCAGCGGGAGATCGAAAGGTTCGCGCCCGGAGTACCGGTGCGCCGCTTCCACGGCGGCACCCGCACCCTGGACGGGCTGGGCGGGGGATTCGTGCTCACCACGTACGGGACGATGCGCGCGAGCGCGTCGCGCCTGGCCGAACAGCCCTGGGGCATGGTCGTCGCCGACGAGGCCCAGCACGTGAAGAACCCGCACTCGGCGACCGCTAAGGCGCTGCGCACGATTCCGGCGCCGGCCCGGGTGGCCCTGACCGGTACTCCGGTGGAGAACAACCTCTCCGAGCTGTGGGCCCTGCTCGACTGGACCACGCCGGGGCTACTGGGCCCGTTGACGGCCTTCCGGGCCCGGCACGCCCGCCCAGTGGAGCACCAGACGGAGGAGGACGGGGGCAACGAGGCGGCGGTCGCCCGACTGGCCGCGCTCGTACGGCCGTTCCTGCTGCGGCGCAAGAAGTCCGATCCCGGGATCGCCCCCGAGCTGCCGCCGAAGACCGAGACCGACCACCCGGTCTCGCTTACCCGCGAACAGGCCTCGCTCTACCAGGCCGCGGTGGACGAGGCGATGGCCGTGATCGAGGCGAGCGAGGGCATCGAGCGACGCGGCATGATCATGAAGCTGCTGGCCTCGCTCAAGCAGATCTGCAACCACCCCGCGCAGTACCTGAAGGAGGAAGAACCCCGGATCCCGCACCGTTCGGGCAAGCTGGCCCTGCTCGACGAGCTGCTGGACACGATCCTCGCGGAGGGCGGCTCGGTGCTGGTCTTCACCCAGTACGTGACGATGGCCCGGATCATCGAGCGACACCTGTCGAGCCGGGGGATCTCCCACCAGCTACTGCACGGAGGGACGCCGGTGGCGCGCCGGGAGCAGCTCGTGGACCGTTTCCAGTCCGGTGAGGTCCCGGTCTTCCTGCTCTCCCTGAAGGCTGCGGGCACGGGGCTGAACCTCACGCGGGCCGGCCACGTCGTCCACTTCGACCGCTGGTGGAACCCGGCCGTGGAGGAGCAGGCCACCGACCGCGCCTACCGGATCGGCCAGACCCAGCCCGTCCAGGTCCACCGGATCATCGCCGAGGGCACCGTGGAGGACCGGATAGCCGAGATGTTGGAGGCGAAGCGGGCCCTGGCCGATGCCGTACTCGGTTCGGGGGAGTCGGCGCTGACCGAGCTGACCGACCGCGAGCTGGCCGACCTCGTCTCCCTGCGGAGGCCCGCGTGATCACCGCGCGGGACGACCGCCGCCGCACCTTCGAGACCGTGCCCGCGGGGGCGGAGGCCGTCAGCTGGTGGGGCCGGGCCTGGGTGTCGGCACTTGAGGAAGCCTCCCGCGACCCGGCCCGTCTGGCTCGGGGCCGCGCGTACGCAGCCGAGGGCCACGTCGACGCGGTCACGATCACCCCGGGCAGGATCGTGGCGTACGTGCGGGGCAGTCGGCCCCGCCCGTACCGGACGGAGCTGGCGCTCAGTGCCTTCACGGACGCCGAGTGGAGCGAACTCCTGGAGGCGGTGGCGGCCGACCCGACGGCGCTGGCGCGTCTGCTGGAGCGGGAGGTCCCGCAGTCCCTGGCGGAGACGATCCTGCCCGGTGCGGGCGAGCTCGTCCCCCGCTGCTCGTGCCCGGACGTCGCGCGTCCGCCGTGCAAGCACGCCGCAGCCCTCTGCTACCGGGCGGCCCGCCTCCTCGACGAGGACCCGTTCGTCCTGCTGCTGGTGCGCGGCCGTGGCGAGCGCGAGCTGCTCGACGAGCTGACCCGCCGCAATGCCGCCCACGCCGCACGTGAACAGCCCGACGCCGCACCGGACTTCCCCGGGGTCCCGGCGCGTGCCGCGCTGGCCCGGACCACGCTGCCGCCGCTGCCGGCCCCGTCGGCCGGCCCCGCCGCCGTGGGCCTCCCGCCGGCCTATCCGGCCGATCCGGCCGCCCCGGACCCGCTGGCCCTGGACCAGCTCGCCACGGACGCCGCCGTTCGCGCCCTCGCACTGCTCACCACCGGCGAGGACCCCATCGCCGGCCTCACCCTCTGGCAGGACTCCGTCCGCCTGGCCTCCGCCCACCACACGGCCGGTCTGACCGGTGCGGCCCGTACGCTCTACCGCGACCTGGCCCGTGCCACCGGCCGTACCACCACCGACCTGGCGCGGGCCGCTGCGGCCTGGCGCCAGGGCGGCCCGGCAGGGTTGGCCGCCCTCGAAGACCCGTGGGACCCGCCGGCGGGACCGTTCGACCGGGCCCGCCCGGCCCTGCTCGCCGCTTCCTGCGGTGCTTTCCGCCCCGACCGCAACCGCCTCACGGCGGACACCCGCCAGCTCCGGCTGGGCCGCGACGGGCTCTGGTACGCCTACGAGACCCGGCCGGACACCGAGGACTGGTGGCCCACGGGCACCCCTTGCGCGGACCCGGTCACCGCGCTCCGCCACTGACCTGGGCCGCCCAGCGGGTCAGGGTGGTGAAGTCACGGTCGCGCAGGCCCCGGCGGGGGTGGATGCGCAGGAGCAGGGCCGGGGTCGGGTGGTGGGCCGCGATCCAGGCACGGTCGCGGGGGGTGATCATGTCGTCGACCCAGGCGAAGGGGCGGCCGGCGGTCCAGTCGAGGAGCGGACGGGTCTTCCAGGAGAGGCCGTCCGGGTCGCGGGCGAAGAGTTCCGGCCACTCGATGACGGGGAGATCGCCGGGGAGTCCGATGTGCGGGGCGATCAATGTGTTGGCCTGGTGCATCCAGGTGGTGGCCCACGCGAGTTCATAGGGCAGGGCCAGCAGGCGGGCACCGTGCCCGGGGTGCAGCCGGACCCGCAGGCCGCGCCGCACACCGCGCGCATCGGGGCGCTGACGGGACATCCAGAGCGCCGGACGCATGCGGTGACTGGTGTATCCGCGCAGCCCGGCGAGACGGGACCGGAAGGGGTTGAGGGGGCCGTCCACGTCCAGGAGCAGCAGCGGGCGTTCCGTCATGGAGTAGCACTACCCAGCACACGATGGAGTGAAATGCCTACCGGCGATATAACCCGAATGGGTTTACCGCGTTGTTTCCCGTGCGGGTGCAGCACCCGTGAACTCCTCCGGAAGGCAGGGAAACTGATGCGTCACAGTCGTCGGAATGGCGTGATCGCGGCGGTGGTTGCGGGAGGTGGGCTGGCGGTCGCCGGTGTCAGCGGTTTCGCCTACGCGGACGCGGACGCGGGCGGGAAGGCCGAAGGTTCGCCGGGCCTGCTGTCCGGGAACCTGGTGCAGCTGCCGGTGCACACGCCGGTGAACGTGTGCGGCAACACCGTGAGCGTCGTCGGCCTGCTCAATCCGGCTGCGGGGAACCGCTGTGCGAACGCGGTTGGTGGCGACGGGCGTCTAAGGCCGGCATCCGCGCATCCGGCGAACCCCGGGGTCGGGCAGACGGGTGTGAACGGCGGGGGAGCGCGTGCGGAGGGGCACGGAAAAGATTCGGCCGGGCTGTTGTCCGGCAACGGGATCCAGCTTCCGGTCGACGTCCCGGTCAACGTCAGCGGCAACGCGGTCAGCGTCGTCGGGGTCGGCAACAGCGTCGTCGGCAACACCTCCGTCAACGGCGAGGTGCCCAGCGGAGCCAAGCCGCCCAAGCCGCTCCAGCCGGTCCAGCCGCCCAAGCCGGTCCAACCGCCCCAGCCGGTCCGCCCGCCTGCCGTCGCTCTCCCCGTCACCCCGCCCGCGCCGCCGCACCACGGCCCCGCGCTCGCCCACACCGGGGCCGACGGCGCCGGCTACCTGCTGCCCGGCGGCGGAGCCCTGCTGCTGGGCGGGGTGCTGCTCTACCGCCGCTTCCGTCTCCGGTAGTCCGCCAGGACTACGGCTCGGGGGCCGGTGCGGGCGAAGCCGCGCGCCAGGCGTCCAGGATCGCGTCGATCCGCGGCGCCAGCCGGGCCCGGGCCGCGAACCGCGGGACGCCCGCCATCAGCAGGGCGTCGTACTCGGTGTCGGCGTGCCGGACCGCCGCGCGCACGGCCACCGACACCGCCTGCTCGTCCAGGGCCCGACCGGCTGCGGTCCGGCCCACCCGGCCGCTGCCGCGCACCGAGGCATGGCTGGCTATCGCCGTCGCACGCTCGGGCGGACACCCGGGGAATAGTCGCAGGATCTCCTCGGCGAAGGCCGCAGTGAACCGGGTGTCCTCGGCCGCCCGACGCTGCCGGTCGCGCTCCCGGCGGCGGGCCCGTGCCTCGGCGTCCGCAAGGCAGGCGCGCTCCGCGCGGGCCAGGGCGGGATCCTCGACGAGGAGTCCCTGGCGCTCGTAGCGACGGCGCCGTTTGTTGAAGCGGACGACGACGGCGGAGAGCGAACTGGCCTCACGAGCCCGGCGGGTGAGCGCGGCATCCCCGCGCGCCAGGTAGACCAGGTGCCCGAGGTCGGCGCAGTCCAGGCAGCGGGGCACACCGGCCTCGCGGACGAGATGCCGCAGTGGCCCCTGGCGGCACTGCGCGCAGTGGATCTGCTTCGGCGACTCGAACACCACGAGGCTCATGACCATGTGATACCGCCGTCCGGTCCGCTTATCACCTTGTAAAAAAAGCCGTTTGAGGTTTGGTCACCTCTCCCTGGATGTCCGGTCGTCCCCTTACGGTGGGGGCGACGGGGCTGCGGTAGGGCCGTGATGCCCGCGCTAGGAGGGGCACATGGGTGGACGGCAGGCGACGACGGTACGCATCGCGAGAGAGGCGGAGGACGCTGACGACCTCGCAGGGCGGGAGGTCGTCATAGAGCCCGGAGGCTGCACCGGCTGGCACTTCCACCGGGTTCCGCTGATCGCTCTGGTCAAGGCGGGGACGCTGACGCGGATCCTGCACGACAACTCCGTCGTCGTGCACCGGCCCGGTACCAGCTTCGTCGAGCCGCCCGGCATCGAGCACCTCCACCTCGGCCGCAACCTCGGCGCCGTACCGGTCGTGCTGTACGTGACCTGCACGCTCGCCGAGGGCGAGGCCTTCTCCATACCCACCGCCGCCCCGCCCGGCGCCGCACCGTGCGCATGCCCGGGGCGGTTGCCCGAGCCGACTGCCATGAGTCGCTCCGCGTGAACCCGCCCGCGTAACCGCCCGCGTGGATCCGGCCCGCTCTAGACCAAGCGGCGTATCTCCCCGCGCACCCGGTAGAAGCCACCCGAGGCCGCGTGCAGACCGTCCACCACGTAACGGGCCCCGGGCTCCCGGATCCCGCGCGGGAACTGCACGTTCCACGAGGGCTCGAAGCCACCCGACACGACCTGCACCCGTATCCGGCCGCCCTGCTGGACGCACTCCACCACCACGCCGTCCGCCGGCGCGGCCGTCACCGAAACGGTCGCCACCGCCGCGGCGGAGGCCGCCGGGGTGAACACCGGCAGTGCCGCCGCCGACTTCACGTCCACCGCGGTCGGTACCGAGCCCTGCTGGGCCGCGAGGATCGCCTCCTCGCTCGCGTCCATGCAGATCAGGGATCCGTCCGTGGTGACCAGGTACAGCCGCTCCGCGAGGTACTGCATGGACAGGGCAGAACCACCGCCGGTGCCCAGCTTCCACAACCGCCGGCCGTCGGCGTCGAAGCAGTACACCGAGGACGAGTAGTCGGCGGCGAACACGTGCCGGCCGTCCGGCGAAGTCGCGCACGCGTACACGGCGGCGTCGCACTGGTACGAGGCCTCCACCGCGCCCGTCGCCTTCGCCAGCCGCTGCACGGTGTGGCGCCCCGTACCGGCGTAGACCGTGTGGTCCTCCTGCCAGCCGAAGAGCACCGAGCCGTTGGTCGGCGTGTGCCACAACTGGGCTCCGCCCGAGGCCGCGTACGCCGTCACCCCCTGGCTGTGGCCGTGGTAGACCGCCTGCTCGTCCGCCCGGACCATCCACGCGTTGGAGCCCACCGACCGCCGCGACCACTGGAACTCGTCCTCGTGGTCGATGACCGTCAGTCCGCCGCTGCGGTCGGACACGCTCAGCACGCCCTCGTGGATGTCGAGCCAGAAGATGTCCACGTCCGCCGCGATGTCGTACGCGCCGAAGGGCACCTTCGACGACAGGTCGTACACCGTGCCGTCGTCGCAGCCCGCGTACATCCAGAACTCGTCCGCCACCAGGCACTTGACCCCGTCCGGCAGCGAGTACCGGGCCAGCACCTCGCCCCCGTGGCTCAGCGTGTAGACGTCCCCCGCCTGGTTCCCCACCCAGCAGCGGTCCTCGTCCACGTGGATCCCGAAGGCGGAGGAGCCGGTGCGGAACCGCCACAGTACCGGAGCGACCGCCCGCGCGGTCGAGGGCGCGGACGTGACCTGCCGACGGGTCACCGACCGGGCGACGCGCTGTCCGGGCACCGCCGGCGCGTACCCCTTGCGGACCTTCTCCCCGATCTTCTTGGCCGCCGCGGCCCTGGCCTTCTCGACCGTCGGGAACGACGAGCACTGCACCTGGCCGTCCGAGCCGATGCGCCCGTACCGCACCGAGACGGCCGTGCCGTCCACGGTCACCTCGTAGAACTTGTGTGCTCCGCCGCCGTCCTGCGACAGTTCCAGATACGTCGTCTCGCGAGCCATGACAGACCCCTCCCCAAGGCCGGGCCAACGGCTCTTTCCCGCCGTGATCCCTCGTGAAAAACGCTACGGCCCACCACTGACAATGGGGCCGTGCAGCTGGAAGCGATCACATGGCAGCGGATGGCCGAGCGGCTCGCCGGTCACCTCGACGAACACAGGACCCCCTCCGAGCGGGCGAGTTGGCAGCGGGTGGGGATCGACGGTGCTCCCCCCGCCGGCACCGGTGCGCTCGCCGAGCGGCTCGCCGACGTGCTGCGCCTGCGCGGCCGCCCGGTCCTGGTGGTCGCGGCCGAGGGCTTCCTGCGGCCGGCCTCCCTCCGCTTCGAGTTCGGCCGCGAGGACGTGGACTCCTACCTCAGCGGCTGGTACGACACCGCCGCGCTCTGGCGCGAGGTGTTCGACCCGACCGACCCGGGCGGCACCGGGCGGGTGCTGCCCGACCTGTGGGACCCGGTGACCGACAGAGCAACCCGCAGTCCCTACACCGAACTCGCGCCGGGCGCCGTCGTGATCGTGCACGGCCCGCTGCTGCTGGACCACTGGTTCCCCTTCGACCTCAGCGTGCACATCCAGCTCTCCCCGGGGGCGCTGGCCCGCCGCACCGAGGAGTCCGCGCACTGGACCCTCCCCGCCTTCGCCCGCTACGAGACCGAGACGGACCCGGCGGCACGGGCCGACGCCGTGGTTCGGGCGGACGACCCCCGCCACCCGGCCTGGACCGGCCTCGCCGACTGACCTCCGTACGCCCGCCCCGTCACGGACGTCAGGGGTCCGCAACAACGGCATCCCGGCTCGGTGACGAACGAGATCCGGCCATCGTCCTGGCGGATACCGCACGCTACGTTGACGCCACACTTCGACGGCGGCCACCCGGTGGCGCCTTGGCAGAGGGAGACGGCAATGGGTGGACGTGGCCCTTCGGTCCGGGAGTCGAGACGGCCGCTGCGGCGGCGGCGACGGCAGGCCTGCGCCGCGCTGGTGCTGTGCGGAGCCCTGGCCCTCACGGCGTGCAACGGCGACGGCGACGCCGGCGCGGGAGCCGCCGGTACGGGCCCCGACGCGGGCCCGGCCGCTTCGTCGGCCCCGGCCACCAGCGCGGCGCCCGTCGGTGGAGCGACGCCGTCCACGTCCTCCACGACGTCCGCGAAGAAGCCTGCCCCGACCGCCAGCGCGTCCGGCAAGCCCAAGCCGCCCGCTCCCGCTCCCACTTGCGACCACAAGATGCCGATCTCACCCGACGAGATCGCCGTCTACCGCTACACGCCCGAGGGCGGGTTCCACAGCCTGATCGTGAAGCACGGCAACTGGGGCTGCGCCGTACCGGGCGGCGCCACCCCCTTCGAAACGGTCGGTGTGGAGACCTTCATCCCGATCGCCGAAGACGCCAAGATCACCGCCGTCACCCCGATCGTCGCCGGCTCCGCGAGCAAGCCGATCACCCTCCACGAGCTCACCGACTGGCTGATCGCCCACCCGAACAAGGGGCTGGTGTTCCGGTACCACCTGGGTGGCAAGGGTGCCATCGACACCCTCGACCAGGAGGAGTACACGCTGTAGGCGCCCGGCCGCCGGACGGCCCTTCCCGACCGCCATCGGACCGCACGGGACCGGCATCGGATCGCCGCTAGGGACGCCCGCCCAGCCGGGTGACCGCCCGTGCGGCCGCACGGCACCCGGCCCGGGCCGCATCCGCCGGGGCCGCGCCCGCCAGCCGGGCGGCCAGGAACCCGCCGGTGAAGGCGTCCCCGGCCCCCGTCGAGTCCACGGCCTCGGTCGACTCCGCCTCGACCTCGGCCGTCACCCGGCCCCCCTGCGCCACCAGCGCCCCCGACGCTCCTCGGGTCACCACCACCAGCGGCACCCGCCGGCTCAGCTCGGCAGCGGCCCGCGCTGCCCCGGCCTGCCCCGGGAGCCCGGCCAGCAACCGGGCCTCGTCCTCGTTGGGCAGCAGTACGTCGGTTCCCGCCACGGCATCGAGGAAGCGTTCGGGACCCAGCGCGGCCAGGAAGCCCGCGGACGCCGGGTCCACGCTGACCGGCACCCCCCGGGCCCGGGCGGCCCGCAGCGCGACCAGGGCCAGCTCGCGGCTGCTGTCGGCGAAGAAGAGGTAGCCGGAGAGGTGCAGATGGGCGGCTCCGTCCAGCAGGGCGGGCGTCCAGTCCTCGGGGGAGAGCCGCAGGGCGGCGCCGCTGTCGGTCAGGAAGGTCCGCTCCGCGTCCCCGCCGACCAGGGCGACCACCGTCCCGGTCGGCTCGGCCGGATCTATCACCAGCTGCGGGCGCACTCCCGAATCCCTCAGGGACCGCTCGTGCCACCCGGCCGACTCGGTCCCCACCCGCGCGAGGAGACGTACCTCGGTCACCCCTTCGTAGGCGGCCCAGCAGGCCGCGTTGGCTCCGGCGCCGCCCGGCAGGGTCCGGATCCGGGCCGCCGTGTCCGTGGCCGGGGCCAGTGGCTCCGGATGCACCGCCACGACGTCCGTCACGACGTCCCCGATGACCAGCAGGGCCCCCGACGCGGTCACGGGCGCGCCGCCCAGGCCCCCGCGATCTTGGCTCCGAGTGTCACGTTGCCCCGTACCGCCGCCAGGTTGGCTTCCAGTGAGGCCCCGCCCGTGGCCCGCACCAGGAACCCCAGGAGGAACGGGGTCACCGCCTGCCCCGTGATCCCACGCGTGCGGCATTCCGCGAGGGCCTCGGCGAGGACCCGGTCGTGCAGGGCGGGATCCAGCTGTTCCTCCTGCGCCACCGGATTCGCCACCAGCAACGCCGACTCCGGTCCACCGAGCGCGTCCTGAGCGGCCATCACCGCCGCGACCTCCTCCGGTCGATGGACGGTCCAATCCACCGGTTCACCAGAACTGGCCAGGTAGAAGCCGGGAAAACGTTCCGTCCCGTATCCGAGTATCCCCACCCCCAGCGTCTCCAGCCGTTGCAGCGTGGCCGGCACGTCCAGGATCGACTTCACACCCGCGCACACCACCGTGATCCGGGTCCGGGCCAGCAACTGCAGATCCGCCGACTCGTCCTGGGTCTGCACCCATTCCCGGTGGACGCCGCCCAGCCCGCCCGTGGCGAAGACCCGCAGCCCGGCGCGCGCGGCCAGGAACGCCGTCGCGGACACGGTCGTCGCGCCGGTCGCACCGGTCGCGAGGGCGGGGGCCAGGTCCCGGTGGCCGAGCTTGCGCACGCCCTCGCCGCCGGCGACCCGTTCCAACTGGGCCTTGTCGAGGCCGGCGTACGCGACGCCGTCGATGACCGCGATCGTGGCGGGAACCGCCCCTTCCTTACGGACCAGCGCCTCCAGTTCCACGCCCACCGCGAGATTGCGGGGGCGGGGCAGGCCGTGCGCGATGATCGTCGACTCCAGCGCCACGACGGGCTGGCGCCGGTCGAGCGCCTCGCGTACCTCTTCGGACAGGACGGGGACCTCGGGTGATGTGTGCATGTCCCATCCATGGCACGGGATGCGCACCTCCAAACACGGGCTCGGATCGCGCCGATCGGTTGTCGTGCCTCGTGGGCCCCGCCCGGGAACCGGGCCGGCGACGTTCCGGCCGGCGGCGTCCGAGGATCGACAGGGTGATGGGCGAAGCCGGAGGTTGGTGGACGATGTGGTCGGCCCGGTGGGGCAGGGGCCCGGATTAAGGTGGCTCGGCATGAGCACCCTTGATCACGCCCCCGCCCCGTTCGTCGTCTCCGTTCCGGATGCCGAGCTGGAGGTCGAGGACCTCGACCCCGGACAGATCGTCTCCGGCGCACCCGTCGTCACGGGCAAGGTGCTGTGGGAGTCCGCCGACGGCAAGCAGGTGCGCGGGATCTGGCAGATCACCCCGGGGGTGGTCACCGACGTCGAGGCCGACGAGCTGTTCGTCGTGGTCAGTGGCCGCGCCACCATCGAGATCGAGGGTGGCGAGACCCTGGAGGTGGGCCCCGGCTCCGCCTGCGTGCTCCGGGAGGGCGACCGGACCACCTGGACCGTTCACGAGACGCTGCGCAAGGCCTACCACATCAGCTGACGGTCGCCGGATGGCGGCGCGCGGTGAACAGGGCGAGCGCCGCCATCGGCAGCAGCAGCCCGGCCCCGATCGCGTTCAGCCAGCCGTAGCCCGCCTGGGACATGATCAGTCCGGCGGCCGCGCCGCCCACGCCTGCGCACGTGTTCATGGTGAGGTCGCTGAGTCCCTGCACGGCGGCCCGAGCGGCCTGCGGCACCGAGTCGGTGAGCAGCGCCGAACCGGAGACCATGCCGGCGGACCAGCCGAGGCCGAGCAGGAAGAGTCCGAGCGCGCTCTGCCCGTGGTTCGCCCCGGCGGTGCCGGCGAGCAGCGCGGCCAGCGACAGCAGTCCGGCCGCCAGGCCGATCACCGACAGCCGTCCGATCCGGTCCGCGAGCCAGCCCATGAGGGGCGAGAAGGCGAACATGCCGGCGATGTGACCGCTGATCACCAGGCCGACGAGCTCCAGTCCGGCGCCGTGGTGGCCCAGGTCGACCGGGGTCATCACCATGATCGAGACCATGGCGGTGTGCGACACCGCGACGGTGACCAGCGCGAGCCGTGCCCGCGGGGAGGCCTTGACGGCCGCGAACCCGGCCCGCAGCGAGCGGCCCTCACGGGTCTGCTCCTCGGGTGCGGCCAGGGCGCGGGCCGTCAGCAGCGGGTCGGGCCGCAGGAGCACGCCGAGCAGCGTGCCGGTGAGGACGAAGACGGCGCCGGCCCATACGAAGGGACCCGCCGTCTCGGGTATGGAGGTCCCGGCGAAGCTGCGGCTGGCCGGGGCCGAGAGGTTGGGGCCGAGCACCGCGCCGAGCGTCGACGCCCAGACGACGACGGAGATGGCCCGGGCCCGGCGGTCCGGGGCCGCGAGGTCGGCGGCGGCGAACCGGGACTGGAGGTTGGCGGAGGAGGCGGCTCCGAAGGCGGCCATGCCGAGCATCAGCAGGGGGAAGCTCTTGATCGCGGCGGCGAGGACGACAAGGGCCGCGCCGGCGGCGCCGATCCCGTACGCGAGGACAAGCCCCGGCCGGCGGCCGCGCGAGGTCATCAGGGCGGCGAGCGGCAGGGAGACGAGGGCGGTTCCGATCACCGAGGCGGTGGAGGCGAAGCCGGACAACGCCTCAGTGCCGCTGACCTGGGTCGCGAGCACCGGGGCCAGGGCGATGCTGATGGGCACTCCGAGGCCGCCCAACATCTGGGAGGCGATCAGCACTGCCGAGGTACGGCGTTGCAGCCGGGGCAGGTCCGCCGGGTCGACCGGCGGAGCGGGCCGGTCGGTGCCGGGTAGGGCGGTCACGCCGTCCACCGCCCTCGTGACAGCGGAGGGCGGTGGACGGGGGTGGCGAGGCCGGGGACGGTAGGAGTAGTCACCGCGGCAGTTTCCCACCCCTTACCGCAGGACGGAACGGGGGAGGTGAACGCCCCCCGCCCCGGTCCGGCCGGGTGCCCACCCCGCATCCGCATCCGTACCCCCGTCCCGCCCCGCTCCCGTATCCGCGCTCGCCCTCGTGTCCCGCCCCGCTCCCGCGTCCGGCCCGCCCGTCAGAACAACGGCTGCGGCAGGACGCCTTCCAGTGCCAGCAGGGACCGTTTCGTCTCGACCCCGCCGCCGAAGCCGCCGATCCCCCCGTCGTTCTCCACCACCCGGTGGCAGGCCACCACCAGCGGCAATGGGTTCGACCCCATGGCGTTGCCCACGGCCTGGGCCGCGCCCGGTTGTCCTACCCGGGCCGCCAGTTCCCCGTACCCGACGACCGCGCCGTAGGGCACCGAGCGGTCCAGCTCCTGGAGCACCTGCCGGTTGAAGCCGGAGCTGAGCCGCCAGTCCAGCGGCAGGTCGAAGCGGCGGAGCGATCCCGCGAAATAGGCGGTCAGCTGGCGTATCGGCTCGGCAAGCAGAACCTCCTGGCCCGGACGCGGACGCCGGGCATCGGCGCCGAGCCGGGAGACGAGCGAGCCGATCATCGCATCGACCCGGTCCGGCTCGGCATGGAACTCGACCCGGACCAGCCCCTCCGGGGTCGCGGCCAGGAGCAGGGGCCCGATGTCGCTGGCGAAGACGGTCCATTCCAGGTGCGGCCCGCGCGGCCGCTCGGTGCTGTCCACCCCTCCACCGTACGGGGAGGGTCCGACATTGATACTCGTAGCGGGTTCCGGTGGTCGTGGCTCAGGGTCTGACTGACGTCCTGCTGGACTGTCCTGCGACTGTTCTGTCCGGCTACCGG